>NZ_JBXWOZ010000005.1:0-189242 GCF_059611145.1 Ruegeria sp. CDSB022 | reverse complement strand
CAATGGACGCTTACGAAGAAGCCGCAGAGTAAACAGACGACAACCAGATCAGCCCCCGCAATGGCCAGGGGCTGATCTTATGGGATGAAATTGCCAGGAATCCCAAATGGCGGCGTCTTGATGCTGGTCCCGGTCAGACCATGCAGGAATTCCACAAGACTGGTGATTTCTGCATCTGTCAGGTCAATCTCTGGGATGTCGATCCGGCTGCGTAGGCGCGCCATTTCGAACTGATCGCCCCATACCGCGAAATCAATCTGTTCCAGCCACGGAATTTCGGGCAGGGCGGCCATGTCACGGGTCCAACGCGACAGGCTGCGTTCAGGGTTGAGGTGATGGCGGATCACGCTGTCGAGATCGGGAAAGGCCCCGTTATGGCCGTATGGTGCGGTTAGAGCGACATTGCGCAGCATCGGCGTTCGAAAGCGGTAGGCATCCTCAAGCCGATCACTTTCGCCCATGCGGCCAACATCGCGGACATTGGGATCCCATTGCCGGGTGCGGCCCGGGCCAAAGGGCGGCAAGGCCAGCGCGTGGAACTTCTGATCCGACATTAGGGGCCCGGCGTGGCAGGTGGAGCATTGCGCCTTGCCATAGAAAAGGGTCATCCCAGCCTTCTGAACCGGTGACAGCGCATCGGTGTTCCCTGCCAGATAATGATCAAAAGGGCTGTCGATACTGCGCCATTCGATAGCCATGAAGGCGGCCAGAGCATTGGCGATCTGGGTGATGGTTATGTCTTCGGATGTCTCGACTTCAGGGAAGGCTGCGATCATGGCCGGACCGTAGGCGGGGTCGGTGCGCACACGCTTGGCAAGGATCGGCCAGCCCTTGTCTATCCGGTCATGTACCGCGCCGGTCACCTCGTTTTCAGCCACATTTCCTGCCATCTCAAACTGCGAGGTCAGCGGGAACAGCGCCTGCGCGGCCAGCAGAGAATTCAATCCCGCGGGCAACCATTCCTGCGCCGGAGAGTTGAAGCCGTTGCCATAGACATCCGAGATACTCAGTCGTCCGTCATGGAAAACAGTATGGATGTCCTTTGCCCCGAGGTTCCAAAGGCCGGGCGAATTTCGGGGAATACGCTTGCGGATTTTGTCGGACCCAGTGCCCGGCGTGCGATCGGGGCCTAACCCCTGACCGCCTTCGCCAATACCCAGCGACAGGCCGTCGGATGTTCCGAAATCGGGATGGTGGCAATGGGCGCAGGCGATGTTTTGATTGCCCGACAGGATTGGATCGTAAAACAGTTGATGACCGATGGCTGCCTGTTCCATATCAAAGGACAGGAAATCATCATCGGTCAGCGGGCGTGGCAGCTCTTGCGCTGCGGCCGCGCCGGCAAAAAGGAAAGCAATCCCATGCGCCAGATTATATTTGCCCTGTGTATGCTTGCGACCCCTGCGCTGGCCGAGCTGGAACAGGCGCGTGACATGATGGAGGCCGGCGCGTTCGAGGCCGCGCGCGAGGAACTGCTGCCCGCCGCCCGATCCGGCAATGCCGAGGCCGAGGAATTGATCGGCGTGATGTACGGGTTGGGTCTTGGAGTCGAGCAGGATTATGAACGGGCCTTTGAATGGTATCTGCGCGCATCGATGAAGGGGCATCCGGGCGCACAATCGGGGATCGGCTGGTATTACGAACTGGGTCTGGGCATGCCTGCGCCCGATCTTGTGCGGGCTTACATGTGGTACACGCTCAGCGCCATTGGCGGCGATCCCGACGCGGCAATCAGCCTTGAGGAAGTGGTCAAGAAAATGTCGCAGGAGCAGATTGAAAGAGCCCATGTTCTGGTCAACGACTATAAAGGGTGGATGTACCCGTTTCGGTGAGGGTCGGGCCAAACGCCCGACCCTAAATGGCTTAGTTCAGGTCCGCGTCACGCGATGCGTTGACGTCTGCCTCGGCCGCTGCAACGGCTTCGGTGAGCGCGGTGAAGACCTCATCACCACGACCGACGTTGGTTTGGAACCACTCGTAGACCGGGGTTGCCGCCTCTTTGAACGCGGCTTTCTGCTCGGGGGTCGGCACGTACAGATCACCGCCACCGGCGACGAAATCCTCATAGGCCTGGATCGACTTGCGCTTGGGTGAGGCAAAGGTGGCCTGCTGCAGCGCATAGAACCCATCGACCACGACACGGCGCATGTCTTCGGGCATCTCCTGGAACTTGGCGTTATTCATCCACCACAGAGCGCCCATATAGGCATGGCCGTCCAGGGTGACATATTGCAGGCCTGCATCGGGGAATTTCATGCCCATGATGTCGGTGATGCCGTTCTTGGACCCTTCAACCACACCGGTTTGAAAGCTGGTGAACAGTTCCGGCCACGGGATCGGGGTGGGCGATGCACCCAAGGCTTTAACCAGCTCTTGTGGCAGGTCAGCGACCACGGTGCGGATTTTCAACCCTTCCATATCAGCTGGTTCAGCCACGCGACGCTGGGTGTTGGCAAAGTTGCGCCAGCCACCAGTGTTGCCGATGGTCATCAGACGGATCGCGCCGCCGGAATCCTCAAGCGCCATGTCGCGCATGGTGCGGGTGAAATCGCCGGATAGAACATGCTCGGCAATCCGGTCATCCGCCATAAGGTAGGGTAGGTCGAGGACCTGGACATAGGGAAAGATGCCTGACGCCCCGCCCGAGGTCGAGATATAGATGTCGATGGTTCCATCGGCCACACCCTGCAGGCATTCCGCGCCGTTCGAACACAGCTGCGTACCGATGAACAGCTCGACCTCGATCGCGCCGTTCGAAGCGGCTTCGACATAGTTCTTGAAAACGATTAGACCGTCATAATCCTCGTCATTTTCGTTCGAGTTGGCCGTGGCGCGCAGCGTATAATCCGCTGCCGTGGCCGCGATGGCTGATGCGGCGACCAGCGACGTGGCCACCGCTGCGGTTTTGATAAAGGTTCTGAGCATGCGTTTCCTCCCTGTGGAACTCAGTTAGTTGGCAAATCCCGTTATCCTCGGGATCGTCATGGATAATGCGGGGATGTAAGTGATCAGAAAGATCACGATGATTTCAACGGCCAGAAACGGCAGGATCGCTTTGGCAATGGTTTCAACCTTTTCGCGCGACACGGCGGCGGCCACGAACAGCACCAGCCCCATGGGCGGTGTGGCCAGACCAACGGTCAAATTGACGCTCATGATGATGGCAAAGTGGATCGGGTCGACGCCGAGGCTGGTAAAGATCGGTCCCAGGATCGGCCCAAGAATGATGATCGCAGGCCCGGCATCCAGAAACATGCCGACAACGAACAAGAGCAGGTTGATCAGAAACAGCAGGATCAGCGGGTTTTCCGACAGGCTGAGGATCAGCGAGGCCAGCTGTTCTGGCGCATGGCTGAGGCTGACCACAGTTTTGAACGCCATCGCCGCCCCCACCAGCAGCAGAACGACGGCGGAGGTCAGGCCGGCATTGCTGAGGATCTCAGGCACTTCTTTGAGCGTCAGGGTGCGCAGGATGAAAAAGCCGATCAGAAAGGCATAGCCGACGGCCACCGCTGCGGCTTCGGTAGGTGTAAAGATACCGCCCAGAATACCACCCAGAATGATCACCGGAGTCAGCAGCGGAAAGAACGCCTTGAGGCTGGCCTGACCCCGTTCACCCCATGTGTATTTGCGGCTGGCAACGGGAAAATCATACTTGTCGGCCATGAATTTGATCATCAGCATCAGGCCAACGCCAACCATTACGCCCGGCACGATCCCGGCCAGAAACAGCGCCGCAACGCTTTCGCCCATGACATAGGCATAGATGATCATGATGCCAGAAGGCGGGATGATCGGGCCTATGACGGAACTGGCCGCAGTGATCGCCGCAGCGAATTTGCGGGTATAGCCCTGCTTCTCCATCGCCGGGATCAGCATTGAACCCAGCGCTGATGTATCCGCCACGGCAGAGCCTGAAAGTCCCGCAAACAGGATCGAGCTGAGCACGTTCACATGCGCCAACCCGCCGCGAAAATGGCCCATCAAGGCTTGGCTGAATTCCACCAGACGGATGGTTATCCCGCCGCGGTTCATTAGCTCTCCGGCCAGCATGAAGAAAGGGATTGCCATCAGGGGAAAGCTGTCCATGCCGTTATAGACATTGCGGTACAGCAGGGTGATGTCATTGGATTGGCCATTCAGCCACAGCAGGATACCCGGGGCGGCCAAAAGGGCGAAAAAGACCGGCAGGCCGATCATCAGAAAGACAAGGAAAGTGGGCAGGAACCAAATCAACATCTATTCAGCCCCCACCGGTGCGTCGGCAATTTCAGGCAGCAGGTCTGCGCCCCCCAATAGCGAGACAATCGCGCGCAGGATCAGCTCGACATTTACTACGATCAGAAGGGCCACCCCCACCAGCAGCGAGGCCATCATCCAGCTGCGCGGGACGCGGTACCATTCGTCAAAGCCAAATGAGGTGGGAATATACAAAGCGGCGGTTGCGAATTTGCCCCCGAACCCGGTCACTTCGGACCAGCCGATCTTTACCGCGACCAGCAGCACCGCCAGTGACACGAACAGCAGCGCGAGCATCAGTACCTGTCCCAAAACGCGCGGAAGCATCAGGGGCACCATGTCGATGGCCACGAACCCGCCGCGGCGAAATGCGGTCGGGGCCATCAGACCCGTCATCCAGAGCATGCAGAACCGGGCGGCCTCATCCGGCCAGGGCAGTGCGTTGCCCAGCACATATCGGAAGAATACCTGAATCAGGATTGCGGTCACCATGAATGCAATCGCAACGACGCCAACCGCGCGGCCCAATCGCAGCACGGTTTCGTTCACGAATGCAATCGGCGCCAGCATCGTTGCCAGTCCGCCCATGCGTTTCCTCCCTATGTCAGCCGCGGGTTGGTCCCGCGGTCGTCAGAGCGCGCTTAGGACTGCGCGAATTGGCCGAGTTTTCCGGCATAGAAGGTCAGCGCGTCTCCATCGCTTATGCTGGCCTTCAGGACTTTGCCCACCACGATCACATGATCGCCTGCGTCGTGATAAGCGTGTTGTTCACATTCAAACCGTGCCAGACAATCCGGCAGCAGAGGGGTGCCATTCGAGCAATGCCCGTGGGCGATGTCCCGCAGCGCAAAGGCGTTTTTCGAGCAGCCGAAACACAGCTCGGCCTGTTCAGAGGACAATACATGAACGCTGAAATGGCGCGCCTTGTGGAAATAGGGGAAGCGGCGCGAGTTGCGGTCGCCGGCCCACATGATCAGGGGCGGGTCCAGCGATAGGGACGAAAAACTGTTGGCGGTGATGCAGACCGGGCCGTCCGTGCTGTTGCAGGTGACGATGGTAACTCCGGTGGCAAAGCGGCCAAACGCATCGCGCAGGGTTCGGGTGTCATCCTTGTGTGGGATGAAAGTATGGTTCATGTCCTGTGACATTGCATTCATCATGGTACCTCATGGCCCAGTGCCGCCTCATAAAGGCGGTACCAACTCTCGCGATCCAGATTGACTTTCAAGGCGTCCGAAATCTGTTTGATCCGGCCCAGATTGTTGGTGCCTAGCACCGGCAGGATGCCTGCAGGATGTGCCAGAAGGAAGGCCACGGCCACTGCGGCCCGGTCCACTCCGAATTCGGCGGCGATCTCATCCGCGACCACGCCGACCGGAGGGTTCCCGGCCATCAGCAGTCCGCCGCCCAGCGGCGACCACGCCATCACCGGCTGCCCATGCTGTTGATGAAACGCTAGGTCGCCATTGGTGAAGGGGCGGATTTCGCCCAGCGAGATCTCGACCTGGTTGGTGACCAGTTGGGTCTTCATCGCTGATTGCAGAAGCGTCCAGTCCCACGGGCGGAAATTCGATACGCCAACCGCGCCCACTTTGCCGCTGGCCACGACCTCGTCCAGCGCTGCGCCGGTCTCATGGTGGTCCATGAAGGGATCAGGGCGGTGGATCAGGAGCAGGTCGACATGGTCGATTGCCATTTCGGACAGCGAGGTTTCAACCGATTTCAGGATATGCGCGCGCGATGTGTCATAATATTTGACCATGGCGTCTGCGTATCGGCCCATCGGCGCAACGATGTCGCATTTGGTGACGATCTCCATCCGCGCGCGCAGCGCCGGGTTGGCGCGCAGGGCGTTGCCCAAAACCGCCTCGGCTGCGTAACCGCCATAGATGTCGGCCTGATCGAATGTGGTGATGCCCTGATCCAGGCAGGCTTGTATCTTGGCTTCGACATGATCCGCCGAGGTGTCACTGTCATCACCCAAGCGCCACATGCCGTATACCAGGCGGCTCATTTCCAGCGTGTCTGAAAGCTTTACACGTTGCATTAGCGGCGAACTCCGTTGCCCAGCGGGGTGGCTGGGATGGTTTTGGGCACGCGTCCGTATTCCTCGGGAAGCGAGCAGGTTTTCAGGTTGGGCATCACGCGGGCACCGAAATGGCGGGCCTCGTCCAGATGTGGATAGCCCGAGAAGATGAAGGCGCGGATGCCCATCTTTTGATAGTTTTCAATCTTGGTCATGACCTGATCGGTGGAGCCCACAAGCGCTGCGCCGCAGCCAGACCGCGCCCGGCCCACGCCTGTCCAGAGACCAGGTTCGACATAGCCGTATTCATCCGCCAGATCGCGGTTTTTGGCCTGATGCGCCACACCCAGCGAGGTGGAATCCAGCGCCCGTTCGCGGATGGCGCGACCGTATTCGTCGTCCAGCTTGGATACGATGTAATCAGCGTATTCCTGCGCTTCGGTCTCGGTATCGCGAACGATCATGTGAACGCGCAAGCCGTAATCCAGAGTCCGGTTGTAATTCTCGGCTACCGCATGAACCGCCTGCATCCGCCCGGCCAGTTGATCCTCGGTTTCTGGCCACATCAGGTAGACATCGCAATGCTCTCCGCACAGTTCGAGCGCAGATGGGGAATAGCCGCCGAAATACAACAGTGGTCCGCCGGTCTGATAGGGTTTGGCTGGATCGGTGGTCAGGCCCGAGAAATTATAGACCTCGCCCGCATGGTTGATCTCATCCCGCGTCCAAGCCTGTTTCAGGATTTCGACGACTTCGCGCGAGCGTTGATAACGGAACGCGCTGTCTGCCTTTTCACCAGGGAAATCGGACGAGATGATGTTGACCGTCAAACGCCCCCGCAACATGTGATCCAGCGTCGCGATGGTGCGGGCCAGCATGATGGGCTGCATTTCACCGCAACGCACCGCGGCCAGCAGGTTGATCTTGTCGGTGATCGGTGCGCATCCAGCAACAAAGCTGAGCGTGTCCTGACCGACCTGATAGGATGACGGGCACAGGATGTTGCGAAACCCCTGTGCCTCGGCCTCTTTCACGATGGCGGAACAATGGTCCCAGCTGGACCGCAGATCGCCATCGGGCATCCCCAGAAACTGATAGTCATCCGAACACAGAGCCGAAAACCACGAGACCTCGGCCGCATTCAGATCGGGGGAGGTGATTGGGACGATCGTCATCTGAGTCGGTCTCCGCAATGGATTTGCTTTTTCTCTTGCGTAGCAATCACATTGATGTAGATCAATAGTGTATCAATTTTTCCTGTGACCAATCGAAGCGCCCCGACGTGCCCCCCACAAGCCGAAACCCCAATGCCCTTCCGATATATGTTCAGATTGCAGAACTGCTGATCCGCGATATTGCGGCCGGCCGTCTGATTGACGGTGAGCGTCTACCGCCGGAACGGGACATGGCGGCGGACCTGAATGTCTCGGTCGGAACCCTGCGAAAATCGCTGTCCGAGCTTGAGAAAAAAGGGATGTTGGAACGCATTCAGGGCTCGGGCAATTACATCCGTGAGACCGGAACGCAGAACAGCGTCTATGCGATGTTCCGGCTTGAGCTGCCCGAAGGGGGCGGTTTGCCAAGCGCGGATATCCTGTCGGTCGATCATCTGGAAAAGCCTGCCAATCTGCCCGGGTTCGGAGCCGCGGCCATGGGGTCGCGCGTGCGCCGGATGCGCTATTTGAATGACACAATCATCGCGGTCGAAGAGATATGGCTCGACGAATCAGTGGGTTTGATCGACGGCAACCTGCTGTCTGACTCGCTGTATCGCTATTATCAGCAGCAGTTGGGGTTCTGGATCACGCGGGCCGTAGACAGGGTTTCAATCGCCGCGCTGCCCGATTGGACACCGACGGGCTTTACCAAGCCCTTCGGGCAGACGGTCGGGTATATCGAGCGGTTCAGCTGGTCAGAACAGGTCGAACCCGTCGAATTCTCTAAAACTTGGTTCGATCCGGATCGGGCCACCTATGTTCAACGCTTGAAGTAAAAGGAAACGCGCATGACCCGGACCATCAATTACGGGCTGATCGGATGCGGCATGATGGGGCAGGAGCACCTGCATAATATCGCTCTGCTGGATGGCACGCGCGTGGCGGCAATCTATGAGCCCGACCCGCAGATGGCCCACGCCGCGCAAGAGATCGCGCCCGAGGCTGTGATGGTGGGGTCGGTGGCTGATCTTCTGGCGGTCGAGGATCTGGATTGCCTGGTCATCGCCAGCCCGAACCACCTGCATGTGGATCAGATCTGCGACATTGCGGCGATGCGCCCACTGCCCCTGTTGGTGGAAAAGCCGCTTTTTACCGATCCGCAGGATGCGGCGCGGCTGGAAACGGTGCAGCGTGACTATCCCCATCCAATCTGGGTGGCGATGGAATATCGCTATATGCCTCCGATTGCCGCTTTGATCAAAGGGCTCCAATCCACCGGCGGGGTGCAGATGCTGACGATCCGAGAACATCGATTTCCCTTTCTGGAAAAGGTCGGCAACTGGAACCGGTTCAACCGCAATACCGGCGGCACATTTGTCGAGAAATGCTGCCATTTCTTCGACCTGATGCGGCTGATCCTTGGGTCCGATCCGGTGCGGATCACCGCCAGCGGTGGGCAGGCGGTAAACCATCTGGACGAAAGCTATGATGGGGAAACGCCGGATATTCTGGATCACGGTTATGTTCTGGTTGATTTCGCCAACGGCACGCGGGCGATGCTGGAACTGTGCATGTTCGCCGAAGGATCGCGGTACCAAGAGGAAATCTCGGCCACAGGACAACTGGCCAAGATCGAGGCGCTGGTGCCGGGGCCGGGGCGCTTTTGGCCCGATCATCTGGGTGAGCCGCCGGTGCCGCAGGTGATTGTCAGCCCGCGTAATCCGAAGGGGCCGGTGTCACAGGACATCCCCGTCGATCCGCGCCTGCTGGCCGCCGGGGACCACAATGGCTCGACCTATTACCAGCATCAGGGGTTCCTGGCGCTTGTTCGAGGCGAGCGGGCTGCGCCGGATGTGACGCTGCAGGATGGGCTGTGGTCCGTTCGTATGGGGTTGGCGGCACAACAGGCGCTGGCAACGGGTGAAGCCGTTCGGTTGACCTGATAGGCAACAAGGACGATGCGCTGTGCCGGTGACGAAATTGCGCCTATCGGAAACGCGCTCCCCCAACTTGCGCATAAAAACCTGTCGTTTTTGATTTCTGATGGGTCTTTTTCGCTTGTTGATGCTGCGTCTGCACCCTAGCTCTGTCCGTGGGACACCCCTCCCCAACGAGGGGCGTGTATCTGGAAGGGTAATACACATGACTATCGAACAACCGGCGTCGCATGACGCCGTGCGCAAACCTGAAATGCGGCCGGCAAATCCGCGCTTTTCCTCGGGCCCCTGCGCCAAACCCCCCACATTTGACCTGACCAAACTGGCTGACGCAGCGCTTGGCCGTTCGCATCGCGCTGCTGTTGGCAAGGACAAGCTGAAAGCGGCCATCGAAGGTACGCGTGAAGTGCTGGGCATTCCAGCAGATTACAAGATCGGCATCGTTCCCGCGTCTGACACCGGCGCGGTTGAGATGGCGCTGTGGTCGCTGTTGGGTGAACGCAAGGTCGAGATGCTGGCCTGGGAAAGTTTTGGCGCGGGATGGATCACGGATGTGGTCAAGCAGCTAAAAATCGACGCCGAAGTGAAAACAGCCGATTATGGGCAGATCATCGATCTGGCCTCGGTCGACTTCTTCCATGACGTGGTCTTTACATGGAACGGCACGACTTCGGGCGTGCGGGTGCCAAACGGTGACTGGATCGCGGATGACCGTCAGGGTTTGACGATCTGCGATGCGACTTCGGCGGCCTTCGCGATGGACCTGCCGTGGGACAAGTTGGATGTGACCACGTTTAGCTGGCAGAAAGTTCTGGGCGGAGAGGCGGCGCATGGGATGCTGATCCTTTCCCCGCGCGCTGTGGAGCGGCTTGAAAGCTATACCCCCGCATGGCCATTGCCCAAGATTTTCCGCCTGACCAAGGGCGGTAAGCTGATCGATGGTATCTTTACTGGCGCCACGATCAACACCCCGTCGATGCTGGCGGTTGAGGACTATCTGTTCGCATTGGATTGGGCGCGCTCAGTTGGTGGTCTGCAGGGATTGATTGGCCGGGCCGATGCGAATGCCGGTGCGGTGCATGCGTTCTGCGAGCAGAATGGCTGGATCGCTAACCTGGCTGACGACCCGGCGACGCAGTCGAATACGTCTGTCTGTCTGAAATTCACCGATGCGCGCATCCGGGACGGCGCAGCCTTTGCCAAGGCCGTTGCAAAGCGGTTGGAGGCCGAGAATATCGCGTTGGATATCGGGGCTTATCGCGACGCACCTGCGGGCCTGCGTATCTGGTGCGGCGGCACGGTCGAAACTTCGGATATCGAAGCGATGTTGCCCTGGCTAGCCTGGGCCTTCGAGGCTGAGCTCGCAGCACAAACTGAAGCCGCCTGATCTTTCCCAATCTTCACCGGGCCGCCTCAGGCCCGGACATCTCATTACATTCAAGGACCACAGACATGGCTCCCAAAGTACTCGTTTCTGACAAACTCAGTGAAACCGCTGTTCAGATTTTCCGCGACCGCGGCATCGACGTGGATTTCATGCCCGATCTGGGCAAGGACAAAGATAAACTGGCCGAAGTGATTGGCCAATATGACGGCCTTGCCATCCGCTCGGCCACCAAGGTCACGCCGACCTTGCTGGAACATGCGGACAAGCTGAAAGTCATAGGTCGCGCCGGCATCGGCACCGACAATGTCGACAAGGATGCCGCCAGCAAGAAGGGCGTCATCGTGATGAACACGCCCTTTGGCAACATGATCACCACAGCCGAGCACGCGATTGCGATGATGTTCGCCGTGGCGCGGCAGATCCCCGAGGCCAGCACTTCGACCCATGCGGGCAAATGGGAAAAGTCTAAGTTCATGGGGATCGAGCTGACCAACAAAACCTTGGGCGTCATTGGTGCGGGCAATATTGGCGGGATCGTCTGCGAACGCGCCCTGGGCCTGAAAATGAAGGTTGTCGCCTATGATCCCTATCTGGGCGAAGAGAAAGCCGCCAAGATGGGTGTTGAAAAGGTTGAACTGGATGAGCTGCTGTCGCGTGCCGATTTCATCACCTTGCATGTGCCGCTGACCGATCAGACTCGCAACATTCTCAGCCGCGAAAATCTGGCCAAGACCAAGCCTGGCGTGCGCATCGTCAACTGTGCCCGCGGCGGTCTGGTCGATGAAGAGGCGCTGGCCGAGGCTCTGCAATCCGGTCACGTTGCCGGTGCCGCCTTTGACGTGTTCAGCGAAGAACCGGCCAAGGACAACGCGCTGTTCAACCTGCCCAATGTCGTCTGCACCCCGCATCTGGGTGCCGCCACGACCGAGGCGCAGGAAAACGTGGCGCTGCAGGTGGCCGAGCAGATCTCGAACTATCTGCTGACCGGCGCGGTGGAAAACGCGCTGAACATGCCCAGCGTGACGGCGGAAGAGGCCAAGGTCATGGGGCCCTGGATCAAACTGGCCGGGCATCTGGGCGGTTTCATCGGTCAGATGACGGATGAGCCGATCAAGGCGATCAACATCCTCTATGATGGTGTTGCGTCGGAAATGAACCTTGCCGCTTTGAACTGCTCGGCTGTTGCCGGGATCATGAAGAAGTTCAATCCCGAGGTGAACATGGTTTCGGCCCCGGTTGTGGCCAAGGAACGTGGTATTCAGATTTCGACCACCAATCAGGACAAGTCTGGCGCCTTCGAGGGCTATATCAAGGTGACCGTCGTGACCGAGAAACGCGAGCGTTCGATCGGCGGAACCGTGTTCAGCGATGGCAAGCCGCGCTTCATTCAGATCAAAGGCATCAATATCGACGCCGAGGTGGGCGCGCACATGCTCTATACCACGAACGAAGATGTGCCGGGTATCATCGGTGCGTTAGGTCAGGCCATGGGTGAGCACAGCGTCAATATCGCGAACTTTACCCTCGGACGCACCGAGGCAGGGGGGGAGGCGATTGCCTTGCTTTATGTTGATGAACCCGTACCAGCCGAAGCGCGGGCAAAGCTGGCCGAAACCGGCCTGTTCACGCAAATCAAACCGCTGGAGTTCGACGTTGCCTGAGGCGGTGTTGAATATCTGAGACACTTCATACCCGCGTCTTCCAAGGCGTGGGTATTTTCTTTTCCTGGCCGCCAAGACGCGTCACAAGCAGGGTGTTCCTGTTGATTTAGGGTTTTCCATGTCCTCGCCAATTTATGCAATCGGTGACATCCACGGCCAGCTCGGCATGCTGCAGGTTGCGCTGTCGCGGATCGAGGCCGATGGCGGGCCAGATGCAAAGATTGTGTTTCTGGGTGACTATGTCGACCGGGGCCCGAACAGCCGCGCCGTGCTGGACCTGCTGATCGAAGGCCAGAAGGCGGGGCGCAACTGGGTCATGGTCAAGGGCAACCACGACCGTATGATGGCTCGCTTCGTGCAAGAGCGCGAAATTGCAGATAAGCAACTGCCCGTCACGCTGAGCTGGCTGAACCCACGGCTGGGTGGTCGGGAAACGCTGGCCTCCTACGGGGTGGAAGTCACGGACAATGACCGCATCTATCAGGTCCATGAACGGGCCTGTGCTGCCGTACCGCCAGCACATCTGGATTTCATCAACGCTTTGCCAGTTTACCATCAAGAGGATGAGCTGCTGTTCGTCCACGCTGGCATCAGGCCCGGTCTTCCACTGTCGCAGCAATCCGAAGATGACCTGGTTTGGATACGGCAGGAATTTTTGGTTGAATCTGGCCCGCACCCCTGGCTGATCGTGCATGGTCACACCCCTGTGGATACGGCGGAACATTGCGGCAATCGGATCAATTTGGATGCGGGCGCGGGCTATGGTCATCCGTTGGCCACTGCCGTGTTCGAGGGCCGTGATTGCTGGTTGCTGACCGCACAGGGGCGCGCGCCGCTGAGACCTAGTCTTCGGTAAACAGGTCTTTGTAAGCTTCGCGTAGCGCGTTTTTTTGCACTTTGCCCATCGTATTGCGCGGCAATTCGTTCAGCACGATCAGCTTGCGGGGATGTTTGAATCGCGCCAGTTGGGTCTGCGCGCTTGCCATGATGGCCTCGAGGTCGGGCGACTTGTTTGGTTCGGCTACCAACAGGCCCAACACGGTTTCGCCGAAATCCGGATGGGGCACGCCGATAACTGCGCTTTCCAGAACACCGAGCTGGTCGTCCAGCACCAGTTCGACCTCTTTGGGATAGATGTTGTACCCGCCCGAGATGATCAGGTCCTTGCCGCGTCCGACGATATGGACATAGCCGTCCGCGTCCACACGTCCAAGGTCGCCGGTGATAAAGAACCCGTCCTCGCGCAACTCTGCTGCGGTCTTCTCGGGCATTTCCCAATAGCCCTGAAAGACGTTGGGGCCACGCACCTCGATCATGCCGATTTCACCCTGTGGCAAGGTTTCACCCGTCTCAGAGTCGGTCACTTTGAGCTCAACGCCCGGCAAGGGGAACCCCACGGATCCGGCGCGGCGTTCACCGTCATAGGGGTTCGAGGTGTTCATGTTGGTCTCGGTCATACCGTAGCGTTCAAGAATGCGGTGCCCGGTGCGGGCCTCAAACTGCTGATGCGTTTCGGCCAGCATTGGCGCCGAACCCGAGATGAACAGCCGCATATGACATGCCAGATCGCCGGTGAACCGGTCGTCATCCAACAGACGGGTGTAGAAGGTCGGAACCCCCATCATCGCGGTTGCATCAGGCAAATGCCGCAGTACCTCATCCAGATCGAATTTCGGCAGAAAGATCATCGACCCGCCCGAAGCCAGTACCACGTTGGTTGCCACGAACAGCCCATGAGTGTGAAAGATTGGCAGAGCATGCAGCAACACATCATCGTCGGTAAACCGCCATTCCCGTACCAATGTTTCGGCATTCGACAGCAGATTGGCCTGTGACAATATCGCGCCCTTGGATCGGCCGGTCGTGCCGGACGTGTACAGGAAGGCGGCCAGATCATCCTCGGTGCGGTTGACCGGCTCGAAAGCAGGCAGCATACCCAGCGCACGCCGCATCAGGCTGCCGGATCCATCAGCGTTTAGCGTTTCAAGCCGTGCCTTCTGGGCGGCGGCGGCGGGTGCCAAACCAGCCCTATTTACATCATCGCAGACCACCAGCGCAGCGCCGCTGTTTTCGATGAAATAGCTCAGTTCGCTGACCGTATAGGCAGTGTTGAGTGGCAGAAAAACCAGACCGGTCTGCACACAAGCAGCAAACAGCGCAAGCGCTTCGGGCGACTTTTCCACCTGAACCGCAACTCGTTGTCCGGGTTCGAGCTCAAAGCCGATTAGGGTATTGGCCAACCGAGATGCCATGTCCAGGAAATCAGAATGGGTCAGCACCTGACCGTTGGGCAGATGCAGGAAAGGCGTTTCTTTGCCCGCGTGAATGCCAAACAAGCGATCGTAAAGCAGGTTGCCCATTTACCGAGTTCCTTTCTGTCCAGTCCTGGCGAATCTGTCTTGGAATGGCGTGCTGGTAAAGCCCTGAATGGCGCAATCGGTCGCCGTTCGGTCCGCATGATGTGCCAGAGGTTGCTGCGGACAAACTGTCTTCTGGCGATCGGGGGCTATCTGCGTTAATCGCAGGTGAATTCGTCGGAGATAGACTATGTATGTTGCCACCCTGTTGACCAATCCCGAAACGCGAACGCTGGATTTGGCGCTGGTCGAGTCGTTGCGGAATGCCTGGGGCGGGGCCGAGATCATCTGGCTCAGCCCGGATGAGGCGGCTGAGTTCGCGCTGCAGGAACTTCCGGGCAACCAATGGGATGTCTGGGGTGATTTGCAGAAGCTTGGCGTTGACCTGATCGTGCAGCCTGCCGAGGGGCGGCGCAAAAAGATGCTGTTGGCGGATATGGACAGCACCATGATCCAGCAGGAATGCATCGACGAACTGGCGGATGAGGCCGGGGTCGGCGACCGCGTCAAGGACATCACCGCCCGCGCAATGAATGGCGAATTGGATTTCGAAGGCGCGCTGACCGAACGGGTCGGGTTGCTGAAAGGGTTGGATGAGGCCGTGATCGGCAAGGTTCTGGCCGAACGCATCACCTTGATGCCCGGTGGGAAGGAGCTGGTCGCGACGATGCGCGCCAATGGCGGCTATGCGGCACTGGTCTCGGGCGGGTTCACGGCGTTTACTGCCAAGGTGGGCAGTGAATTGGGGTTTGACGAAAACCGTGCCAACACTCTGCTGGCCGAAAACGGCAAACTGACCGGCGATGTGCAGCGACCGATTCTGGGACGACAGGCCAAAGTTGATGCTTTGGAACAGATCACCGCGCGTCTGGGCCTGTCCGAAAACGATGTGATCGCTGTGGGTGACGGGGCAAATGATCTGGGCATGTTGGGCCGGGCCGGAACCGGGGTTGCGCTGCATGCAAAGCCTTCGGTCGCGGAACAATGCGAAGTGCGCGTCAACCATGGCGATTTGACCGCGCTTTTGTATCTGCAGGGCTATGCGCGGCAGGAATTTGCCCAAGCCTGAAAGCCGGGGCTTCCCTTTATTTAACAAAAATGTTAAACAGTGGTCATGAATACGCTTCTGACCACATTCTCCGCATTGTCCGACGCCACGCGGTTTTCCATCGTTGAACAGTTGATGCAGGACGGAGAGCAGCCCGCGGGCGACCTGATCGAAGGGCGCGGCATGTCGGGTGCTGCGGTCTCGCGCCACCTGAAGGTTTTGCGTGAGGCCGGGCTGGTTCGGCAACGGGTGCAGGGCACCCAGCGGATGTATTCGATCCGCCCCGAAGGTCTGTACGCGATCGCGGAGTGGACCATTTCGAAACGACAATTCTGGGAAAGCAGTCTGGATCGTCTGGGCGATGCTATTGAAAGGGATACCTCATGGCCGATCTAAAGCTGGAGCGCACGTTCCCGATACCGCCAGAGGATCTGTTTGCGTGGATCAGTGTCGCAGAACGGCTGTTGCAATGGTGGGGCCCCGAAGGGGTGCATGTGCCCGAACATACTCTCGATTTTTCGCGCGTTGGTCCGTGGTATTCGGTCATGCAGAATGGCGAGGGCCAGCGGTTCAAGGTCTCGGGCCATGTGACCCATGTCGATCCGCCCAATTCGGTTGGCTTCACCTGGGGCTGGCATGACGATCAGGATCAGCGCGGGGCCGAAAGCCATGTAACGCTACGGATCGAAGCCGCAGGCGGCGGCGCTCGGCTGGTGGTCGATCACCGCGACCTGGGCGATGACGAGATCGCCGCAAACCACGAGAAAGGCTGGACCTCGACGCTGAACAAGCTGGCCGGTCTGGTGCAATAAGTTTTCATCTGGGAGGAAAGAAATGCCACAGTTTCTGTTTGTCTATCACGGCGGGACCACGCCATCGGACCCGGCCGAAGTCGAAGCAACCATGGCCGCCTGGGGCGCGTGGTTTCAGAATATGGGCCCGTCACTAGAAATACCCGGCAACCCGGTGGGCCAGTCCTATACCGTCAGCTCGGGCGGTGTGGTCGACAATGGCGGTGCCAACCCGGTATCCGGCTTTACCGTGATCAAGGCCGACAGCATCGACGCCGCCAATGAAATGGCCAAGGGATGCCCCATGGTCGTAAACGGGTCAGGCTCGGTCGAGGTGGCCGAGATTCACGAGATTGAGATGTAGCGGCCCTAGCCGGGGAAACCCGGCGCGGGTCGGATCACGCCACATTCCAGCCCGCGACGGCTGTATTGCGTGGCGTTCATAAAGGTGCGGGTGGCCGGGTGATCGGCCTCCAGTACGCCGAGGCTGACCAGAATGGCAGCAATGGCGCATTCGCTGGCACGGGTGGCGCCATCGGTGATCTTCAGCGCGACGCCCATGCGTTTTTCAGGGATGATGGCGATGAATACGGCCTCGGCCCCGGTCTTGATCGCGGCGCGCCCGTTCATGGCGCGCATCAGCTCGGTACAGGCGCGCGTCTCTCCGGCCACCAGCTCGGGATGTTTGATCATCGCCGCGGTCAGGTGTTGTGCCGCATCGCTGGCCCGGTCCGACCGGTCCGCCGCCGAGGCAAACCACGCCATCGACCGTGCCATCCCCACCAGCGAGGTGGCAAAGTTCGGGGCGGAACAGCCATCGATGCCATAGCCAGGGCTGGTTTCGCCGGTAGTTTCTTCCAGCGCGGACAAACAGGCCTGTTGAACCGGGTGGTCGATTTCAAGATATTCCGGCCCGGCACCCATATGCTGTGCTACCGTCAAAAACCCGCAATGTTTGCCCGAGCAGTTGTTGTGGATCTGACAGGGCGTGTCGTCGGCAAGTATCAGCCCGTCGCGCGCCGCCATATCCTGAGGCTCTTGCGGCCCACAGCGCAAATCGGGTTCAGCCAGGCCCAGATGGTCCAGCCAGGACGTTACCCTGTCTGTGTGAATATGCGCGCCGTTATGCGAGGCACAGGCCAATGCCAGATGCTCGCTGTTCAGCCCGTATTTCGCGGCCGCCCCCGATGTAATCAACGGCAGGGCCTGTATCATCTTGGCCGAAGACCGGGGGTAGATTATCGCCTCCGGGTCGCCCCAGCTGCGCACGATCTGACCTGTGTCATCACAGATAACCGCATGTCCCAGATGCAGGCTTTCCAGTAAAGGCCCCCGCCATAGTTCGGTCATTGCTACAGGCTGCGTCATCGGGACCCTCCTAAACATGCGCAAAAAACTGCCAACCGCCCTTTCGCCTATGGCGAAACTTGCGATAGTGTGTGTATGTCGGCAATCACCGGAAGACGCAACTTACAGACGAACCGTCAGGGTTCGCGAGCCATTCCGGTGGGTATGAGGTATTAGGTCGAGCTAGGAGGCTGGACAGATGGGATCAAAGCTCGTCCGCGTAATCGCGGGCCTGTGCGTGGCAGGGATGACAACGGCTGCTACCGCTCAGCAGGCAGACAGCACCAATAGAGTGTCCGTAAACACCGACTGGAGTGTGTTTGTGGAAGAGGACCCAACCGAATGCTGGAGCGTTGCAACGCCGGATGAAACCGTCAACACGCGCGGCGGGCGCGTTGTTTCGGTGAGGCGCAGCGACATCCTGCTGTTTGTCGTGTTCAGACCTGATCCCGATGTGAAGGGGCGCGTCTCATTCACCGGGGGCTATCCGTTTGCCGCGGGATCGACCGTATCTGTATCCATCGACGGAAACAGCTTCGAATTCAGCACCGAAGGCGAATGGGCCTGGCCCGCGTCAGAGGGTGATGACCAAAAAGTAATCGCTGCCATGAAAAGCGGTACCGAAGCAGTGCTGACCGCCCGGTCCGAGCGCGGCACTCAGACCAAAGATACTTTCTCATTGCTGGGCTTCACAGCCGCTTTAGACGACGCCGAGAAACGCTGTACCAACTGAGCGCGCCAGCGCTCGGGCAGTGGCCCGGCTTGCAAAATGGTGCCAGTTTCGCAGGATAGGACCGCCCTCCTTCATAGCTTAACTTAACGTCATCTATAAATTTGATCTGCGTCAATGCTCCGCGCTCTGAAATACTGAACTAATCGGTTCAAGCAGAGAGAAAAGGAGAGCATCGATGCAGAAGAAAGTTTTGGGCCTGTTTGTGCTGACCGCCGTCGTATTGCTGAGCGCTTGTGATAAATCCGCTGAGACATACCCGGTTTCGGGAGAGCAATGTGGGCCAAACGATCCGGTCAAAACGCTGGACGCCGAGGATTGCTTTATTCCACCAGCAGGTGCGTGATCCAATACGGCTGGCCTGGAAACGTCCGGGCGGCACAGGAGTTCGAATGACCGCGGGGTTGATCCCCCGCGGTTTTTTGTAACCTCTGGCGTCGCTGTGCTAAGCTGAACGCGTTAGTCTAACGACCCTTCGAGGAGTATGTCATGCGTTTGGTGATACTGGCTGTTTTAACCCCCACGTTGGCTGTGGCGGATCCTGCAATGGAGTGCACGAACGCAAGTTCACAAGTCGAAATCGGATCTTGCGTTGCCAGTATGGAAGCGGGGGTTGAGGCCGCGCTGACCGATAGTTTTGGCTTTGCCATGGATGCAGCCAACGCGTTGGACGAGGTGACCGGACGGACAAGCGCGGCGCCTGCGATGGAGGCGGCGCAAAGCGCGTGGGTCGGGTATCGTGATGCGCAGTGCGAGGCGGTCGGCGCGTCTTTTGGTGGTGGGTCGGGAACCGGCATTGGTATCACCTCTTGCCGGATTGAATTGGGGCGCCTGCGGATTGACGAATTGCTGCGTTTTGTAAATTAGGCGCGACGAATTCTTTTGATCTTTGCGCGCAGTCCTATATAGAGGCGCATTCCAAGCCAGAATCTTCGAGACCCACCTATGTCGCCCAAAGCGCCGATCACTCAAGACGTCATGACCATCCCCCGCAAATTGCCGGAGGGGAAGGTGAACCTTGTCGGGTTGACCCGGGATCGCCTGCGCGAAACCCTGATCGAACACGGCACGCCTGAAAAACAGGCCAAGATGCGCACGGGCCAGATCTGGCAATGGATTTACCAATGGGGTGTGCGCGACTTTGCCGAGATGACCAATCTGGCCAAAGCCTATCGCACCCAGCTGGCCGAGCATTTCGTGATCGAAATCCCTGAGGTTGTGACCCGACAGGTGTCCGAGGATGGCACACGCAAGTATCTGGTCCGTATTGCTGGCGGCCATGAGGTCGAGGTGGTCTATATTCCCGAGGACGATCGCGGCACGCTGTGTATCTCGTCTCAGGTCGGTTGCACGCTGACTTGTTCCTTCTGCCATACAGGCACGCAGAAACTGGTGCGCAACCTGACGGCGGCGGAAATTGTAGGTCAGGTGATGATGGCGCGGGATGATCTTGACGAGTGGCCGGTACCGGGTGCGCCCAAGGACGAAACCCGCCTGCTGTCGAACATCGTTCTGATGGGTATGGGCGAGCCTCTTTACAATTTTGAGAACGTCCGCGACGCGATGAAAATCGCGATGGACCCCGAAGGTATCTCGCTGTCTCGCCGCCGGATTACCCTGTCGACATCGGGCGTGGTGCCCGAGATCGCGCGTACCGCGCAGGAAATCGGCTGCCTGCTGGCAATTTCGTTCCACGCGACGACCAATGAAGTCCGCGATGTGCTGGTGCCGATCAACAAACGCTGGAATATCGAAGAGTTGCTGCAGGCTTTGGCCAGCTATCCCAAGGTTTCCAATTCGGAACGGATTACGTTTGAATACGTGATGCTTGATGGTGTGAATGACAGCGATGAGGATGCGCATCGTTTGATCGAACATATCAAGCGCCACAAAATCCCGGCCAAGATCAATCTGATCCCGTTCAACGAATGGCCCGGCGCGCCGTATAAGCGCAGCTCGAACAATCGTATTCGGGCTTTTGCCAATATCATCTATCAGGCCGGGTATGCCTCGCCCATCCGCAAGACGCGGGGCGAGGACATTATGGCGGCCTGCGGTCAGCTGAAATCGACCACCGAACGCGCCCGTAAATCGCGCAAGCAGATTGAGGCCGAGGCCGGTCTCGACCGCGGATAAGCGGCTGAATAGAAGGGCGTCGCAAAATTAATTTTTGGGGCGCTGTCTATCGAATGCAAAATTTGATATGTTTCATTGGCTAGGTGTGGATGCACCAGGCTCACTTGCGCACAATAGGGTGAGTTCGGTGGCTGGCATGTGGCAAATTCGTTCACGGCGGCTACCTTGTATTTCAGCTCCGTGTGCCGATTGCGGCATAACAGGTTACGAGTTGGGTTATCTCTATGATGTTTCGATTGAAAATCCCGTACTTTAGTTTTGTTTTAGTTTTGGCTTGTGCGGCCGTCGCCGTAACTGATGTTGTTGCGCAGTCAAATGATGAGGATGCTCATCTGGCTATCGAAAATCCGGCTGATCTGACCAAGGACGACGCACGTGAAATTTATGACTCGTTGCAGCGCCGGATGGCACGCGGCTATGCCGCAGCGCAGTTGGATCTGCTTCTGAATTACCAAAACTGGCCGCTGTACAACGATGCGCCCTATATATCTGAAACCCATGGTCGGCGATTTGTGAACAGCTATGCAAACCGGATGGCGTATAATTATGCAACCCTGACGGAAGGCGAAAAGCTCCCGGTGGGGTCTGTGCTGGCCAAGGACAGCGTGACCGTTACGGATGAGGGGAAAAGCCATCCCGGCGCGATGTTCGTCATGCAGAAACTGGCCGAGGGCGCCAACCCTGCTACGGCTGACTGGCGCTATATCATGGTCATGCCGGACGGGTCATTGTTTGGGGACACGATGGGGGATCGCGCCAACGCAGTTGCGTATTGCCACGATTGCCACGAGGCGGTTGCCGACCGAGATTACACATTCTTCGTTCCCGAAGAATATCTGGTCGACAATTAGGCCTCTCTCACCCAAATCTCGCGGTGCCGATCACTTTGATCAGTTGCTGACGAACCGGATCTGGCTGCGCTGCGACGGCGTTCAGGACCTCTCGAAGTTCTGCGCGCAACCCATGCATCTGGTCGATCAGGGAAATCATCATCGACACTGCGTCTGCCTCCATTTCGTATTGGTCGTGCAACTCGCAGGCCAACTCCAGCCGGGCAACGTCGAGGCTGTGATAGACCAATCCGCGATCTGTTTGTTCGGGGATCACGATTTCGGCGGCCAGATATTCTGTCAATCGGGTCGAAGTCAGCCGGGCTACGGCGGTGATCAGTTCCTCTTCGGTCAGGGTGCGGGTCATGACGGCATTCCTTTGCGTGGGTCATAGCGGTGGGTTTCTCGCCATGAATCCATAAATTGCCTCAACTCATCATCGATTTGATCGGGCATTGAAATGGTCAGCTCGATCAACTGGTCGCCCCGTTCGGCCGAGCCGCGCTTCTTCACGCCCTTACCCCGCAAGCGCAGGGTTCTGCCGCTGCTGGTTCCCGCCGGGACGGTCACGTTTACACCCCCATCGATCGTGGGCGCCGCCACTTTGCCGCCCAGCACCGCCTCATCAATCGTGATGGGCAGCGTGATGTGAATGTCATTTCCCTGACGGTCGAATACCGGATGATCCGCGACTGATACTGTCACCAGCGCATCGCCGCGCGGCCCCTCACCATAGCCAGCGGCACCCTTGCCCCGCAGGCGAATGGTCTGACCGCTTGTGATCCCTGCGGGTATCTTGACCTCGATCCGGTCCCCATCCGGCAGGGTCAGTTTCTGGCTGGCGCCGAATACCGCATCCAGAAAGCTGATCTGAAGCGTGAAGTTCAGATTGTGGCCGGGCGCGTGAAACTCGCGGCCGCCTTGCCCACCAAATCCGCCGCGACCCCGCATGAATTCAGCAAAAATGTCCGACATGTCGTCCGGGTCCGTCGCCTGCCCGCGATAGGGGTTGCCGGCGGCTTCGGCGTAATCGCGATAGTATTGCTGTTGCGGGCGTTCCTGTCCCGAGGCATCAATCTCACCATTGTCATAGCGTTTGCGCGTCTCAGGATCTTTCAACAGATCATAGGCCGCGGCGGCGGCCTTGAACTTGGCTTCGGCCTCGGCGTCCCCGGGTTTCAAGTCCGGGTGGCATTCCTTGGCAATGCGCCGATACGCTTTTTTGATTTCAGCGTCGCTGGCATCTTTGGCCACGCCAAGTGCGGCATAGGGATCGTCGCTCATCTCACCTCTCATGGATGGGGGAAGGGCTGATCATGATGAAGGTATTTTATCACGTGATTTCAACAGGTCAAAAAGAACCGGTGGCTAAATTGGTTCGCAAGTTTCGTAATCTCTGATACTATCAGGCTGTTTCATATTATTCATTGACGGAGATTAGCCGATGACGCGCAGACTTAAATCGGTTCTGGCCTTGCTGGCGGGCAATGCCATTGGGTTAATGTTGGCCGCTTTGCTACTGACCGGTTTTGCAATCAAGCCGATTTCATTCATCGTTGTGGTGATCGTATTCACGCTGGTGCAGGTGGTGGCCGAGCCGCTGATCCTGAAGTTGGGTGAGAAAAGGGCGCCTTCGTTGAAAGGCGGGATCGCGTTGATCGTGACCTTTGTCGGCCTGCTTGTGACCGATCTGGTGACCAATGGGCTGACGGTTGGCGGAATTTCCAACCTGCTGGCTGCGACACTGCTGGTCTGGGTGGGCGCGCTGATCGCCAGCGTCGTGCTGCCGATCTACGTGTTCACCGAGCTGCGCACGCCCAAAAAGTAATTACAGTGCGTTCAGGCTGGCATCGATTGCCTGCCAAAGCTCAACCACCGGCTCGCATCCCACGGACAGACGGACAAAAGCGGGGTCAACGTCGTCGCCCCAACGGGCGCGGCGCTCGGCCGAGCTATGGACGCCGCCAAAAGACGTCGCAGGGCGCAGCATTGGACAGGTGTTGATGAAGGTTTCGGCCTTGGCCTGGGTTTCCAACGTGATCGAAAGAAGGAATCCGAACCGCGTGGTCTGAGCCTGTGCCAAGGTGTAGGATGGGTCACCTGGCAGGCCGGGATAGCGGATGTCTTTCACAGACGGATGCGCCGCCAACCGTTCTGCCAACACCTGGGCCGAGCTGCACATCCGGTCGAACCGAACATCCAGTGTTTCCAGCCCACGATGCAGCAACCAAGCCTCATGCGGGCCGGGGATCGCGCCAGAGACACGCCGCCATTCCTCGACCCGCTCCATGACATCTGTATTGCGGCTGGCCACATGGCCCATCAGCAGATCGGAATGCCCGCCCATGGCCTTGGTGTCAGAGGACACGACGATATCTACGCCCATATCCAAAGGACGCTGGCCCAGTGGTGTCATGGTTGTGTTGTCAGCAATGGTGATCCCACCAGCTGCGCGCACGGACGACGCGATGGCTGGCAGGTCCATCATATCCAGGCCAGGGTTCGAGGGGCTTTCGACAAAGACCACATCGAAGCCGTCGAACCCACCTTCGGAAAAGGCGGTTGTCGGGCGTTCTGTCACTATGACACCCAGACCTGACAGAAATCGGTCGGCCAGCACGCGGGTGACGTAATAGCCATCCGACGGGATTAGGATGCGCGACCCGGCTTTGACCGTGGCAAACAACGCGGCCGAAATCGCCGCCATGCCCGACGGGAAAGCCAGGCAGGGGGCGTCTTCAAGATGGGCGAGAACCTGTTCCAGATGTTCCCAGGTTGGGTTGTTGACGCGACCGTAGAAATCATGCCCGTCCGGCGCGCCGGGCAGGTGGAACATACTGCTTTGGGTCAGGGGCAGGGCCACGGGCTCGCCCTTGGTCAGTGCGTTGCCCCGCAGATGCAGCATCTCGCCGGTCTTGCGCCCCATCGTTTAGCGCCCCGGTATTTCGTCACGGGGCGGGGTGGGTTCCCATTTCTCGATTATGTCGACCGCCTCTTGCGCGGTATCGACGAACCGGAACAGGTCCAGATCCTCGTCCGAGATGGTGCCGGCGTCGGCCAGCGCCTCCCAGTTGATGACCTTTTCCCAGAACGCGCGACCGAATAGCAGGAAGGGCACACGCTCCATACGGCCGGTTTGAATCAGGGTCAGGGACTCGAACAGCTCATCCATGGTGCCAAAGCCGCCGGGGAAGATGGTGATGGCGCGGGCGCGCATCAGGAAATGCATCTTGCGGATGGCGAAATAGTGGAAGTTAAAGCTGAGCTCGGGCGTAACGTACAGGTTCGGTGCCTGTTCATGCGGCAGCACAATGTTCAGGCCGATGGAACAGCCGTTCGCATCCTGCGCGCCGCGGTTGCCAGCCTCCATCACGCCGGGGCCACCGCCGGTGACGATTACATTCTCGCGCCCGCCGGTTTCGTTCGATTTCTCGGTCATCAACCGGGCAAACTCGCGCGCTTCGTCGTAATATTCCGACAGCCCGGCCAGCGTTTCCGTCCGCGCGGTGTGTTTCTGTGACGGCTCAGGGATACGCGCGCCGCCGAACATGACGATGGTCGAGGTGATCTCACGCTCCGTCATGATCATCTCGGGCTTGAGCAGTTCCAGCTGCAGGCGCACAGGGCGCAGCTCATCCCGGCACAGGAAATCCTCATCGGCAAAGGCAAGGCGATAGGCGGGTGAGCGGGTTTGCGGGGTGTCGGGTACCTCGCTTGCGGTCGAACGGTCGGTCTGCGCGTCGCGAAACGGGCTGAGGCGGTCTTCTCTCATGGGGTAACGATCCCTGCTTGCGTGTTTTCCAAACAGCTATAGGGTTCGGGCGCAGAGTGCCAGTCACGGAAAGATGAGAATGAATTGGAAGAGCGAAATACTGGCGGCACAGCACCGCATAACCGGCTATGCACAAGTGACGCCAGTCATGGAAAGCCGTGTCTTGGGTCTCGATTATTCGGTGGAAATGAAGCTGGAGCATATGCAGCACACCGGCAGTTTCAAGGCGCGCGGGGCGTTTAACACTCTGATCAGTTCGGATGTGCCCGAGGCTGGTGTTGTGGCCGCATCGGGCGGCAATCATGGCGCAGCCGCAGCCTATGCGGCACAGGCGCTAGGCTATCCGGCCAAGATTTTTGTCCCGGAACTGGCAGGGCCGTCCAAGATTGCGCTGATTGAACAGGCAGGCGCAGATCTGAGCGTGGTGCCGGGAGAATATGCCAACGCTCTTGCTGCGGCGCAGGCGTATGAGGATGCGTCGGGCGCGATGCAGATTCACGCCTATGACGCCCCCGCTACGGTCGCCGGGCAGGGAACCTGCTTTGCCGAATGGGAGGCACAGGGCCTGAAAGCGGATACCGTATTGATCGCGGTGGGCGGTGGCGGTCTGATCGCCGGGGCGCTGGCCTGGCTGCAAGGCACGCGCAAGGTCGTGGCGGTTGAGCCGGAAACCTCCTGCGCGCTGAATGCAGCCCTGCAGGCGGGAGAACCGGTGGATGTGTCCGTCTCGGGCATTGCGGCAAATGCGCTGGGCGCGCGGCGGATCGGCTCAATTTGTTTCGATCTGGCACAGGGCGTGCAATCGGTTCTGGTCAGTGATCAGGCCATTTCTCAAGCGCAGCAGGCCTTGTGGCGGGCGCATCGCGTTCTGGTGGAACCAGCGGGCGCAACAGCCTTGGCTGCGCTGCTATCGGGGGCTTACACGCCAGAGCCGGGCGAACGGGTGGCGGTGCTGATCTGTGGTGGAAACATCTCACCGGACCCTCTGAACGGCTGAAACCGCAACAAACAGCCGCAAAGCGCGCGCTCAGCGTCGCATTGCAGCCAGTCCGTCGCTTGCGTATAGGCAACACAAGCGTGAACAGAATCTGCAGGGAGCCGCCAAATGTCCAACGCGCAACTGGAAGCCGCCATCGAAGCCGCCTGGGAGGCGCGAGATGCCATCACCCCCGCCACCACCGGCGAGACACGCGAAGCGATCGAAGATACGCTGAATGCGCTGGACAGCGGGTCGCTGCGGGTCGCGGAAAAGCAAGACAGCGGCGACTGGCATGTGAACCAGTGGGCGAAAAAAGCGGTTCTGCTGGGCTTTCGCATCAAGGATATGGAAATCCAGACCGGCGGCGCTCAGGACGGCGGCTGGTGGGACAAGGTGGACAGCAAGTTCGCGGGTTGGGGTGAAAACCAATGGCGGGCCGCTGGCTTTCGCGCGGTGCCGAATTGCGTCGTTCGCAAATCCGCCTTTATTGCGCCCGGCGTGGTTCTGATGCCGTCATTTGTGAACCTGGGTGCCTATGTGGACGAGGGCACAATGGTTGATACTTGGGCCACCGTCGGTTCATGCGCGCAGATCGGCAAGAACGTCCATCTGTCGGGCGGTGTTGGGATCGGCGGCGTTCTGGAACCGATGCAGGCGGGTCCGACCATCATCGAAGACAACTGCTTTATCGGCGCCCGGTCCGAAGTGGTCGAAGGCTGCATCGTGCGCGAAGGCTCGGTTCTGGGCATGGGCGTGTTCATCGGCAAATCGACCAAGATCGTCGACCGCGAAACCGGCGAGGTCACCTATGGTGAAGTTCCGCCCTATTCGGTGGTTGTTGCGGGCTCGATGCCGTCCAAGAACAACATCAACCTCTACTGCGCCGTGATCGTGAAACGGGTGGATGAAAAGACCCGCTCGAAAACCGGGATCAACGAGCTGCTGCGCGACTAATACTGGGCGCGGATCAAACAAGGGGGCTGCAGCGCGATCCGCTGCGGCCCTTTTTTGTTATCGCTTACCCTTTGACCGGATAGCGGTCCGGTTCTTCGAACACATCAATGACGCGCGACCCGGCTTTGATCTTGCCGCCATGCTCCACTCCTGCGGGGATCGAATAGCTGTCACCGGGGCCATAGCTCTTGGTTTCATCGCCAATGGTCAGCTCAATCTCACCTTCGACCACAGTTCCCCATTGTGCCAGATGGGAATGAAGGGGCAGTTCGAAATCCTGAAGAAAGGTAAAAAACGCCACCAGCCCCGCGTCTGATCTGATCACGGCCGTTTGCACCACATCTTCGGGGAAGGGCACGTCGAGGCTTGGGAATCCTGTGATGAAATCCGGATAAGTCATGGCAACGTCCTTTTGTGATCGGTGTCAGGTTACTGCGGGCACTATGGCGGCACAGGCGATCCACTGCAATTCCCCGGCTGCTTGACCGCAGGCAGGTGCGCGGCTATGGCCCCTTGCATGGAAAAGCAAAAGAAACCTTCGCGTCAGCAGGTCTATACCCTGCTTGTGCAGATCGGTCGCAAGGATGGCGATGGCCTGCCCGACGGCGCAACCGGGGCGGCATTGATGTGTTTTGCCAGCGGCGTCGACGAGGCCGAGGCCGTGCGCGAAACGGTGGCGATCCTGAAACAGGCAGATACCGCGCCTTTGGATGTCACAGGCTATGGCACTTTGGCTGAACGTGAAGCGCAAGGTCACGAGATCGACCCGGATGAACGGGCCCTGATGCAGCGCGCGCTGGATGAAAATGCAGTGATCGTGGCGCAGATGACCCCGTTTTTCGGGGATGAAGAGACGGCTTAGTTCCGCGCCCCAAACCACTTGCGATAAATCTCGTCATAGGTGCCGTCTTCGCGCAGCGCCAGCAGCGCCTGGTTGACGTCTTCGACCAGCGGGGACCCGGTAGGGAAGGCAATGCCGTAATTCTCGCGCAGGAATATACCGCCTGTCATCGAGGCGATCCGGCGTCCTTCATGGGCGGCGAAATAGGACAGGATCGGCGCGTCGAACACTATGGCGTCCAGTTCCTCGTTGCGAAAGGCTTCAAGCATGGGGTCGAGCCCATCATAGTTGGTAAACTCGATCTCGCGGCGGTTCAGAAAGTTAGCAGCGGTTGAATTCGAGATTGTTCCGACCTCTTTGCCGTAAAGGTCATTTATCGAATTCACGCTGCCACTGATTGCATCCACTGTCATGACCGAGGTGATCCGCGCAGTGAAGACCGAGACGATAAACAGCGAAGATACAACCAGCACTACACCCAGAATTCGACCAAATGGCGTGCGCGGCATTCGTTCCTCAAACCCGCCATTGACCACCAGATTCAAGGCCCACCAGAATGAGGGGAACCAGGCCTCGTCTAGCTTGCGGTCGAAATAGGGCTGCGAGCGGCGCTCGAACACCCACATCAGCATGCCGCCGCCAAGAAGGATGGCAAAGGCAAGCCCGATAGCAATGAACAATTCGCGCGACAGTAACGCATGTAGCAGTGACGGGCGGCGCACCGCGTCCGATGGCACCATGATCTGCAAACCAGCCTCGAAAATCGGCTGGCTGAAGTCCATCTGCGTTTCTCGCGAAGCAGTGATCGAGATATTGGCGATGGCCAGATCGGCGGATCTGTCCTGCACTGCGCCCAGCATGTCGCCAAAGGCGTCGGAACGTTGGATGGAATAGTCCCAATTCAGGGATTCAGCCAACGCCTCAAGCAGGTCCATCGAGAATCCGGTTTGGGCTCCATCTTCGACAAAAGAAAACGGAGGCCGTGTCACGGTCGAAACCGTCAGCGTCTGGGCCTGGCTTTGCTGGCCGAGAACGGCGAAAGTCAGGCAGATCAATGCGAAAAGAGCACGTGTCATCGTAAAATCACCTGTTTCGCGGCCCTCTAGCGCATATTCGAACCGGCAGACAAGGCAATCGCAGCGTAAGGCCCCATGTTTTCCGGGGGTGTCAGTTCGATACAAGGTGGAAAAAGCCCGCGGTTTCTGGCCTGTTGGGGTTGGCAATCGGGCCAATTCGTTGAATCTGTGCGCGAACCTGAAAGAAATTTTATGGAAAGGGCCCACCATGACAGATCCGATTGCGTTGACGGCCGACCTGATCCGTTGCCCATCGGTCACACCTGAAGAAGGCGGTGCCCTTGTCCTGCTGCAGGATGTCCTGTCGCAGGCGGGGTTTGATTGTACCCGTGTTGATCGCGCCGGCATCAGCAATCTGTTTGCGCGATGGGGTGCAAAAGGTCACGCCCGAAGCTTTGGTTTCAACGGTCACACCGATGTTGTTCCGGTGGGCGACGAGGCCGCTTGGACCACACCGCCTTTCGGGGCAGAAATCCGGGAAGGGTTCATGTATGGACGCGGGGCCACTGACATGAAATCGGGTGTGGCGGCCTTTGCAGCGGCGGCAGTGGATTTTGTACGCGACACGCCGCCCGACGGGGCGATCATCCTGACGATCACGGGTGACGAAGAGGCTGATGCGCTGCATGGCACCACCGCCCTGCTTGACCATATGGATCAATGCGGCGAGCGGATGAGCGTCTGCCTGGTCGGTGAACCCACCTGCCCGAACAGGATGGGTGAAATGATGAAGATTGGCCGTCGCGGCTCGATGACCGCCTGGTTTACCGTAACAGGTGTGCAGGGCCATTCGGCCTATCCGCACCGGGCAAAGAACCCACTGCCCGCCATGGCCCGGCTGATGGACAGGCTGGCCAGTCACGAGTTGGACCGGGGATCTGATCATTTTGACGCCTCGACGCTGGCGGTTGTGGCGATCGACACGGGTAATTCCGCCACAAATGTCATCCCGGCACAGTGCAGCGGGGCGGTGAACATCCGGTTCAACGACCTGCATTCCGGCGCCAGCCTCAGCGATTGGCTGCAAGCGCAGGCGCGCGATGTAGCCGCCGCGTTTGGCGTTGATGTTGATGTGCGGATCAAGATATCGGGCGAAAGCTTTCTGACCCCTCCTGGCCCTCTGTCGGAATTGGTGGCCAAAGCGGTTGCGGCTGAAACCGGGGTCACGCCCGAGATGTCAACAACTGGGGGTACTTCGGACGCGCGTTTCGTCAAGGATCATTGTCCGGTTGTCGAATTTGGTTTGGTCGGCAAAACCATGCATCAGGTGGATGAATGCGTTGAGGTGGCGCAGATTGAACAGCTCAAGGCGGTCTATACTCGTATCCTGACCGACTATTTTTCCTGATTCATGCAGCGCACCCTGGTGATCATGGCGAAAGAACCGCGCCCGGGCCGTGTCAAAACCCGGTTGGGGCGCGATATCGGTATGGTCGGTGCGGCGTGGTGGTTTCGGCATCAGACCCGCTCTTTGATCCGGCGCCTGCGCGATCCGCGCTGGCAGATCGTGCTGGCGGTCTCGCCGGACCGCGAAGGGCTGACCAGCCGCATCTGGCCCGCTGATCTGCCACGTGCGCCACAGGGGAGTGGGGATCTAGGCGATCGTATGGGGCGGATGCTGCGGGAAATGCCAACAGGGCCAGTCTGTCTGATCGGTGCGGATATCCCAGGGGTTACACGGGGGCATATCGCGCGCGCGTTCCGGGCATTGGGGCGCAACCAGATGGTGTTTGGTCCGGCCCCGGATGGCGGATATTGGCTGGTCGGGGCGCAACGCATTGGTGCCCTGCCACACAGCCTGTTTCAAAACGTGCGCTGGTCGACGGAACATGCGCTGGCCGACACGCTGGCCTCGATCCCCGGATGCCGGGTGGAGATGCTGGATCAGCTGCGCGATGTCGACACGGTTGCTGATCTGCAAGCCTGACCCTTTTTGGTCATGACGCCGCCGCATCTCCGTGATAGGCCGAAATCATGACTCGCATCCCTACCAAGCAAGAGGTCCTCGATTGGATCTCAGCGAACCCCACCCTGACCTCGAAACGCGACATTGCTAAAGCCTTTGGCATCAAGGGCGCGGATCGGATCGACCTGAAACGGATCCTCAAGGAACTTGAGGCCGAAGGGCATCTTGAAAAGCGCAATCGCAGCTATCGTGACCCGGATCGTTTGCCGCCTGTCAGCGTGTTGCAGGTGAAGGCGCCGAATGCCGATGGTGATCTGTTCGCGCGCCCGCTGGAATGGCATGGCGAAGGGGTCGAGCCGGTTGTTCTGATGATCACTCGCGCCAGTGACCCGGCGCTGGGTGAAGGCGACCGCATTCTGGCCCGTCTGACCGTGGTGCATGAGGAAGACCATAATTACGAGGCCCGCCTGATCCGCCGGATCGGAACCAACCCGCGCAAGATCGTCGGTATCTTCCGCAAAGGGACCGAGGGCGGACGGATCGTGCCCATCGACAAGGCCGGGCAGAACGAGTGGTTGGTCAATGAAGGTGCCGTACTGGGTGCAAAAGACGGTGAGCTGGTCGAGGCAGAACAGGCCGGACCCAAGACCCGCATGGGCCTGCCACGTGCCCGCATTGTCGAACGGCTGGGCGACCCGTCGGCCCCCAAGGCCGTGTCGCTGATCGCCATTCATCAGCATGGCATTCCCGATGACTTTCCCGACACAGTGATTGCAGAGGCCGACAAGGCCAAACCCGCTGGCCTGAAAGGGCGCGAAGACCTGCGCGATATGCCGCTGCTGACCATCGACCCCTCAGACGCGCGGGATCATGATGACGCCTGTTTCGCCCATGCTGACGATGATCCTAAGAACCCCGGGGGGCATGTTATTTGGGTCGCCATTGCTGACGTCGCCGCCTATGTGCAGCCCGGTACGGCGCTGGACCGCGAGGCGCGCAAGCGGGGCAACTCCAGCTATTTCCCCGACCGCGTGGTGCCGATGCTGCCGGATCGGCTGTCCGGTGATTTGTGTTCGTTGCACGAAGGCGTCCCGCGCGCGTGTATCGCCGTGCGGATGCAGATCGACGCCGAGGGCAACAAGATCGGCCACCGGTTCGTGCGGGGGCTTATGCGCTCCGCCGCCTCGCTGCATTATGCCGAGGTGCAGGAGGCCATCGATGGTGCCCCCAATGACCGCACCGGGCCTCTGTTAGAGACCGTATTGAAGCCGCTCTATGCTGCTTATGCTGCACTGAAAAAGGCGCGGGGTGTGCGGCAACCGCTGGAACTGGACCTGCCGGAACGCAAGATTATCCTGAGCGATACGGGCGACGTTCAAAGCGTGGCTTTCCGCGACCGTCTGGACGCGCATAAGCTGATCGAAGAGTTCATGATCCTCGCCAATGTCGCTGCGGCTGAAACCCTGATCGCCAAGCGCCGCCCGCTGCTGTTCCGTGTCCACGAAGAACCAGCACCCGAGAAGCTGGAAAGCCTGCGGGAAACGGCTCAGGCGGCGGGGTTGAATTTGGCCAAGGGGCAGGTGTTGCAGACCCGCCACCTGAACGCACTGCTGAATGCGGCTGCGGGCACCGAGGATGCAGAGTTGATCAATCTGACCACCCTGCGGTCGATGGCGCAGGCCTATTACAACGCTGAAAATTTCGGCCATTTCGGGCTGGCGCTGCGGAATTACGCGCATTTCACCTCGCCCATCCGGCGCTATGCCGACCTGATCGTGCACCGCGCGCTGATCTCGGCCCATGGCTGGGGTACCGATGGGCTGACCGAGGATGAGATCGCCCGGCTGGACGAAACTGCCACTCATATCTCGGATACCGAACGCCGCTCGATGATGGCGGAACGAGATACGACCGACCGGTATCTGGCGGCTTATCTGAGCGAGCGCGTTGGGACTGAGTTCTCGGGTCGGATCAGTGGTATCGCCCGGTTTGGGGCTTTCGTGAAAATGGACGAGACCGGCGCGGACGGTCTGGTACCGGTGCGATCCTTGGGGCGCGAGTTCTTCCATTTCGACCGCGAGGCCGGAACCCTGATGGGGTCGGACACCGGGCTGATCATAGCCATCGGCCAACGCGTCACCGTGCGTCTGACCGAAGCGACACCTGTGACGGGCGGGCTGGAGTTGGAGCTGTTGTCGATCGACGATCAGGCCCTGCCGACGGGGCGCGGAGGAGCATCCAAGCGCCCAACGCGACGCAAGGCAGTCAGCACCAAGCGCAAGAAGGACAAGATCAAACGCAAGGTGGAACGCAAACGCCGTCAGAAGTGAATTCACATCTCGGGAACAAGGCGCATGTAGGTCAGCCTTTTGCGGGAAGGTGATAGGTCAACGCACGGGCTATCAGCCAGCCATGGCGGGTGGCGTCGATCTGATCCGGATCATCAAACAGAACTGCCCGGTTGCCGTCTATCCTATCTTCGCCCGGAAAGGCCGAGGTGAAATCGCCCATCAACCGGCTTTGGCAATGCACGAACAGGGCAAAGCGGGCCGCTTTGTGCCCGCCCAATCGGATCGTGGATCCCTTGGGCGCCAGATAGGCGGGCTGCCCCCAGCGCAATGCCTCTTGCAACGGCTGCGCGCGGGGCAACGAAGTGGCGGTTTCCAGGATCAACTGACGCAGCGCAAGCGCCCCGGCACGTGTGCCTTCGGGCAGGGCATGATAGGCCGCTGCCACTGCGGGATCGTCAAATTGTGTCATGACAGCGGTATCGCCTGCTCCATCCGGTCTATGTAGTCGCTCAACAGCTTATCCTGTTTGATCCGCTGGGTCAGCGGTGTATTGGCCGGCGTCGCGCGCATCGCGGCAAGCATGGGGGCCACGCTCATATCCACTGAGGTCGGGGTTTCTCCCATCAAATAGGTCGACTGCCATAGATAGGCCGAGATCGCCTCAAGATCGCGTTCCAGCCTGTCCTGACGTTCCGCATCTGAGAATCGAGAGACGCCCTGAAACCCCAATCCTTTAACAACGTTCTTGCGGATAGAATTGGCAACTGGTTTGCGGATCAGGGCGGGGATGCCAGTGAAAAAGGTCTTATACAGAATCGGCCAGACTTCGTCATTGGCCCAGCGGTCTTGGACGATCTGAAAATACAGATGCTCTTCGGCCAGGCGGATCAAGGCGCGCGATTGGGCCTTTTGCAGATCGCTCAGCCCGTGATCAAAATCACTGCCTTGCGCCTCAAGCCAGTCGCGGATCAGGTCGCTGTCGGGGATCAGACGCTGCGGCGTGCGCAGAACCGGCAGCTTCTGATGCGGCATCTTGCGCGGATCAAGGAGGTCAGATCGCTGCCAGCGTTGGCCCGATGTTTGCAGCATTAGTGCCGTCTTCACGCAAAACGGGCTGGCGCTGAACAGGCCAAAGGCAGAGGGGTAGGTCAAAAGGGTCAGCATCTTGGGCTCCATCATGGGTATAGGTGATGGGTATGCCGAGCTAATGACAATTTCTGTCATTAGAGATAAAGTAACCTGCATTATGACCCGCACCGCCCGTTTGTTCCAATTAATGCAATCCTTGCGCTCTGGCCCGTCGCCAAGAACGTCGATTGAGCTGGCTCAGGATCTGGGCGTTTCGCCGCGCACGATTCACCGAGACATCGATTCATTGCGCAGCCTCGGCGCCGTGATCGACGGAGAGGCGGGGTTCGGGTTCACCCTGATCGAGGACGCCACCCTGCCACCGCTTGGCTTCACCGATGATGAGCTTGAGGCCCTGGTGCTTGGCCTGCGCGAGGTACAATCCATTGGTGATCCCGGCCTCTCAGAGGCTGCCAGCGAAGTTCTGCGCAAGCTGCAGGGTCGTTTGCCACCGCGCCAGTCTCAGCGCCTCAGCCATGCGGTGCTGACCGCCACACGGTTTGACCGGCCGGCGAAACCAACGGTGGATGTCGCTGAACTGCGGCGGGCCACCTGGGACGAACAGACGATCGAATTTTCCTATTGGGATGCCAAAGGCGACGAGACCCGTCGCAGTGTAAACCCGCTGAGCATTGTGTACATGGATCGCGCCAGCGTGCTGATCAGCTGGTGCTTGTTGCGGCAGGATTTCCGCGTGTTTCGGTTGGATCGCATGCAAGAGATGCAGACGACCGGGGCCTCGTTCCGGCCCAACCGGGTCCCTCTGCTGCGCGAAGCTCTGAACCGGCTGCGATCCGAGCGAAAGGCGAGAGACCGCGACTCGGAAAGCTGAGCGCTTTGAGATTCGCCATTTTTGCGCTATCCTGTGGTTGAGCAGTTATCAGGAAATTCGGAATGCGTAGATGCGTAAGCGGCGTTATGACCGCAGCATTATGGGCATCCATCGTACAGGCGGAGTCCATCAAAAGCCCGGAAGGGCCACAGCCGATACAATTGGCGTCGGCTGATCTTACAGTCTCAATCCGACCGGTCGTCCGACCATCGGAGGAAATGTATCGCGTGTCAGAGGAAAGAAGCGCCCGGTTTCAGGCGTGGCTTGGTGATTTTCGGGCGAGGGCACAGGCGCAGGGCATCCTGCCCGGGACTTTGGACCGCGCGCTTGCGGGGCTGGCCTATGACAAGGACATCATCAAGCGCGATCGTAATCAGGCTGAGTTTACCAAGCCCATCTGGGACTATCTGGATGCGGCCGTTTCTGATCGGCGCGTCGCGGACGGTCGCGCGGGGTTGGAACGCCATGCCGCGGTGCTGACCCGGATTGAGGCGCAGTATAGCGTCGAAAAAGAGGTCGTGGCCGCGATTTGGGGGCTTGAGACATCTTTCGGCACATTTCGGGGGTCGGATCAGACGATCCGTTCGCTTGCGACGCTGGCCTTTGATGCCCGACGGGCTGAGTTCTTTGAAACGCAACTGATTGCCGCCTTGCGGATCATTCAGGCAGGCGATGTCAGTCCCGCAACGATGGTCGGAAGTTGGGCCGGAGCAATGGGGCATACGCAGTTCATGCCGACCTCGTTTTTGGATCACGCCGTGGATTTCGACGGTGATGGGCGGCGGGATATATGGGCGGATGACCCGACCGACGCGCTGGCCTCGACAGCGGCCTATCTGGCGCGTCATGGGTGGACCAAGGGACAGCCATGGGGTGTTGAAGTACAGCTGCCCGCCGGGTTCGATTTTGCGGCCGCGAGACGCGATTACACGCTGCTGCCGTCAGACTGGGCGGCGCTGGGCGTGGTTGCGTGGGATGGACAGCCGCTTACGGATCATGGTCAGGCAGCGATCTTGTTGCCAGCGGGTGGTGAAGGCGTTGCATTGATGGTCTTCGAAAATTTCCGCGTGATCGAGCAATACAACGGTGCAGATGCCTATGTGATCGGCATTGGACATTTGTCCGACCGTCTGGCGGGCCGCGCGGCGTTTCAGGCCGAGTGGCCTCGGGGTGATCGGGCGTTGAGCTTTGCTGAGAAGAAGGAATTGCAGCTCCGGCTGACCGAAGCCGGGTTCGATACACAGGGGATCGACGGGCGCACCGGCCCGAACACCACCGAGGCGGTTCGGGCCTATCAACTGGCACAGGGGCTTTTGCCGGACGGCTATGCGTCCGCGCCGCTGTTAGAGCGGTTGAGGTAGGGGAGGGGGCTCTGCCCCCGTCGCCTGACGGCGCCTCCCCCGAGGTATTTTCAGCCAGATGAAGCTGCGCGGGTCAGGAGGCCGCTTTCATCAGGCCCTGTGCGATGATCTCGGCCTGTGCCTCGTCCAGAGATTTGTGGATGCGTACGAGCATCTCATCAATTTCCGCGGGTGTCAGAACCAGCGGAGGAGAGATGATCATCCGATCGCCCACATGGCGCATGATCAGGTTATTCGCAAAGCAGCGGTCGCGGCAGATATAGCCGACTGTACCCGGATCGGAGGCGAATTTGGCGCGGCTGGCCTTGTCCGGGGTCAACGCAATCGAGGCCATCATGCCGACGATCTTGGCCTCGCCCACAAGCGGGTGATCGGCCAGCGCCTCCCATTTTTCCTTCAGATACGGCGCGGCCACATCGCGGACATGCTCGACGATCTTTTCTTCTTCGAGGATGCGCAGGTTTTCCAGTGCCACGGCGGCGGCGACCGGATGGCCGGAATAGGTGTAGCCGTGATTGAACTCGGTGCCACCAATGACCTCGGCGATTTCATCGCTTACGATGGATCCGCCAATCGGCGCATAGCCCGAGCTGAGGCCTTTGGCGATGGTCATGATATCGGGGCGAATGCCGACGGTTTGTGACCCGAACCAATTGCCGGTGCGGCCAAAGCCGCAGATGACCTCATCCGCGATCAACAGGATATCGTATTTGTCACAGATGCGCTGAATTTCAGGCCAGTAGGTATCCGGTGCAACGATCACGCCACCTGCGCCCTGTACGGGTTCGGCGATAAAGGCTGCGACGCGGTTTTCGCCAAGTTCCTCAATCGCCTCTTCCAACTCACGCGCGCGGGCCAGGCCGAATTCTTCGGGTGACATGCTGCCACCTTCGGCCCACCAGTTTGGCTGGTTGATATGGTGGATATTCGGGATCGGGATTCCACCCTGCGCGTGCATCCCTGCCATGCCGCCCAACGACGCCGAGCCGACCGAAGAGCCATGATAGGCGTTATGGCGGCTGATGATGATGTTCTTGTCGGGCTGGCCTTTTTCGGCCCAATAGGTCCGAACCAGACGGATGTTTGTGTCATTCGCCTCAGACCCGCCGGCTGCAAAGAACACATGGTTCAGATCGCCTGGCGCAAGTTCCGCGATCTTCGCGGCCAGCGCGATGGCAGGGACGTGGGTCGTTTTGAAAAAGGTATTGTAATACGGCAGTTCGCGCATCTGGCGGGCTGCGACCTCGGCCAGTTCATCGCGACCATAGCCGATATTGACACACCACAGGCCCGCCATTGCATCGAGTATTTCTTCACCCTCGCTGTCCGTAAGGTAGACGCCCTTCGCACGGGTGATCACACGCGCGCCTTCTTTCCCTAGGGCGCCATTGGCCGAAAAAGGGTGCATGTGGTGGGCGGCGTCCAAGGCCTGCAACTGGGCCGTGGGCAAATGGTTTGTGATGGTCGACATCGGAAAATCTCCTGCAAGAGCGATTGGCAGCTACAATATGATCAAATTTTTTCCTGTCAATCGAATCGGACAGATCTAAGCGTTGACTAAGGCGTCTGCCATCAGCTCCATGCCCTGTTCGATATCTTGTGCGGTTGCTTTTGCTGCCATATCCGCGTCCTGATTGCGCAACGCCGAAATGATATCCTTGTGGCGGTCCGGCAGGCTCTGAGTGCCGAATCTACCACATACAACGCGCAAAGACGGCCCGAATCTAAGCCACAGGCGCTCGGCCAGATCATTGAGAATCGGGGCGTTTGCATGGCCGTAAAGCGTTTCGTGAAACCGGTGGTTGAGGCGCAGATAGCCGCTGACGTCTCCATCGCTGATAGTGCGATCCAGACGTTGGTCGATCTGCTCAAGATGATCAATGTCCTGAGGTGTCACATTCGCAGTTGCACGCCTCGAAAGCTCTGATTCTATTTTGATTCTTGAATAAATCATCTGTTCGACGTCGCCGTCGGTCAGAAGAGGAACACTCACTCGGCGGTTGCCCTGAAACACCAGAGCACCATCGGATATCAGGCGTCTGATAGCCTCCCGCACAGGGGTCATTCCAACACCCAGCGAATCAGTGAGACCCTGGATCGTGACGGGTTGCCCCGGCACCAATTCGCCGTACATGATTTGTGATCTGAGGGTATTATAGACCTGTTCATGCGCAGGTCGTTTTTCACGCGCACCGTCAGTGCTGGATGCCTTATTTTTGATCAAATCCAAGTGGTTTGCCCTGTTTCCCGCTATGTTGACTTGTCAGGTTTCTGACCTCGTGAAACCATACGACGGATCGTGCGAAAACGCAAAACTTGATCAAATCCAAAAAAACGGGAAAATAGCGCGTACACTTGCAGGGAGAATAATATGACAATCAAAACGCTGACCATGACAGCGGTCATCGCATTGGGGACTTCGGCGGCCTTCGCTGAAGAGGTGCGTGTTTACAACTGGTCCGACTATATCGACGAAGAGCTTCTGACAAAGTTCGAGGAAGATACCGGTCTGACTCTGATTTATGATGTTTTTGACAGCAACGAGGTATTGGAGACCAAGATGCTGGCCGGTGGATCAGGCTATGACGTGGTGGTGCCTTCGGGTACTTTCCTTCAGCGTCAGATCCAGGCTGGAGCCTTTCAGGCGCTTGACGCTGCACAGCTGTCGAATTCAGGCAATCTGTGGGATGTGATTCAGGAACGTACTGCCGGGTATGATCCGGACAACGCCTATTCTATCAACTACATGTGGGGCACAACCGGGCTTGGTGTAAATGTTGGAAAAGTGCAGGAAGCGTTGGGCGAAGATGTTGCGCTAAACAGCATGGATCTGGTTCTGAAACCCGAGAATATGGAGAAACTTGCATCCTGCGGCGTACATTTCCTGGATGCTCCGGCAGAAATCATTCCGATGGTTCTGCAATATTTGGGTGAAGACCCGGACAGCCATGACAAAGATGTTATTGGCAAGGCCGAGGCGGTCTTGACCAGCGTTCGACCGCACATTCAGAAGTTCCACAGCTCGGAATATATCAACGCATTAGCCAATGGCGACATCTGTGTCGCCGTGGGGTGGTCGGGTGATATCCTGCAGGCCCGCGATCGTGCGGCCGAAGCCGATAATGGTGTTGAAATTGAGTACCATCCCTTTGCTGAAGGGTCGTTGATGTGGTTCGACCAGATGGCGATTCCGGCTGATGCTCCGAACCCGGAGGGTGCGCATAAATTCCTGAATTTCATTCTGGATGCCAACAATATGGCTGCGGCCTCGAACTATGTTTACTACGCCAATGGCAACAAGGCTTCGCAAGAATTTCTTGAGGAAGACGTGATCGGTGATCCGGCCATCTATCCGGATGATGCGACCATGCAAAACCTCTATATCACGACGCCTTACCCGTCGAAGATACAGCGGGTCGTGACCCGTTTGTGGACCAAGATCAAATCGGGCACCTGATCCGGCTTGTTTCAGCAGGGCGGACCAACCGCCCTGCCATTCTTTTCAGATTGCCGAACGGGGGCCGTTTTGAACTCTACTGTTTTTGTGCCGTGGGAAGACCCACAGGCGAAACCTCTGATCCAGTTCCAGAATGTCACCAAACGGTTTGGTGAGTTCACGGCCATCGACAATCTGTCCTTGGATATATTTGAGAAAGAATTCTTTGCTCTGCTAGGGCCCTCGGGCTGCGGCAAGACCACGATGATGCGAATGTTGGCCGGGTTTGAAAAACCGACCGAAGGGCATATTTTGCTGGGCGGGCAGGATATAGATCCCATTCCGCCGAACAAACGGGCTGTGAACATGATGTTCCAATCCTACGCGCTGTTTCCGCATCTATCTATCTGGGAAAACATCGCCTTTGGTCTGCGCCGGGACAATATGCCAAAGCATGATCTTATGGATCGTGTCGAAGAGATGTTGCGCCTGACCCGGCTTGAACAATTCGCCCGTCGCAAACCGCACCAGATCTCGGGTGGTCAGCGTCAGCGCGTGGCGCTTGCGCGATCCCTGGCCAAAGCGCCAAAGCTGCTGTTGCTGGACGAACCTTTGGGGGCGCTGGATAAGAAACTGCGACAGGATACGCAATTCGAGTTGATGGATATTCAGGAAAAGACCGGCACCACCTTTGTGATCGTGACCCATGATCAGGAAGAGGCGATGACCGTGGCCAGCCGGGTTGCGGTAATGGATCAGGGTAATCTGATACAAGTGGCGACACCCGACCGGATTTATGAGAATCCCAGTTCGGTCTATGTGGCCGATTTCATTGGCGATGTGAACATCATCCAGGGCAGGGCCACGGCAAGCGCTGATGAGACCTATCAGATTGACTGGGCTGAAGGTCAGGCACCTTTGACTGCGTCCTCGACCACAGAGTTTTCGAACGGCCAGCTATGTCATCTGGCGATCCGCCCCGAGAAGGTGACGATCTCGGTTGATCGTCCTGCGGATGCAATCAACGCAGTGCAGGGCAAGGTGCTTGACATTGCCTATCTGGGCAATCTGTCCACTTATCACGTCGAACTGAATAACGGCACGATTATCAAGGCGCAGACGGCAAATACCCGTCGCATTTCGCGTCGTTCCTTTACATGGGAAGACCCGGTCTGGCTGTCCTGGACAGCCACCGCCGCGGTTCTGTTGGCGGATTGATGCGCCGCGCCCTTCTGATCGCCGTCCCGTATGTCTGGCTTTTGGCGTTGTTTCTGGTGCCATTTTTCATCGTTCTGAAAATCTCGCTTTCGGACACGGAACTGGCCATCCCGCCTTACACGCCGACACTGGATTTATCTCAGGGCTGGGCCGGGCTCAGGGATTTCTTCAGCCAGCTGGATTTTGAGAATTTCGTCTGGCTAACCGAAGATGACCTGTATTGGAAAGCTTACCTGTCCAGTGTCAAAATCGCGTTGATTTCAACCATACTGACTTTGCTGGTGGGGTATCCTATCGCGTATGGCATGGCCCGCGCACCGGCTGAGTGGCGCCCGACGTTGATGATGCTGGTTATCCTGCCGTTCTGGACGTCGTTCCTGATCCGGGTCTATGCTTGGATGGGTATTCTCAGCAACGAAGGTTACCTGAACCAACTGCTGCTGTGGACGGGCATCATCTCGACCCCGCTGACCATTCTAAACACCAACACAGCTGTCTATATCGGTATCGTCTATACCTATCTGCCCTTCATGATTCTGCCGATCTATTCCGCGCTTGAACGAATGGACGAGTCGCTGATCGAGGCCGCAGAGGATTTGGGCTGTTCGCGTATTCAGGCCTTCTGGCTGATAACGATCCCCTTGTCACGCCCGGGTATCATCGCGGGTTGTTTCCTGGTGATGATTCCGGTGATCGGCGAATTTGTGATCCCATCATTGCTCGGAGGATCCGGGACATTGATGATCGGCAAAGTGTTGTGGGAGGAGTTCTTCTCGAACCGCGACTGGCCGGTGGCCGGTGCCGTGGCAGTTGTGCTGTTGCTGATCCTTGTGATTCCCATCGTGCTGTTCCAGCGCAACCAGCAGAAACAGACGGAGGCTGAGCAATGAACAGATTAAGCTGGTTCAACGTCGTCTCGTTGACGCTTGGTTTCGCGTTTCTCTATATCCCGATGCTCATTTTGATCATCTTCTCTTTTAACGAAAGCAAACTGGTCACGGTTTGGGCTGGATTTTCGACCAAATGGTATGGTGAGTTGGTCCAGAACGAAGCGTTTCTTGATGCTGCCTGGGTCACCTTGCGGGTTGCAGTATTCTCGTCGACCCTGGCCACCATTCTGGGTACGGCGGCGGCTTATGTGCTGGTACGCGGTGGGCGGTTCTTTGGCCGGACTCTGTTTTCGGGCATGATCTATGCGCCTCTTGTGATGCCCGAAGTGATCACTGGCCTGTCGCTTTTGCTGCTGTTCATCGGAATTGGACTGGACCGGGGTATTTTGACCATCGTGCTGGCACATACGACCTTTTCAATGTGCTTCGTGTCGGTTGTTGTATCCTCACGTCTGGTCACGTTTGATCAGTCTCTGGAAGAGGCAGCGTTGGATCTTGGGTGCTCACCCGCACAAGCCTTCCGTCTTGTCACCCTGCCGATCATCGCCCCGGCGGTGATTTCAGGCTGGCTATTGGCTTTTACGCTGTCGCTGGATGATCTGGTGATCGCATCATTCACATCGGGCCCGTCAGCCACGACTCTGCCGATCAAGATTTTCTCAGCTGTGCGGTTGGGCGTCAGCCCTGAAATCAATGCGCTATCCACGATCATGATTGCGGTCGTGACGGTCGGTGTCATAGCAGCATCTTTGGTCACCAAGCGCGCGATGGTCCGGCAGAAACAGGATGAGATGGCGGCAGTGCGTGCGGAATGAAACGCCTGTTCCCTGAGTTCACCTATGGATCTGGACCGCGATCAGGGTGCTGGTGGGATGAAACTATCGCAGCACCGGACTGGCCGGTGTTGCAGGATGATCTGAGCGTGGATGTCGCCATCATCGGCGGCGGGTTCACAGGTGTTACAGCCGCGCTTTTCCTGGGGCAGGCAGGCCTATCCGTCGCAGTTCTCGAGGCGGAGACGCCGGGGTGGGGTGCCTCGGGTCGCAATGGTGGGTTTTGCTGCCGAGGTGGGTCAAAGCTGAGCGATCGTGGCATGGCTCGGCGATATGGGGTCGAGGGGGCCGAAAGCTTTGCCCGGGCCGAAGTGGATGCGGTCAATCTTGTCGCCGACCTGCTTGAGGCGCATCAGATCGAAGCGGACGTTCATTCCAAGGGCGAGACCGCCCTGGCCCACACCGCCCGCGCCATGGAGAAATTGCGACGCTCGGCGGATGACGGGGGCTGCTTGCATGAGGTGGCCGACCTGCCCGGGCTCGGGTTGGGAGGGGATTTCTTCGGGGGCTATAGCGTGCCGGTCGGATTTGGTCTGAACCCCCGGAAATACCTGTTCGGCATTGCAAATGCGGCCGCTTCCGTTGGGGTCCGATTTTTACAGAAAACCATGGCCAGAGACATCACCAAAACCAGCGCGAGCTTTGATGTTCGAACCGCGTCAGGACGGATCAAAGCGTCGAATGTACTGATATGCACCAACGGATATTCCAGTGAAAACATGCCTGAATGGCTGTCTGGGCGCTATATGCCAGCGCAATCAACCGTTCTGGTGACCCGCCCGTTGACCGAGGCTGAGGTATCGGCGCAGGGCTGGACCTCGGATCAGATGTCTTACGATACACGAAATCTTCTGCACTATTTTCGTCTTATGCCGGATCGACGGTTTCTGTTTGGGATGCGCGGTGGCCTGCGCTCATCACCTAAGGCCGAGGCTGCGATCCGGCAAAAGGTGCAGCGTGATTTCAAGGCCATGTTTCCGGCATGGGCCGATGTGGACGTGACCAATATGTGGTCAGGGATGGTGTGCCTTACCCAGGACCTGACGCCGTTCGCAGGGCCCGTTCCGGGTCAGAATGGGATGTTTGCTGGGCTGGCCTATCATGGAAACGGCGTCGCGATGGGTACCTATTGTGGGCGGGCGCTTAGTCGCATGGTGCTTGGACAGGATGCGGAATTGCCTGAGCCAATGGCCCGACCCCCGCGGCGTTTTCCACTTGGGTCCTGGCGGCGGGCGCTGATGCCGCCAGCCTATGCGCTAATGGCACTGGCCGACCTCTGACATTCACAAAGCGGCCAGTTCCAGCTCGAGCCCTTGTTCATAATCCGGTGCCCCATGTTCTGCGCGCCATAGGCAGTAGGCCGCCATTCTCCACCCGTACCAGCGGCGTAAAGATCGGTAGCGGTTTACGGTTTCCTGCCGGTCATACGCCGAAAGAAAGGACTTTTGCTCGTCAACGGTCAAAACCGCACCTCTGTAAAGATATTGCATGGCGGGTGACAGGAATAGCGCAAGGTCCTCGCAAGGATCACCAACGGCTGGGCATTGCCAGTCAATCAGCGTCAGACCAGAGGATGCGACGAGGATGTTTCCCGCCACCGGGTCGCCGTGAATCAGGCAAGTGTGATCCGACCGCAAAATATGATGCTGTGGTTGCATCTTTTCCAGCTGAGCCCGTCGATCCGATGTGCACATCGCCAGAATGCTTTGACCATGTTCGGCCAGATCTGCGCTACCGTTTTTACCGGTGGGTGCGTTCTCTATATTTGGGTTGAGCGAATGCAGGCGGTGCAGCAACCGGGCCACCGGGGCCGGGTCAGACCGCCAGGGGGTGCCCTGTGCGTGGTCGTAGAACACCCAATATCCGTTGTCATCTTGTCCCGTTGCCCGCAATCGCGGCACAACCCCAGAAGAAGCCAGTGCCCGCAGACAGGCGGCCTCCAATGCGGGATCGTTGCGAAACAATGGGTTTTCCAGGTCCGAGCGGTACAGTTTCAATACTTGATCACTGTCGTCGCCCAGCACCTTCCACACCCGGTTTGTCCTGCCACCATACAGAGTTTCAAACTGTGCCCCAGCGCCGGCAAATCCGAGCCTGACAAGTTGAGCAACAAGGTCGCGCGGTGGGGACGGTATTTGAGGCAGGGAGATCACCAATCAGTCAACGAGTCGGGCATTGCCTTGGTTTCGCCTGTCGTTAACCGTAGATCAAGCTCCTGTTCGCACCGCAGTGACTATTCCTGCTGGCACCACCTCTCCGCCAGCGAGCGTCAGCAAAACGGCATCCGTGCCCACCTGCGCCTCGAGCACCTGATTATAGGCTGAGGCGAGACGTTCAGACAGCAGCTCATCGCCGTCATAACTTTCTATCGTTGCAGTGTAATTTCCTGCCGGTAACGGGGCGCCATCGTCATCGGTTCCGGCCCAGACAAACTCGGATTCCGTCGTTGAAACAGCGATGCGTTCAACGATTTCGTCGGACTCGTTGCGGATCACCATATAGGCGCTGTCCGCCCCGGGGTCGGCCTGCGCATACAGCGTTTCTGGCGAACCGTCGAAATGAAAGGCCGAGGCGGTTCGCACATCCATCCCGACCCAGCTGGCAAGCTCTTCAAGGTTGACGCTACCAAGTGAATAGGCAAGCGCAGTAAGCAGATCGTTGGTTTGAACCTGCTGCTCGACCATCGAGAATTGAGCCAGTTGCGAGGCGTATTCCGATGAATCCAGCGGCTCCAGCGGGTCTTGGTTGCGGGCCTGGGCGGTCAGCATCAGAAGGAAGGTTTCAAAATCCGAGGCCAGACCGGACGTTCCAGATTGCGCCGAAGATTGGGTCTGTGTGGCGTTAGCGCCTGTATTCTGTGCGGGTGTGATCATGCTCAAAGCCTCATATCAACGCGGCCACTATGGCCGATCCGGGTTAAGACCGGCTCGCTGGCCTGATCCATTTCGGTCTGGGTTGTATTCAGACCGGACTCCGCGTGTCTATCCGCGCTTTCGGACTGGCCGTCTGACGAACCACCCAGATTGAAAGACAGATCGCCAAGCCCGAGGTTTTTGAACTCAGCCTCAAGAACCGAAAGATGTCGCCTCATCATTTCCAGAGTTTCCGGCCGCTCGGCTGCGATCGTCATCTGCAACCCGTCATCCCGGCCATTCATGACGATTGAGATCTTGCCCAGCTCTTCCGGATTCAAGGTCAGTTCAATCGTGCCGGATTGTGGTCTTGCATGTATCGCAGCGGCCATCTGCCCCGCGATTGCCCGCGCCGTTTCTGCCCGTGCTGAGGTTAAAAAGTGCTGATGGCTTGCCGACGTATCCCGTGCCGTTGAAAATGGCTGGCTTTCGCGCGCGGGCAGAATCCCCTCGGCGTCCGGGTCTGATACCAATTCAACGTCCTGCACCTTGGCAGACGCCATCAGTTGCATTTGAACAAATGTCGGAATGGATTGTGTTGTCGGCGGTGAACCGGTGGCTTTGGGAGCCTGAGCCGCATCGGGTGTATCTCGCGAAACCAGCTTTGGTTCTGGCACTTCGGGTTTTCCGGGCGCAGAATCCGAGGGTATCGACGCCTTGGTCCGATAGCCCTTTGCAATAGCGGTTTGCGTCAGATTGTGTTCCGGGTTTTGCTGAGCGGTTTTCGCCTGCAACAAAGCCGGAACCTCAGATCGGGCGCGCTGCGCCGCGTTTCCAAGCGCATCCCCCCGAGGATCGGGGGTCGCATTGTTTGGCGCTGCGAGTATTACGGCCTTGTCAGGTTCGGGCAGCGATGCCGGCGTTTCCTCAGGTGCCATCTCTTCGTCCTGCGCCGGCGCGCGGGTGGGCGGGTCAGTTACAGGTTTTCCCGACAGGCTGGTCGCAAGATCAACAGAGTCTTCTTCGACCACATCCTCTTCAACCTGCACCTCGGCATTATTGGTCAGTTCGGGCACGTCCTCATTCAAGCTGTCACCTTCGGAACGCTGCAATTCCTGCTCCATTACCTCAGCAAAGGTGTCAGCCGCTTCCGAGATTGGGTGTCCCTTGGCGGCAGTTTCAGATTTTGCGGCGCTGGCGGTCGAGGGTGTGGACAATATAAGAGGGTTGGGCATTTTGCTCCGGCTCCGGTTTGCGTAACCAGGAATTTGCCCGCAGGAAGTTACGTTTATTTTAACCGCTTTCATCTTTGATCCAGAAAGTTCGATGCAATTTTTGGAGAAAGCTATGAAGCTATCTGGTATTCCAGCGGCGCCGCAGCCCTTGTCTGTTGAGCAAAAGCTGAAAGATGCTGCGGTAGAGCTTGAGGCGGCGTTCCTGTCTGAAATGCTTAAGTCCGCAGGTCTGGGCGAATCCCGAGATTCGTTCGGCGGCGGTGCGGGTGAAGACCAGTTTTCATCGTTTCTTGTTCAGCAGCAGGCACTGCAGCTTGCCAGGTCCGGCGGTGTTGGCCTGTCCGAAATCCTGTTTCAGTCCATGATGGAGAATACCAATGCCTAACAAGTCTGAACATGACCTGATCAAATCTCTTGAAGAAGTTCTGGACCTTGAACGCAACGCCTTGGTGACCGGGGATCTGGATCGGTTGAATCACATGGTCCCGGAAAAGGAAAAGCTGATCGGTGCGATCAATGATCTTGAGGTGATTGATAGTGATGAACTGATCGGGGTTCAAAAGAAAGTCGACCGGAATCAGGCTCTGCTTAACAGCGCGGCCGAAGGGATTCGGGCGGTTGCCGGGCGCATGGCTGAACTGCGCCGAGTGCGTCAGGAATTCAGTACTTATGGAGCGGATGGGCAACGCAGCGATTTTACCGTTCGCAGTCACGCAAAGCTGGAAAAGCGGGCCTAGCGCGAGGATTGAATCAAATCCGAGCTTTCTGATTTTCGAGTCTTAGCACTCCGTTAGGAGATCGGCGTCAAAGGTGATCCTGCATCTGGAAACTCAGATGGCGCGAAAAGCCCGACGGCGGGTCGCAGTGATCAGAAAGACGTCAAAGCCCGTACATGTTGCGGGGTAAGCAAGGGCGCAAAAGGCCCGAACGGAAAAGGAAGAAAGCTATGTCCAGCATTCTGACAAACAACGGCGCAATGGTTGCGCTGCAAACCCTGAAATCGGTCAACAGGAACCTGGCGCAGACCCAGAACGCGATTTCAACTGGTAAGGACGTCGCCACAGCCAAGGACAATTCAGCCGTCTGGGCGATTTCCAAAGTCATGGAGTCGGACGTTAAGGGGTTCAACGCCATCAAAGACAGTTTGGCACTGGGTGAATCGACCGTTGCGGTGGCCCGGAATGCGTCCGAGACAGTCACTGACCTGCTGTCCCAGATGAAAGAGAAGATCGTTGCGGCACAGGAAGACAACGTTGACCGCGGCAAAATCAATGACGACGTGACTGCTCTTAAAGATCAGATCGCATCGGTGGTTGGAGCGGCGCAGTTTAACGGGCTTAACCTGGTTGACGGTTCGGCGGGTACAGCCTCGATCCTGTCGTCTCTGGATCGTGACTCCAGTGGCAACGTAACCGCATCTTCGATTTCGGTGGCTTCGCAGAACCTGTCCACAGGTGGGTATGCCAGCAAAGGTGTTCTGGCCGGCTCGGACAACGTCACAACCGACAATGACGCCGCGGGCTTCACGATGGACAAAGCTGGTGGAACCGGCGATATCGTGGTGGACAGTTCAACGGACAACTTTGCTGCTGGTGACAAGATCTCGATCACTATTGGTGACAAGGTTGCGTCCTACACGGTGCAAGCTGCTGATCTGGACCCATCTGGAACATATGACGCCGCTTATACGGATGCCATTGTTGCCGTTGGCCTGAAAAATCAGATCGATTCCTTGGGGATCACGGGTGTCGCAATCGACTATGACTCGGCCAACCCGGGCACTTTGACATTTGTAACCGGTGCTGCGACGGCTGGCGCCGACGCTGATCGGGACGTTACTGTCTCGGCGCAGTTCACCAATGCCAATGCAGGTGGCCTGGGGGCGTTGGCTTCGATTGATGTTTCGACAGATGCTGGTGCTCAGGCGGCGCTGGGCACTATCGAAACCTTGATCGACACGTCCATTGATGCATCTGCGGCGTTTGGTTCGTCTCAGGGCCGGATCGAAACGCAGAAAGAATTCATCTCGAATCTTTCTGACTCGTTCAAGTCCGGTATCGGAGCGCTGGTTGACGCCGATATGGAAGAAACTTCGGCCCGTCTGCAGGCCCTGCAGGTACAGCAGCAACTGGCAACGCAGTCGTTGTCGATTGCCAACCAGGCGCCGCAGTCGATCCTGTCTCTGTTCCGCTAAGTTCAGGACCCTGGCCGGGGCGTGGAGACGCGCCCCGGCTTTGACCGCCGTAAGACGGCCTTTTGGAAGGATTTCAAGTGACACCGCAAACTCTTGCACAACGCGTCTATGCGCAGGCCGCTGCTCCGACGCGCACACCGCGTGATACGGAATATGAGGCGATTTCCAAGATCACGCATCGGTTGAAGGCTGCGGCCGCGCGGCACAAAACCGACTTTGGAGCGTTTGTTCAGGCTTTGCATGAAAACCGGAGGCTTTGGTCTGTGTTGGCAAACGGGGTCGCCGATTCCAATAACGCCTTGCCGAATGACCTTCGCGCCCGGATTTTCTATCTTGCTGAGTTCACCGAACAGCACAGCAGCCAGATACTCAGCAATAAGGCTTCGGTAGAGCCCCTTCTGGAAATAAACATGGCCGTTCTTAAAGGCCTTCGGCAAATGGGTGCGAACTGATGGCGGGTTTGGTATTGAAGCTTGCCCCAAAAGAACGGGTGCTGATTAATGGTGTAGTTGTGGAAAACGGCGATCGTAGAAGTCGGTTTTCAATCATGACACCACAGGCAAATGTCCTGCGTTTGCGCGATGCGATACATCCTGACGAGGTGAACACACCCGTTCGCAGAGTGTGCTATGCGACGCAACTGGTTCTGTCTGGAGACATGGAAGCTGAAAGCGCCCGCCAACAACTGCTGCGTCGGGTGGAAGAGTTGAGCCAAGTGTTTACGGATGCGGACAGCCGCAGAGTTTTGGCCGAGGCAACCGAAGCCTTGTTGGCCGAGCAGTATTACAAATGCCTTAAATCCCTGCGTGCTCTGCTACCGCGAGAAGAGCGCCTCATGGCTTACCAGCAATGACCTTTCAGCCGGTCATACCCTCAGGTGGCATTGTTGGCTGGCGGTTCCTTCAGCGCACCTACGAAGGCCAGTTGAACAGCTTTTCCTCTTCGACGGTCAATGAGCGTGAGGCGACGTATTTCCGGGAAAACATCGGCAAGGTTCAGACGGCTGAAGATCTGGTTTCTGACCGCCGGCTGCTACAGGTTGCCTTGGGCGCATTTGGTCTGGAGGGCGACATCGACAACCGCTATTTCATCCAGAAAATCCTGTCAGATGGAACGAGCGCAGATGATGCTTTGTCCAATCGCCTATCTGACAAAAGATACCGTGAATTCTCTGAGGCATTTGGACTGGGCCCTGGCGAAATTCGAAGAACCATTCTTTCGACATTTATGGAGGATATTGCCCGGGGCAACGTGACCTCGCGCTTTGAGGTCGCCGTGGGTGAACAGGACGAGTCAATGCGCATATCCCTGTATGCACAACATGCGCTGGCTGAGTTGGCATCGCAAGCCAGCAGTGGTGACACGAAATGGTTCGACTTGATGGGCCTTCCGCCGTTGCGAAAGATGATGGAGACGGCGCTTGGGTTGCCCTCAAGCTTTGGTCAGTTGGACATCGACAAGCAGCTTGAGGTGTTCAAGGACAGATTGTCGGACCTGACCGGATCTGACGATTTAGCGCAGTTCGCGGATGAAGAGGCGATCGGGGATTTGACCGACAGATACCTTGCGCGCAGTCAGATCGCGCAGCTTCAAAGCACAATTTCTCCGGCACAAACCGCGTTGGTTTTGCTGGGCGGATAGTCCTACGTCAATCGCAAGATACCTCTATTTCAAGCGCTAGAGCTCGAAATCTCTACCACGACTAGCCGTTCAGAACCGCGTCCGCCGAGGTTTTGAGCGCGTATGAGCACACGGGTTGTGACACGTTGTGCAGCTTGACCTCTCCAAGTGGCAAAGCGTCTGTACAGGCCGGCACGATGTCTTTGGTAACAACGATCCTGTGATTCACGATCTTGCTGTATTCCCCAAGCCGTGCGGCGACGTTTGCCGCTTGTCCGATGACGGTGAAGTCTAACCGTTCGCGCGACCCGATATTGCCGTAAGTTACGCGCCCATAAGCGACACCAATCGAACAGTCGCAATGCATGTCCGACCCGGACTTGCGCAGCTCTCCAAGCCTTTCAACGATTCCAACTGCTGATCGCTGCGCGTTTTCGCGGGCTAAGGTAGAATCTTCGCCTGCCGGGAATACAGCAAGAACAGCGTCCCCGATGAATTTCAGAACTTCACCACCGTTTTCGTCGACGATGCCCGAGACCGTTTCAAAGAAGTCATTCAGCAGGTTGATATAGGCGGCGCGGCCCAGCTTTTCTTCCAACAGGGTAGAATTGCGCAGGTCGCAGAACATGATGGCTGCATCAATCTCATCCCCGTCGCCACGACGGATTTCTCCGCCCAGGACACGCGCGCCGGTCCGCTTTCCGACATAGGTTTCCAGCAATACCTGGGCGTTTTCGCGCTGCATGAAGACTTCGTAGAACCGGGCAATCACCGAGGAGCATTCGAACACCAGCCCCAGATTGGCCGTTGTGAACCCGTCGGGGTGATCGCAGGTCAGCGTCAAGACATTGGTGCGCCCGTCGGAAAATGGCAGGGGCATCGCGACATAGTCAGTCGCCCCTTTGGCGCGCAGGTCTTCCATGATTGGAAAGCTGTGCTGAGGGTTCTCGTCATTCAGCCTTTGGCGCACGCCGCCCATACCGTTGGACACGTGGCGCAGAGGGCTGTTGATATAGGCGGGGTGGTCGTGGATTTCATAGGTGGGCACATTGGTCGAAATCTCGGCCTCATCCTTTTCCCAAATATAGTGTTTGCCCGCGATCAGCGGATGTAGGGACCAGGCAAGGATACTGAGGCGCTGAATGGCAATTCCATGTTCCAGCATCTTCTCGGCCAGCGCTTTGGTGAATGCTTCGGGCGTGCTGAGATCACTGGCCCCCCGCATCAGCCAATCAATCAGCGGCCCGCTGATATTGCCGTCTTCCGGGTTGCGCAGGTTGTTTTCACCCAGCTCAATCCGCGTATATGCGGTGGGCATAAAGCCGATATGGCCCTGGATCGCGGCGCTTTCGGGCAGGGCGTTCTCGTAAGCCCAGACGGAGTTGGCCAATCGTTGATCCGCCAGAACGACATCGTGGTAAGTGGCGGTGCCTTTGAACGGGCAGAATGTCTGAAGTTCGGTCTCATCGCTGAGATCGACATGTACATCCTGACGGGGGATGTAGATCATCGGCGGCAACCGAGTTTCGTACATTACCTTGGCATCAAAGCTTTCAGCCAGAAGGATCTCATCCCGGTAGATTGCGATACGGCCGACAAGTGGTTCGACCGAGATCCCATAGCCTTTGATATTTGGAGTCACGTGAACGTTCATAATCATCCTCCCCGGCACGGGTCTTTATAGGATGGGCGTTTGATCCGTGTTTTCCAAGGGGCAGAGCAGGATTTTCCCAATATCAAATCATCTGAATGACGTCTTTTTCGATCGACAACATATAGCCTTTTTTAGCAATGTTCTTGACCAGCAACTCGCTGACCATCTGATTGCCCAAAGCATCGCGCAGGCGCTTGATCCGCGTCGCGCCAGCAGCCTCGTCACAATCAGCTGTGCTTTTGCCGGAAATCATCGCCTCGATCTGAATGCCGGATAGAACCTCGTCATCCAACCGGGATTCGGCAAGAACTGACAGGGTTTCCATCGCCGACGCTGTCAGTTTGAAATCCATGTTATTGAGATAGACGGTATTCTCTTCCCGGCTGATCAAAAGTGAAGTGACCTGAATCCCAGTGCGCTCAATCTGTGCCATGCGTCGGTTCAACAGCACCAGCATGACCAGAAACACCAGCGCAGCAATCAGCATTGCAGTGGCGAAAACCAGCAAAACAAAGATAACCATGCGGTAACTGGACAATGTATCGGCAAAGGCAGTGCCGGACTGGGCCAGAATCTCGAGTAGGCGAATCTCGGTCTGCGAGGTCAGATCACTCTCGACGAACAGACGTTCGACGCGGGCATTGAACGCGTTTGCATCTGGCAATGTCCAGAACAGAAAGGCGGCAGAGGCCACAAGTATGACAACGATTACCGTGATGCCCGCGCCAACCAACCTGACGCCCGAGCGCCGTGCCTCAGTAACGGAGATAGAATTTTCCGGCATTGGCCTTCCTTTTATCCAACCCTTCCGGTCCAAAAACGGACATGACGTTCAGCAGGGTCCAGCCCGAGCCGCGCAGCCGTTGCGCGACCTCTTTTTTGGCTTTTCCTTTGCCGCAGGACGAAACCTGCATGACGCCATAATGCAGGCGCAACGGATTGTCCTGCTTGGCCTTGTAATCGGCATAGCAGTCCGCTGCTGACGCCATGGAACCAAGCGATATCAGGGCCCCGATGGCCAGAGAAGAGAGGATCTGTTTCATAGGCCGCATCCTGCGCATGGCTTTGGTTGATATTCAATAACGCAAAGGGGTTTCGCGGTCTGATATCAGATAACAAAACGGCGTTATTGCTTGTCTGAAGGGGACATCCCCAATGTCGGGTCATCGAATTTACGGACTGTCATCACGTCCACCGAGTACCCGAAAGGACAGCACCATGCATAAGAAATTCATCGCTCTGATCATTGCCTCTGCAGTCGCAATTACCGGCGTTTCTGCATCCCAGGCCCGTGCCGCTGATGCAGAAGATATTCTTGGCGGGCTGGCGGCGATTGCCTTGATTGGCGCTGCCATCCATCATTTTGACAAGCAAGGTGACAGCAAAAAGGTTACCCGCAACTACAACCACGTGTATCAGGCCCCCAAACAGCACATCCAGAGGACCCCCAGGCATCGGCCGAACCATATCCGTCCCTTGCCCGAGCGCGTTGCGCGCTATAGTCTGCCGCAAAGGTGCCTGGAAACCTTCAAGGGCTATGGCAAAAAGCGCCCGCTTCTGGGGACGCGCTGCCTGGATAAGCACTACAAATACGCCAATAGCCTGCCCAAAAAGTGCAAGGTCGGTTTCTGGAATGGCAATAAAGTCAAGCGGGCCTATGAACCCGCCTGCCTGCGCCAACAGGGATACCGCGTCGTTTACAAGTAATACGGTTCGAGCAGGAGTGGTGCCTTAGAAGCATCACGTCGGAGAGGGCAGCGATTGCTGTCCTCTCTTTTTTCTTGCGCAATGGGGGAAAACAGGATTTTCCCAAAACATGACCACACCGGATTATGAGATTGAAAAAGCCGCGCTTGCGCAGGGATATCTGCGGATTGCCGGCGTCGATGAGGTTGGGCGGGGGCCGCTGGCCGGTCCTGTTGTGGCTGCTGCGGTGATCCTGAATCCTGCGAACATGCCCGAAGGATTGAATGATTCAAAGAAATTGTCGGCCAAGCGCCGGGCCGCATTGGATACTGCCCTGCGTGGCTGCGCCGAATTCGCGGTGGCCGAGGCTTCGGTGGCCGAGATTGATGAGCACAACATCTTGCGTGCCTCGCATCTGGCGATGGAGCGCGCGGTGGCGGCGCTGGATCCCCCCCCGGATTATCTGTTGATCGACGGAAATATGATTCCGCGCGGACTGGCCATTCCGGCGCAGGCAGTGGTCAAAGGCGATGCCCATTCCGTGTCGATCGCCGCAGCTTCGATCCTTGCCAAAAACTGGCGCGATCAACTGATGGTGGATTTGGCGCAACAGCATCCGGGATACGGCTGGGAGACAAATGCCGGTTATCCGTCAAAACAACACAAGGATGCGCTGCGAAATCTTGGTGTGACCCCTCACCATAGAGTTTCGTTCAAGCCCGTCCACAATATGTTGTATCAAGAGTAAATCGTAAGCCGCTGATTCAAAAAAGAAATTGACGGCGAATCGTCTTTGACTCATCCTTGTCTCAACCAAATGAGCGCATAAGCGCCGTGGAACTTGAGGCAGCGATATGACAACGACTACCAAAAAGGGCGCGACAGCGCTCCCTGTAAACACGATCCTATCCGGGGACTGCATCGAAGTGATGAACAGTCTGCCCGAGGCTTCGGTTGACCTGATTTTTGCCGATCCCCCATATAATCTGCAGTTGAAAGGGCAACTGCACCGCCCCGATAACAGCCAAGTGGATGCAGTCGATGATCACTGGGACCAGTTTTCCAGCTTTGGCGTCTACGACCAGTTCACGCGGGAATGGCTGAAGGCGGCCCATCGTCTGCTGAAGCCCAATGGCGCGATCTGGGTGATTGGATCGTATCACAACATTTTCCGTGTTGGGTCTGCGTTGCAGGATGCTGGGTATTGGATCCTCAACGATGTAGTTTGGCGTAAATCGAACCCGATGCCGAATTTCCGTGGCAAGCGGTTCACAAATGCGCATGAGACAATGATCTGGGCCTCCAAGCGTGAAGGGGCGAAATACACCTTCAACTATGAGGCACTGAAAGCGTTGAACGAAGGCGTCCAGATGCGCAGCGACTGGGTGCTGCCGATCTGCACTGGCCATGAACGGCTCAAGGATGAAAACGGCGACAAGGCGCATCCGACGCAGAAACCGGAATCATTGCTGCACCGCGTGCTGGTTGGATCAACCAATCCGGGTGACGTTATTCTGGACCCGTTCTTTGGCACCGGGACTACAGGGGCCGTGGCCAAGATGCTGGGTCGCGAATTCATCGGGATTGAGCGCGAAGAAAGTTATCGCAAAGTGGCCGAAAAGCGCATCGCGAAAGTGCGTAAATTCGACCGCGAGGCGCTGGAGGTCAGCGCCAGCAAACGCGCCGAGCCACGCGTGCCCTTTGGCCAGTTGGTCGAACGCGGCATGCTACGCCCGGGCGAGGAACTCTATTCCATGAACCAGCGTCACAAGGCCAAGGTCCGCGCCGATGGGACACTGGTGGGGCAAAATATCAAGGGTTCGATCCATCAGGTTGGTGCCCATCTCGAGAATGCGCCCTCCTGCAACGGCTGGACCTACTGGTGCTTCAAGCGCGACGGCAAAACCGTGCCGATCGACGTCTTGCGTCAGCAGATCCGGTCCGAGATGCACAACTGATAGACCAATACCGCCGGTGCCTGTGGCCTGACACAAGGCACTAAGCCTTGCCCCGCCGATCAACGGCGGGGTCTTTTGTTTCTTTCCCTGATGAGTTCCGATATGAGCCTATTGAAGCAATCGGCGCAGTGTAGGAGCTTTCGCAATGTCGGACACAGCAGCCAGCGAACCTCGGGCTAGGTGGTTCTTTTTCACCCGTCCGAACGAAGTAGAAATCGAGAATAAATACACCGAAGCTGCGCTGGAACGGCACAAGCGCGAGGGGCTGGAGCTTGCTGTCCGGGCCCGCTGGATCGCAATGGGTCTGACTGGCCTTTTGTTGATCTTCCTGAACCCGCATTGGGAGGTCCTTTGGTATCATTTCATCCTTTTGCTGATTTGCGCAAATGGTTGGATGATCCGACGGGCAGGCCGTGTGGGGCAATCTCGGACAGAGTTGCTGCTTATCTTTGTTGACCTTTTGATTATGACTTTGGGAATGATCATTCCCAACCCGTTCAGCGATGATGTGCGCCCATTGGCAATGCAATTCCGGTTTGACAACTTTCAGTATTTCTTCGTCATTCTTGCAGCAGGAACCATGGCCTATTCCTGGCGCACGGTGATTGCCATAGGCACATGGACTGCAATAATCTGGACTACCGGATGGGTGATTGCCTGGTGGGTTGCGGTTCCGATTCCCGGCATAAGTGAGAAAGTGGCCGAGGCCTTGCAGGGGTATCCGGATGTAGCCGAAATGTTGGATCCAAATAGTTTCAGATCTTCGATCCGAATCCAGCAAGTGATTGTGTTCCTGATGGTGGCGGTGACGCTGGGCGTGTCGATGCGGCGGCTCAATCATTTGCTGATGACCAATGCTGGGTTGGAACGGGAACGAGCGAACCTGTCGCGATATTTCTCACCAAATGTGGTGGAGGAACTGAGCCAAAATGACGATCCGCTCAAACAGGTGCGAAAAGAGAATGTCGCAGTGCTCTTCATCGATATTGTGGGGTTCACCAAATATGCGGCGGGCCGTGATCCTTATGACGTGATCGAGGTGCTGCGTGGATTTCATGCTAGGATGGAGGCCGAAGTGTTCCGCCATCATGGGACATTGGACAAGTACTTAGGCGATGGTCTTATGGCAACTTTCGGGACCCCGGTGACGACACCGTTAGATGCGACCAACGCGGTATCCTGCGCGCGCGGCATGGTGACTGTGATTGACCGGTGGAACATAGAACGTAGACGTGCCGGAGAGCCCGAGATTCGTGTTGGCATCGGTGTCCATTATGGCTCGGTTGTTTTGGGGGATATTGGCGCCAACCGTCTGGAATTTGCTGTGATCGGTGATGCGGTAAATGTCGCTGCGAAACTTGAGGCAATGACCCGCGAGCTGCAGGCCCGGATCGTGCTGAGTGATGCGGTGCGCCTGCAGCTTGAGCAGGAAGGGAGCAGTGCCTCCGAACTGACAGCCGAATTTACCGAAAACAAGGGCCACCCTGTGCGCGGTGTTGAATACCCGATGGATATCTGGGTGATGTAGCTCAAGGCTCTCTCGTCGATGGATCACGCATCAAAGACGCAGGGCCAGTCGTTGGGCCGGGCAGCGCGCCGAGGCGCGCTGCGGTCAGGACCCTGGCATCGGGTTTTGTGACTTGTTGTAGGGTTGCCAGTCTGTGACTTCGGGGTAGTACCTGCGCCGCCAATCCCGCACACGGGGGTTCATGACACGCCGCCAGAGCGGTGGGATCATCGCGGCGATCGTCATCACTGGGTATCCGTAGGGCAGTTGCGGTGCGGTGTTCTGATCGTGATGTTGAAGCAGTGGAAATCGACGGTTGGGTTTGTAGTGATGGTCCGAGTGGCGCTGTAGATTGATCAGCAGCCAGTTCGACGCTTTTTGCGACGCGTTCCACGAATGACAGGGCAGGACGTGTTCGTATTTCCCCTGGCCCAGATATTTTCGGGTCAGCCCGTAATGTTCGACATAGTTCACCAGTTCAAGCTGCCAGATGGCGACGCCGGCCTGAATCAGGAACAGGACAAGGCCGGACCATCCTCCAATCAAACCTGCCAGGGTCAGCATACCACACTGTAACATCCAATACCGCCAGAACGGGTTTGCGCGGTCAGTCCAGGGTTGGTTCTTGCGCGCCAGTTTCTCGCGCTCGGCATGAAAGGCGGAGGCCAGGCATTGCCACAGAACACGCGGATAGAAGCGATGAAAGCCTTCGTTGTATCGTGCTGTTACCGGATCGCGCGGGGTTCCGACATAGCGGTGGTGAACCAGCAAATGTTCGGACCGGAAGTGCGAGTACAAGACCATAGCCAGCAGGATGTCGCCAAGCCCACGCTCCAGTCGGCCCTTCTGGTGCATCAGTTCGTGGCTGTAGTTGATTCCAATCGTCCCCGAGATCACACCCATGCCAAAGAACAGGCCGATCTTTTCTGGTGAAGACAGGTGAGAGCTGTGCGTCACATGCCAAAGCAGCCCGTAAAGGGTCAGGAACTGTACCGGAACCCAGGCTTTGGTCAGCAGGATATACCAGCGCAACATGCTGTCCGGCGTATCTGGGTCCGCATTTTCGAGGTCGAGCCCGGTGAGCTGATCCAGCGCGGCAAATATCCACCATGTTGAAAGCGGCACCAGCAAGACCCACCAGCCACCCACAAAGGCCGTGGCCCAAATCAATGGAATCAGCAAAAACGAGACCCAGAATGGAAGGGTGGATTGCCAGCGAGTCAATGTTTCAGATGCGATCATCAAAAGCTCCGGTCGACGCGGGACAGACTATCCGTAGGTCGTGTTTCAGCATAATGTGTTACTGGTTGCGCCAGAGGTCAAATGCCTTGCGCATGACCGTCGGCAGATCGCTGGGCCGAAAGGCATGTTTATCAAGCAAGATCATGTCCTCCGGTGCCGCACAGGGCGGTAAAGAGGTTGCCCAAACCTGCAGGATCAGGTGGAAATGCGTGAACGTGTGGCGCACTTCGCCCGGTAGAACGCGCCAGTCCGCCGCAAACGGCGCGGTGTCAGACGGCGCATCGGACCATTCGGATCCCGGCCATCCCAGCATACCGCCCAAAAGCCCTTTGTCTGGGCGGCGTTCAAGCAACATCGCCCCGTCCGCTGTCTGGGTGATGTAGACATGGCCATAACGTGTGGGTTTTGGCTTTTTCGGTGTTTTGCGGGGCAGATCGGCCTGGGTACCCGCAGCTTGGGAGCGGCAACGCGTGCGCATTGGACATATCCCGCATGCCGGGGATCTTGGGGTGCAGACAGTCGCACCCAGATCCATCACGGCCTGTGCATAGTCGCCCGGACGCACCGCTGGGGTCAATGCAGCTGCCCGTTGCTTGAGTTGTGGTTTTGACCCCGGCAGCGGATCGTGAATGTCGTATAGGCGGGCCATGACACGTTCGACATTGCCGTCCAACACGGTTTCCGGACGATCAAAGGCAATGGCTGCAATCGCGGCGGCTGTATACGGGCCTATGCCCGGCAGGTTCAGCAGCTCATCGTGTGAGTCGGGAAAACAGCCATCATGGCTTTCAACCACAACGCGCGCGCATTTCAGCAGATTGCGGGCGCGGGCATAATATCCCAGACCGGCCCATTCCCCCATGACCTGCTCGTCAGGCGCTGCGGCCAGTGATTCAACTGTCGGCCACCGAGATGTGAACCGCAGGAAATAGTCGCGCACCGCTGCCACAGTTGTCTGCTGTAGCATGATTTCAGACAGCCAAACCCGATAGGGGTCAGGACGCATTCCGGAAGACCTATCGGCAGGACTAATGCGCCATGGCATTTCACGGGCATTGCGGTCGTACCAGGCCAGCAACTCATCGCTGAAGTCAATTTCGTGGGTGTCACGCAAGTTTTACATATCTCCTTGTCGGGTTTCGCTGGCGCCCGGTGTTCTGCCCTTTACAATAGAGAGACAGGAGTTGGAAACCAGATGCAGCCCAGACGTTCTTCGACACGCGGCTTTAAACGTACTGCGACATTGCTGAACGGCCAGATCAGGCGCGCCGGGGAAAGCCGGGGATTCGCCGTCTCTCGTCTATTGACCCATTGGGCCGAGATCGTGGGGCAGGATGTGGCCTCGATCGCGCGGCCGGTGAAAGTGGGCTATGGCAAGGGCGGTATGGGGGCCACGCTGACGGTGCTGACCACCGGTCCGCAGGCGCCGATGCTTGAGATGCAAAAGGAACAGCTGCGCGGCAAGGTGAATGCGGTTTATGGCTATAATGCCATCAGCCGGGTGCGCATCACCCAGACAGCTCCGACAGGATTTGCCGAGGGGCAGGCCAGTTTCGATCACAAGCCGAAACAGGCGAAACCCACAATCAAACCAGAAATCATAGCCGAGGCAGACCGGGCCGCGCAGGGTGTCCATGATGGCGATCTGCGCGCAGCCCTTGAACGTCTGGGCCGTAACGTTTTATCCAAGCAAAAATGCTGAGAAAGGGCTGATTCATGAGCCGTATTGCAACCGGAATCTGCGCCGCCATCGCCATAGCCGCAGGCGGCTATTGGCTGACGCAGTCGAATTCTACTCCGTCCAACCCGCTGGTTGGCAGCGCCGAGGCACAACAGACCGATCTGGATACCTCGACCATCATCGAAATGGTTCAGGGCTCGGCGGATGCGCCGGTCGAGATCGTCGAATATGCGTCCTACACCTGCCCCCATTGCGCGACCTTCCATCAGGGGACGTATAAAGAGCTGAAGAAGAACTATATCGACACCGGCAAGGTCAAATTCACCTACCGTGAGGTGTATTTTGACAAATATGGTCTTTGGGCCTCGATGGTTGCGCGCTGTGGCGGCCCCGAGAAGTTCTTCGGCATCTCCGACTTGATCTACAAGGATCAGTCCAAATGGACTCGCGCCGGAGGACCTGCGGAAATCGTGGACGAGCTGCGCAAGATCGGACGTTTGGCCGGAATCAGCAACGACCAGCTTGATGCCTGCCTGCAGGACGGAACGCGTGCGCAGACGCTGGTGGCCTGGTATCAGGAAAACGCCGAGCGCGACGACATCAGAGCAACCCCATCCTTTATTGTGAACGGCAAGAAGGTCGACAATCAGTCTTACGAAGAATTCAAAAAGCTGATCGACGCCGAACTGGGCAGCTAAATCCAAACACGACCGGCCTGTCAGGGCCGGTCGCCTTCAGGGCGAAGGCGCGACCTGCAGTAGCAACTGTTTGACCCGGTCGCCCTCGTCCATATTCAGCCGGACGGGCAGGGTGATGACTTTGCTGCGAAAGGCGGCTGGCAGGCGGACCGCATCTTTTTCCGTCGTGACCATCTGAGCGCCGAGCAGGTGCGCTTCATTCTCTAGCCGTGTCATCAGGGCCGGTGTCAGGGGCTGGTGATCGTCCAGCGCCTCGGCCCGCAGCAGGGTGGCGCCCTGTTGGCGCAGGGTGGCAAAGAACTTCTCCGGATGGCCGATACCGGCAAAGGCGAGAACCGGCGTGTCCGTCCAATCCATTCCTGTCTGCAGCGGTTCGACCGCACCGGTCGCATGTGGAACCGTCAGATTTCCCCCCCAGCGGGCGGCGAACTGTGTCTGCGCGTCTGTGCCGCCCAGCGACAGCACCAGATCGGCCCGTTGCTGCCCCACATCGACCGGTTCCCGCAGTGGACCCGCAGGCAGGCACAATCCGTTGCCGAACCCCCGCTCGGCATCCACAACGATGACCGAGAAATCCTTGGCGACCGAGGGGTTCTGAAACCCGTCATCCAACAGGATTACCGTTGCCCCGGCCTGGGCAGCGGCTTTTGCGCCCGCGGCGCGGTCCTTGGCCACCCAGACATCCGCAAATGCGGCCAGCAGCAGCGGTTCATCCCCGACTTCTGCCGCCGTATGTTTGCCAGGATCGACGCGCACAGGTCCTGTCAGTGCGCCGCCGTGGCCTCGGGTGACAACATGGGTCTGATGCCACGCGTCCCGCAGCTGTTCGATCATCCAGATCACGGTTGGCGTTTTGCCGGTCCCGCCTGCATTCAGGTTTCCAATGCAGATAACGGGGACGCCTGGGTTGAAACCTGTTTCCGAGGCCAGCCTACGGGCTGTCGCCGCCGCATAAACCCGTCCTAACGGGGACAGCAGCCGGGCTCTGAGGTCCAACTGATCCGGAGCAGTATTCCAAAAGTCAGGTGCCCGCATCGTCGGTGCTCCGTTCGTCCAGATAGTCCTGTACCAGTTCGATCAGCTGATCTGATTGCGGCGCGCCGTCGGTCACGATCTGCCAGCCTGCCAAAGCCATATCCGCCGCGCGGTCAGGCGCAAGTAATTCTACCACGGCATCCCCAAGTTCGGTTGCGGTTCTGACCGTCAAAGCGGCGCCTGCCTGGTCCAGCTGATCGTAGGCTGTCTGATGCTGGTCAACATGCGGGCCATGTATGACAGCCGATCCCAGGGCGGTCGCACCAAACGGATCCTGTCCCCCGTCGCCCCGTTCGAGCGAGTTGCCGATAAAGGACACTGCCGAAACACGGTACCACAAGCCCAAATCCTCTGGGTCCGAGGACAAGACGATCTGTGTGGTATCTTCAATCATGCCGCCATCGTCCCAGTTGATGCAGCGCAAGTCCATGGCTTCGAGCCGCCTGTGCAGTGGGGCGGCTTCCTGTATGTCGGCGACATGCAGGATTAGGGTCAACCGGGGCAGCATCCGCATGGCCTGACGGTGGGCGCTGAGGACCGAGATGAACTCTTTATCCTTCACCCAGGCCGCAAGCCAGATGGGTCTGCTTGAAAAGGCGTGATTGGTTTCGATCAGTTCGTCTTCGGGCCACGGAGAAGGGTTCGGACTTATCAGCAGAGGAGGCGCCTCGCTGACCTTGGTGAAGGCGATTCCCAGTTTGCGGATCTGCCGGGCCGTTTCGTTGCTGGTAGCCAGAATTCGTTGAAAGCAATCGAGAGTGTACCGGCTGATATCGGGCAGCCACCGGGTCCCACGCGCGGTGTTCAGGTCGATTTCAGCTTCGATCAGGATCAACGGCACTTCGCGCTCGTGGGCACGGGTAATCACATTGGGCATCAGCCCGCCGCCAACCCAAATGCCAATATTCGGGCGCCAATGGTCCAGAAACACCCGCGCGGCGCCGGTTTGTTCCGAAGGTAGGTTCACAAGTATGTATTTCGCGCAGTCCCACTGACTCAGGTCCGCTTCGGGTGGGGCCGACAGGACAACCGACAGGCCCGGGCGCGACTGCAGCAGTCTGTGGCAGAAATCCATCATCGCGTGAAGGCGACCCGGATTGGCGATGTGAATCCAGATCAGATCTCCTGATGGTCGGGGCACATAGGGTTGGTCCCCGTTGCCGGGTACGCCCCACGAAAGCACGCGATAGGCCGCCAGACTAAGGGATCGCGGTTTGCTCATGGCGCAATGCCCGCACTGTCTGGGTCAATCTGATCCGCCAGTTGCCGGTGCAATGGCGGGTTTGCCGCGATGACACCATTCAGGCGCGGATGTGGGTTGTTAAAGCGCAGTGGGGCGCCAAGCCGGTCCGTACATATGCCACCTGCCTCTTGGACGATCAAATCCCCTGCCGCGATGTCCCATTCCCAGCTGGGGCGCAGTGTCAACATTCCGTCAAAGCGACCCTGCCCGACCAATGCCAACCGATAGGCAAGCGACGGGCGATAGTTTCGACGGAATTGAGGAACCCGGCCCTGACACCAGTGCCGGCTGTCCAGATTGGGTTTCGCGGCCAGGATCTCGGCCGTCGTGATGTCTTGGGTGTCCGATACGACAATCGGCGCGCCGTTTAGTGTGGCCCCTTGGCCCTTGGCCGCCGCATACAACAGGTCACGCAAGGGCAGGTAAATAACCGCCGCCGTCACCTGACCATGTTCCGCCACAGCCAGGGAATGCGCCCAGGTCGAGGAACCTTCGGTGAAGCTGCGGGTGCCGTCGATCGGGTCAATGATAAAAACCCGGTCCCGGGACAGGCGATGCTGGGTGTCCTCGGTCTCTTCGCTGAGCCAGCCGTAACCCGGTCGCGCAGAGGGCAAGCGCTGTTCGAGCATCGCGTTCACGGCCAGATCAGCCTCGGTTACCGGGCCTGCACCATCGGGCTTATCCCAGCGTTGTGCTTTTGCCCCGGAATACCGTGTTGCGATCTTTCCAGACTCGCGCGCGGCGTCAATCAGCAGGGGTAGGTCAGTTGCCGGCAAGTGTCATTCCCTCGATCAGCAACGATGGGACCACACGCGACAAATAGGGGCGGGCGTCATTGGCCGGAATGATCCGCAGCAGCATATCGCGCAGGTTCCCGGCGATGGTGCATTCGTTGACCGGGTGGGTAATCTCGCCATTCTCGATCCAAAACCCCGAGGCACCACGGGAATAATCCCCGGTATTGGGGTTGATGGTCGATCCGATCATTGACGTTACCAACAGTCCGGTGCCCATATCGCGCAGCAGCTCTGAACGGCTGCGCTCGCCCTGTGTCAGGCTGAGGTTCCAGTTGCTTGGCGACGGAGGCCCAGACACGCCCCGCGTAGCATTTCCTGTCGAGGACATCTTGAGTTTTCGTGCGCTGGCCAGGTCCAATGTCCAGCCCGTCAATACACCGTTTTCGATGATCGCCCGGTGTTGTGTGGGCAGGCCTTCGGCATCAAAGGGGCGCGACCCTGACATGCGCGGGCGATGTGGGTCTTCGATCAGCGAAAGATGTTCCGGCAGAACCTGTTGTCCAAGACAATCCGACAACCAGGACGAGCCGCGCGCGATGGAGATACCGTTGCTGGCGCCCAGAAGATGCCCGATCAACGAAGATGAAATCCGTTCATCGAACAGAACCGGATAGACGCCTGTTGCAGGCTTGCGCGCGCCAACCTGCGCCACAGCACGTTCGCCTGCGGTCCGACCAATCTGGTCCGGGCTGCGCAAATCGTTTTGGAATGTGCGGCTGTCGCCGTCATAATCGCGCTCCATCCCGGTACCCTGGCCCGAGATCGCTACGCAGGAGGTTGACCGGCTGCTGCGCTCGTACCCGCCGGAAAAGCCGTTTGTGGCTGCCAGATGCACCCGATGGGTACCATAGGCGGCCGCCGCGTCCGAAACCTGTGAGACGCCTTCAACCGCCAGCGCCGCAGATTCCGCCGCCAGCGCATCATTCAGAAGATCTTCAGCTGTGGGCTCCGGCGCGGGATCGCACAGTTCCAGTGCCTGAATGTCCCAATCCCGGATCAACTGAGCCTCATTCGCCAGGCCGGTAAACGGGTCTTCGGGGGCTTCGCGGGCCATAGCGACGGCGCGTTCGGCCATGGCTGTCAGAGTTTCGGACCGGCTGTCGGAACTAGAGACGATGGCCTGTCTTTGGCCCAGAAACACCCGCAGCCCCAGATCGGTACCCTCGGACCGTTCGGCGGCCTCAAGCGCACCGGAGCGTACCTCGACCGAGACCGAAGACTCGTCCAGCACAATGGCATCCGCGGCCTCGGCCCCGGCCTTACGAGCCGCATCCAGCAGGTGTTGGCTGATCTCTTCGGGTGTGCGCATCATCTGGCCTCCGGTCTTGTTTCTTTGGACCTATCGTCCGCCCGTCCGTCCCGCAAGACCTGCGGTCATTTTCGGGGGTTTGCAGAAAGGCCAGAAAGGCGAATTTCGCATGTGGCTGCAATAATTCCGCTGTTTTGTCCGTAGCCGTAGGTTAGTAGTTGATCCAAGTGGATGAGAATGAGACGACTGGGCAGGAAGAACGGGCAGGCCAGAACATGCAGAACAATCTATCGCTGCGCGGGGTTACGATCCCCGATGATCCGCAGATCATTACGCCTAAGGTCAAGCGTTCAATCCTGGCCGAGCGTTACGAAAAAGACGAAGTGACCGGTCTGCCGAAATTTATCGACCCGAAGGATCGCGTGGTAGAGCTGGGCGCTGGGATCGGCTTCATCTCGTCCTATCTGGTGACACAACTTGGTGTACGCCACGCAAAGTGCATCGAGGCGAACCCGACGCTGTGTGAATTCATCGGCCGTGTCCACAAGGCAAATGACATTGCGAATGTCGAGGTGGTGAACGCGGTTGCTCTCGGCGATACACGGGTTCCCGGAACCGCCCGATTTTACATACGTGAACCGTTCTGGTCCTCATCTCTGGACCCTGATCCGGACTATGTCAGTGAGGTCAGCGTGCCGGAACGTCCTCTGTCAGAAATTCTGCGGGACTTTGAAGCCAACGTGCTGATCGTCGATATCGAAGGGGGCGAGAAGTTTCTGTTCGACGGGGTCGATCTTGTGAATGTCCAGAAAGTCTATCTTGAGGTCCACACCCGTAAGATCGGATTGCATGGGATCAAGGTTTGTTTCGATCATCTTTCGGCACTTGGGTTTGCCTACGATCAACGTGTCAGCAGCGGTGGGTCGGTGCTGTTCCGGCGTGTTCGCCGGCGCTCGTCGTAAAAGGGAAGGCAGCCGGGCCGCCTTCCCTGTTTCTTTTATTTGATGCGCTGTCCATTGGCCAGAATTTGACCATCTTCCTTGAACTCGATTGTCGAATTCAGCGTGTCGGGCTCTTCCCCTGGCACTGCCATGAGACCCATCATCATTCGCGCGCCCATTGCGTCTTGCTCGGCAATCAGACCCATACCGATCAGAGTGTCGATCAGGGCATTCGCACCAACCAGTTGCAGGTTCGCAACGCCAGCGGGGGTCGGCAGACCGCCCAGTTCCTCAGTGTTGGAATTGTCGAAGGTGAAGTCGCCATCGCCGGACAGTTCCGCACCGACCATAGAGACCAGCAACTCGTTGATCGTCAGAGAGTGCAATTCACCCGGCGCTTCGTCCGCAAACTCAAGCGCCTCTACGGCCTCGGGGTCAAAGAAGTTGGTCAGCACTTTGGCCGTACCGGAAAGATCCAGCGCAATCGTGGCCGGATCGCGTGGCAGGGCGGCTGCAGGGTCAAAAATGCTCCACAGCACGTCCGACATAGTGAAGTCCGTCAAGTTTATCGCCAGCCCAAAGGGTTGAATCTCTTCGGATTCCTGTACCGGGAATTCGAACTTGAAACCGCCACTTTCCATGGCAATTTCGATTGGAAAGGGCAGTTCCGCAGTGGTTACAGCAATTTTGGCGCTGTTTTGTTCGACGTCATAAGCAATTCGGTTCGCGTCGATGCTGCCGGAAAGCCGTCCGCCTTCGGATTCGCTGGCCATCGAAAAGTCTTCGCCTTCGCTGCTGCCCGCCATCGAAGACTGGCCCGATCCGTAAGAAAAGAGACCCGAGAAGGCAAAACCAGCGTCATAGAATGCCTGCGGGTCAGAGATATCGAAATCCGAAGGGATGATGCTGGTGCCGTCGAAGGCCAGATCGCCAAGCGTGCCGTCGAATTTCCCGGCGTCTTCGCTTTCGGGATCCTGAAATGCCAAGCTGTAGGTCATCTCTGATGCGGTAAAGCTTTGGTCGATATCGCGGTTTTCGCCAATCTTCATTTGCGAGCTGCCGCTCACATCCGCCATTTCAAGATAGCCACCAACCACTTCGGGCGGCAACGTTTCACCGTCGACTTCGATGTTACCCAGTTTGATTCCAAGGCTGTCTGCAGAGTAATCGTAAGTCACATCATCCGGATCGCCAGAGACGGTCATAACAAGCCCGCTGTGGACGTATTCGATATCGACTGTAAATGACTCGTCCTGACCATCGACATTGCCGGTGACGGTCATGGGGAAACTTTCCGGGACACCAATATTGACGCTCCCGTCGCCATTGTCGGTGAGGGTCATTTCAGGCATGGCCATGCTGAACGATCCCTCTTCTTCCGGGAGGTCCATCGACATCGTCAGGTTTTCGATGGTGATACCATTGCCGGTATCTGTCTGGTCACCTGATACAGTATAGCCCATCTGCGCCAGATAGGACTGCCAGTCATCCCAGACTTCCTGTGGAGTAACGTCGGCAAGCGCCCCCTGCGAAATGACTGTGTAGGCCAGAACTGCGCCGCAGGTGCGGCGGAGAAAAACGGACATCATAGAACCCTTCTTGATCAAATTTGCGCGCATGGTGATGCCGGTGGCGGCGGGCGTCAAGGGGGAAGGGCTGGACCCATTCCCCGTTCGCAGGATAGAGGTTCATTAATTCTCAGGACAATGGAGGTACTGGAACCTTATGCAGGGGAAAACCGTACTGATCACTGGGGCCAGTCGCGGCATTGGGGCCGAGGCAGGGCGCGTATTTGCCGCAGCAGGGGCTAATGTCGTGCTAGTGGCGCGTAATCGGGATCAAATTCAGGTACTGGCGTCGTCGCTTGGTGAAAACGCTATTGCACTGGCCTGCGACGTCAGTGACTTCGCCCAGGTCGAGCTGGCCGTGGCAGAGTGTGTAAACAAGTTTGGCGGGCTGGATGTTCTGATAGGCAATGCTGGTGTCATTGACCCGATTTTCCATTTATCCAGCGCCGATGTCGCGTCCTGGGGTAAAGCGATCGACATCAACCTCAAGGGCGTATTTCACGGAATGCGCGCCGCGCTGCCGGTCATGCGTGCCGCGGGTGGCGGCACTGTCCTGACGGTCTCTTCCGGTGCGGCGTCGAACCCAGTCGAGGCCTGGAGCCATTATTGCGCCTCGAAGGCAGGGGCCAAGATGCTGACGGAATGTCTGCATCTTGAGGAATCCTCCCATGGGATCCGCGCCATGGGCCTGTCGCCCGGCACGGTTGCAACCGATATGCAGCGGGTCATCAAGGCCAGCGGGATCAACGCCGTCAGCCAGTTGGATTGGACCGATCATATCCCCGCCGATTGGCCGGCGCGGGCGCTGTTGTGGATGTGTTCGTCAGACGCGGATGAGTTTCTAGGCACCGAAATTTCGCTGCGGCGTGAGGATATTCGGCAAAGGGTTGGATTGACGTGATTGAATTGAACAAAGCGGACGGGCTGTGGACAATCACGCTCAACAACCCTGACAAGGCAAATGCGCTGACCGGTGCGATGCTGACCGAGCTGTGCGAGATTGCCGAGGCCGCGACCGACGCAAGTGCGCTGATCCTGACCGGGGCTGGAAAAGTGTTCAGCGCCGGCGCCGATCTGGAAGAGGCGCGCGCCGGCCTGGCGACCTCGGATCTGTGGGAGCGGTTGTCGGCTGCTATCGCCGCGTTACCCTGCCTGACGGTTGCCGCACTGAACGGAACGCTGGCTGGTGGGGCCAATGGCATGGTTCTGGCCTGCGATATCCGCATCGCCGTACCGGAAGCCAAGTTCTTTTATCCGGTGATGAAGCTGGGTTTTCTGCCACAACCCTCTGATCCCGCACGCATGGCGGCCCTGATCGGTCCGGCTCGGACAAAGATGATCTTGATGGCCGGGCAAAAGATCACTGCGGACGAGGCTTATGCCTTTGGGCTGGTCGATCGCGTGGTTGCACCTGAAGACCTGATGCAGACCTCCCTTGATCTGGTGGCTGACAGTGTCGCCGCCAATCCTGAAATTGCGACCGGTATTGCGCGGTTATGTTCATGAGGTTGTCTGCCCTGCGTCTGCGCGTGGCTGACACGGATCGTCTTGCCGAGTTTTACAGGGATGCAATGGGTATGACTGCACGCCGGCAGGGCGCAAGCCTGCGATTGGGATATGCCGGGCAGGATGCCGATCTGCTTTTGATGCCGGGCGGCGGCGGGTACACACATGATCGGGGCCAGAGATATTGGAAGATCGGCATCACCCTGCCGGATGTTGATCTGGCTGCCGCTTTTTTGCGCGAAAAAGGCATCGAGGTTTCAGAGCCGGACCAGTTTCTGGATATCGGCTATATGTGCCACCTGACTGATCCCGAGGGTTTCGTGATCGAACTGCTGCAACACGATTTCCGTGGCAATCGCCCGGACGGTATCGCCGATCCCAAGACCCCTTTCGCGGATGCGCGTATTGGACAGATCACCTTGCGCACCGGGAATATCGCGGCCGAGGATGCCTTTTGTCGTGCACAGGGGATGCAGCTGCTATCTGTGCAGGATGTGGCACAATATGGGTTCGATCTGCACTTTTATGCTTTCACCGACGAGGTTCCCCCTAATGCCGACCTGTGGTCTGTTGAGAACCGCGAATGGCTTTGGAAACGCCCCTATACCACGCTCGAGTTTCAGCACAGCGCAGGTGCTACGTTTGCTCGGACCCCCGATTTCCGAGGGCTTGAGATGCAGGGCCTGACCCAGCCCGGCCATGATGCTTTTGGCGACCCTGTCCTGCCGGGCTGATTACCGACGACGCCGTTTTCCCGGCACTCTGGATCGAAAATCAGGGGGCCGTTTGCGAATCCAGCTCAGAAATCTTTCTAGGCGAGGGTGGGCGCGCAAAGCTTCGATCGTATTGAAATCCCGTGCCAGCTCCGCTTCGGTCAGTGTGGCGTGGATCTCTTTGTGGCAGATCACATGCAGAAAAACCGTGGGGCCGCCCTTGCCCCCTTTCAGTTTTGGGATCAGATGGTGCAGGCTGCCGTTCCCATCGGGGATCGGCCGGTCGCAGAGGGGGCAGATCGGGTCGCGGTCGGTCATATCAGCGTAACGTCGCGCCGCAGGGCGCGAAAGGCAAGAGGACAGCAATGGCACAAGCCGTCGTGATCGGAGGCGGGCCAGCGGGCTTGATGGCGGCGGGTGAACTTGCCGCCGCAGGTCATGATGTGCTGGTGGCCGAGGCCAAACCCTCGGTTGCCCGAAAACTCTTGATGGCAGGGAAGTCTGGCCTGAACCTAACCAAGAATGAACCGCTCGAAACATTTTTGTTGTCTTATGGACCCGCCGCTGAGTGGCTACGCCCTTTGGTGGCGGAATTTGATGCTGCCGCCGTTCAGGACTGGGCGCGTAATCTGGGACAAGAGGTATTTACAGGCTCAACGGGGCGGGTGTTTCCAAAGGCTATGAAGGCCTCACCTCTGTTGCGGGCTTGGCTGGGGCGTCTTGATGCGGCTGGTGTGCAAATCAAAACCCGATGGCGGTGGACCGGATGGAACGGCGATGCTCTGGAATTCGATACTCCGGAAGGTCACCGGCAGATTGAGGCTGACACGACGATTCTGGCCATGGGCGGCGCAAGCTGGGCGCGATTGGGATCGGATGGAGCGTGGGCCCCACTGTTGCAAGGGGCGGGTGTCGACCTGTCGCCATTTGCCCCGGCGAACTCGGCCCTGTCAGTAGATTGGAGCGCACATATGCAGCCGCATTTCGGCGCTGCGATCAAATCCGTTGGGTGGACTGCCGGGGATGTGATCAGTCGCGGCGAGGCGACGATTTCATCCAAAGGCCTTGAAGGCGGAGGGCTCTATTCCCTGACGCCCGCTTTGCGAGAAGGAGCGCCGTTGAGTGTTGATCTGGTTCCCGATCTGGATGTAACTACCTTGCAGCAGAAAATTGCAGCCAAGAAATCCAAGACGACGCAGTCGCAATGGATGAAGAAATCTCTGCATCTGTCTCCGCAAAAGATCGCTCTGTATCACGAGATGAACAGGGGAAGCGGTCTGAGTGTCGAAACGTTGAAATCCCTGCCCCTCAGCCACGCGGGGTTGCGGCCAATGGATGAGGCAATCTCAACCGTCGGAGGTGTTCGGCAAGGCGCTTTGGACGAGGGGTTGATGCTGAAATCCAGGCCCGGAATGTTCTGCGCCGGCGAGATGCTGGATTGGGAAGCTCCGACCGGTGGCTATCTGCTAACTGCCTGTCTGGCGACAGGGCGATGGGCCGGGCGATCAGCTGCAAACTGGCTGGCGCGGACCGCTTAACGCGACTTTGCCAGCATCGCCAGACGGATCATGGCACGTTCGACCAAAGCCATGGCTGGGGCCGTTTGCCCAGCTGACCGCAATGACAGATCCGTATCAGTCAGAACGGTCAAAGCGGTCTGCAGTTTGGGTGCCCCCCATCCCTGTGCTTGCCGCAGAATACGATCACGCCGCTTTCCATAGACGGGTGGGCGCAGCTTGCCGACGCCCTGTGCCGCACCACCGGGATCGGCGGCACAGGCGTAAAGCGTTCGAAAGTGCCGGGTTGCTCCGATACACAGGCTGACCGCATTTGTACCTTGCGATTGCAGCCGTCGTATCAGCGGGCTAATCTCTCCGGCTCTGCCTTCGGCGACCACGTTCAGGACATCGTCCAGAGCGGCCTCGGTCGAGCTGGGTGCACAGGCCTCGATATCTTCGAGAGCCAATTCAGTATCGTCTCCGCGCTTGTAAAGAGACAATTTTTCAATGGTTTGCGTAAAGTCCCCGGGGCTGATGGCCGTGGCAAGTTCGGTGATGGCCGACATTGCATCCGGTGGAATGTTATTGACTCCGGCCTGTGCCAGAACCCGTTCAACCTCGGCCCTAGAGGGCGGATCGTCATAGATCCCAACGGCATAGGCTGCGGGATGCGACTCGAATGCCTTACGGATCTTTGAGCTGGGTTTGAGCTGCCCGGCAGTCACGATGATCTGAGCGTCGCCCGTTGCCCAATCCTCGAATGCGGTAATGATGGCTGGGGCGGCGACATCAGTTGCATCTTCGACGAAAACTGCACGTGGGCCGGGGAAGAACCCGACAGCCTTGACCGCGTCCAGCAACAGTGCCGGTTCCCCGCGCAGATCACCACCTGGCATTCGGGTCAGGCGCATTTCCTCTTCGGCGCCTTCTCCCAGCAGGGCTGACAAGACCTGTTGCCGTTTCAAGGCCACACGCATCGCATCGGATCCGTAAATCAACAACCCTGCCTTGCCCGCGTCCGGTTTGGCGAAATACCCCTCAGCCTCGCGCGGGCTGAGCTTCATTGGGTCAGGCCCGGTGCTGCATAAAGGCGGTTCACGATTTGATCGGACAGGATGATCATCAGCCGCTCGGTCGCGTCACGTTCGTCCGCAAGCGTCGAGACGGTTGAGCCTGCAGCGGAATAGCCCACGAAATCATGGACATTTCCTGATACCAGAATCCGCCCGGTTTCAGCGGACCTGAGGGAAAATTCCGCGCGCCCTTCGATTGTATACCGGTTCGTCTCGTTGGTAGTCCTGATCGCTGCAGATTGCGTGGCCGTAGCAACCTTAACATCCAGATCATACAGCTTTTGTGCGCTCGCATCCCGGCCCAGCCGCTGTTCCAAATTCTGGACAAGCAAATAGCTTTCCACGGAATTTGGCTCAGTTACAGCAACTTTACCATGCAATGCTTCACCTGTTCCGCCCGGCGCGTAAACGGGTTGGAACCCGCATGCGGCCGCCAGCAAGCAAGCAGCCAGCGGCATCAACAAAAGGCTTCTGCGATTAAACAACGACATTCACGATCCGACCTGGAACAACGATCACTTTCTTCGGCGCGGCACCGTCCAGTGCCTTTTGCACAGCTTCGGTGCTGAGCGCGATTTTTTCAACCTCTGCCTTGTCCATATCTTTTGGAACGCTGATTTCCGCGCGGCGTTTGCCGTTGATCTGGATCGGCAGGGTTACAGTGTCATCGACCAGCATAGCTTCGTCCGCGACAGGCCAGGGGGCTGTTGCGATCAAACCTTCGCCGCCCTGATGCGCCCAGATATCTTCGGCCAGATGTGGTGTCATCGGCGACATCAACTGTGCCAGCGTCTTTATCGCCTGCTTTTGGGCCGCTGCACCCGCTTTGGATTTTGCCAACGTATTGGTAAACGCATAGAGCTTTGCAATGGCGGCATTAAAGCCGAAGCTTTCAACACCAAGCGTCACATCATGGATGGCTTTGTGCATCTCGCGCAGCAGGTCTTGATCCCCGTCGCCTTTTGCCTCGGGGTCCATCGCGCCGATCTTGTCGCAGAGGTTCCAGACACGGTTCAGGTGCTTGAATGCAGCCTCTGCGCCTGATGCTGTCCACTCCACATCCCGCTCGGGCGGTGAATCGGACAACACGAACCAGCGCGCGGTATCCGCGCCGAAGGCCGAGATAATGCTGACCGGGTCGACCACGTTTTTCTTGGATTTCGACATCTTGGCCGAGGGGATGATTTCGACCTCCGTGCCATCGGCGAGTTTGCCGTCGGTCACATCCTCGGGCAGGTGATAGACCGGACGGCCATTGGCGTCGCGGGTTTGATAAATCTCGTGCGTGACCATGCCTTGGGTAAACAAGGCATCAAAGGGCTCGATGGCCTTTTTCGGCAAATGGCCAGTGATCTGCATCGCCCGCGCAAAGAAGCGGGAATAGAGCAAGTGCAGGATAGCGTGTTCGATGCCGCCGATATATTGATCGACATTCATCCAGTATTCAGCCTCGGCCAGATCGGTCGGCGTTTCCGCGTGCGGAGCCGTAAAGCGGGCGAAATACCACGACGAATCGACGAACGTGTCCATCGTGTCGGTTTCTCGCTTGGATGGCGCACCGCAAGACGGGCAGGCGCAGTCGCGCCAGGTCGGGTGGCGGTCCAGAGGATTGCCCGGTTTGTCAAAAGTGACATCGTCGGGCAGGCGGATCGGCAAGTTTTCGTTCTTTTCGGGCACCACGCCGCAGGATTCGCAATGCACCACGGGAATCGGGCACCCCCAATAGCGCTGACGCGACAGACCCCAATCGCGCAGACGGTATTTGGTAACGCCTTCGCCCCAACCCGCTTTTTCGGCGAAATCGACGGTGGTGTTGATTGCGTCATCACCCGTGGCGTCGGTCAGCCCGGCAAAATGGTTTACCCAGCGGACTTTTTCGGTTTTCGGCGGAACGTATGCGGTTTTGTCGACCGGTGTGTCATTATCAAGCGCAAAGAACGTGTCGACGACGGGCAAACCGTACTTACGGCAGAAATCCAGGTCGCGCTGGTCGTGGGCCGGGCAGGCAAAGATGGCGCCGGTGCCGTAATCCATCAGGATGAAATTGGCGATCCAGACCGGCAGCTCCCAATTCGGATCCAGCGGGTGTTTGACCTTGATACCAGTGTCATAGCCCAGCTTTTCGGCGGTCTCTATGGCCTCTTCCGTGGTGCCGCCCTTGCGGCATTCGGCAACGAACTCAGCCACTTCGGGGTTTTCGGCCTCAAGTTGCTTGGCAATCGGATGGTCCGGCGAGATGCCGACGAAAGACGCCCCCATCAGCGTATCGGGGCGCGTTGTATAGACGGTGATTGGCTCACCACTATCGACGCGTTCAAAGCCAAACTGCAATCCACGCGACTTGCCGATCCAGTTTTCCTGCATCAGGCGCACTTTTGCCGGCCAGTTCTCCAGCGTGTTCAGCGCATCCAGCAATTCCTCAGAGTAATCGCTGATCTTGAAGAACCATTGCGTCAGCTCGCGCCGTTCAACCAATGCGCCCGAACGCCAGCCGCGCCCGCCTTCGACTTGTTCATTGGCCAGTACGGTCATATCGACCGGGTCCCAGTTCACCACCGCGTTCTTGCGGTAAACCAGACCGGCCTGCAGCATATCCAGAAACAGTGCCTGTTGCTGGCCGTAATATTCTGGGTCACAGGTGGCGAATTCGCGGGACCAGTCGATGGACAGGCCCAGAGGCTTCATCTGGCTGCGCATGTCTGCGATGTTGCCATAGGTCCAGTCTTTCGGGTGACCGCCAATAGCCATCGCAGCGTTTTCTGCAGGCATCCCGAACGCGTCCCATCCCATCGGGTGCAGCACGTTATGGCCGGTCGCAAGCTTGTGGCGCGCGATTACGTCGCCCATCGTATAGTTGCGCACATGTCCCATATGGATCCGGCCAGACGGGTAGGGGAACATTTCAAGCACATAATATTTCGGCTTGTCCGCCTTGTGGTTGGCGGTGAAGATTCCGGCCTTGTCCCAGGCCTCTTGCCATTTTGCTTCGATTTCGGTGGCCGAATAGCGCGACATCGTGCGGTCCTTCGTAATGAAAACGCCGGGCATGAACCCGGCGTGGTAATATTGTGATTTGAAGCGGGTTGCTAGAGCTTGTTGTCCGCAATGCGCAGCTGACGGGCGCGGGACAGGATTGCATCTTCGATTGCGCGTGTGGTTGCCGCGCTGACCGGTGCACCCCCGCTGGTCTGCAGCGCAACCGACAAGGATCGTGCCGCCAGGGCGGGATCGCTGATGTGAACCGTGGCCCTGTATTGCCGTCCACCACCCGGAGGCGTGCCGTAACCTGTTACGATTACACCGGTAAAGGGATCGACTTCCTGCACGGGCAGAAAGTTAAGGACATCCAGCGAGGCAGCCCACAGATAGCGGTTCACATTGGTAACCTGCTCGGCGTCTGCGGTGTTGAATACATCCCAGATCGTTGAGCGATTCGGATCGTTCAGCTCACGCTCGTCCGAGCGACCGCCATCCACATTGAGTGGCGTTGCACTGGGTTCTGCGTTGCGATTCTGTCCGCAAGCCGACACCGCGGCTGTCACTATGATCAAACCGAAAATTGTCTGCAGGCGCATGTTGGACAGGTTCCGTTTCGTTGGTTTTAGGTTATTCACGTTACTCCTAGACAAGGTCTGGTTCGTCAACAAGCTTAATCTTGTCACATCCAGAGCAGGCTTCGGGGTTGATTCAGTGGGTAAATCAGACTGTGGCATCCTTGCACCAATTCTAGGTCAATGCGCGTCAGTTTTTATGCCAAGCTTGCGTGACAGGGGCAAAAAGGGCGAAACGGTTCCCGTGCTGAGACATGTGCCTAAGCACGTGTCGAGTTAAAAAACTTTTGAAACCGAGGGAAACAAGATGAAAAAAGTTCTCTTCGCATCGACCGCACTGATTGCAACCGCAAGTGTTGCAGCGGCCGAAGTTAAGTTCAGCGGCTACGGCCGTTTTGGTATTGGTTATCAGGAGGACCGCACAGCGGCCACCACCACCACCACTACCACCACCACTACTGCAAGTAGTGCAACTGTTCAGAACGTTAACGTGTTCGCGAACGACACTGACGACACAATCCTGGTCTCGCGCTTCCGCCTGAACATCGACGGCACAGCCGAAACCGATGGCGGCGTTGAGTTCTCGGCTCGTGTACGTCTGCAGGCTGACGAAGACTCGTCCACCGGCGAAGCCAACTCGGCTGGCCTGAACGGCGCGCGCTTCTCGGTCATCTACGGTGGTCTGCGTGTTGACGCCGGCAACGTTGCTGGTGCTTTCGACAACTTGGCAAACTACTACGGTAACGAGCCTGGCCTGGAAAACTTCATCGGTCAGTATTCTGCCGTTGACTATGGCTTCCTGGGTTACTCGTCGACCGGTTCGGGTTCGAACGCTGTGTTCTTCCAGTACGCAGTTGGTGACTTCGCCTTTGGTGCGTCGTACGATCAAGCGACCATCTTCCAGGGCGGTGGCAACACCACGAGCGCTGACCGTTGGGACGTAAGCGCGACTTACACCTTCAACAACATCACTGCAGCGCTGGCCTATGGTCAAACTGACGCGGGCGATGCTGGCGACGACCCAAGCCTGCTGGTCTTCACCCTGGGTGCAGAATTCGGCGACTTCTCGGGTACGCTGTTTGTTGCTGACGATAAAACCGAAAACGACCTGACCGACGGCACTGCTTGGGGTGTATCGGGTGCCTACAATGTTGGCGCCGCGACCACTCTGACCTTCGCCTACGGTGACGGTAACGCTGATGCGGACACGCAGCAGTACGGCATCGGCGCCATCTACGACCTGGGTGGCGGTGTATCGCTGCGCGGTGGTGTAGGTGTCAGCGACTGTGACGTCTGCGACGACTCGACCACACGTGCCGACTTTGGTGCACAGTTCAACTTCTAAGTTGATCTGAGCCGCAAGGTTTAAGGGCAGGTCTTCGGACCTGCCCTTTTCTTTTTGTCCGACATAGTGTTTTTCTTCGCCCATAACTGATCGAGGACCCAAATGTCGCTGCAAGAAATATCTGCCCGGATAACCAAAGCCGAAACTGCCTCGGGGCGGGACGTCGGGGCCGTGAAGCTGATCGCCGTGTCAAAGGTTCAGCCGAATGAGCGTGTAGCGGAAGTGCTTGCTTTAGGGCATCGCTGTTTCGGTGAAAACAGGGTTCAAGAAGCCGTCGGAAAATGGCCGGAATTCAAATTGCAGTACCCGGATGTCGATTTACATCTGATTGGGCCGTTGCAAACGAACAAAGCCCGTCAGGCGTTGGATCTGTTCAGCACGATCCATTCCGTTGATCGTCCGAAACTGGCCAGCACTCTGGCCCGGCTCGCGCAAGAGGTCGGCACTTGCCCGGACCTGTTCATTCAGGTCAATACCGGTGAAGAGGATCAAAAGGCAGGAATTCTGCCCACTGAGGCAGACGCATTTATTGCCGATTGCCGCGGGCTCGACCTTCCGATTCAGGGCCTGATGTGCATTCCGCCTGTCGAGGAAGAGCCATCTCTGCATTTCGCCTTGCTTGCCAAGATAGCTGAACGCAATGGTCTGAAAGGGCTATCCATGGGGATGAGCAGCGATTTCGAGCAGGCCATTGCACTTGGCGCTACCCATGTGCGCGTCGGCTCGGCCATTTTCGGTGAACGAGTTAAGCCTGAGGGATAATCAACCGCGTGCCTGGCTCGATTCGACGTGCGATCCACCGCAGATGGTCGCGCCGAAAGGCAACGCAGCCTTCTGTAGGAAAACCGGGCCGTCGCCATTGATGCAGGAAAATTGCTGAACCGCGCCCGGCCACCGCATTGGGCCAGTTCCAGTCAGTGATCAGAACCAGATCGTAAAGCGGGTCCGCGCGGCGGAGTTTTTCGTGGCTGAAAGGATAAGGTGCGCTGACCATATGATTGTACTGCGTGTCTTGCACATCATCTGACCAGAGGTCCTGAGGACCGATTGGGATGGCCCAAGGCGACGGTCTTGCGAGCCGGTCGGGCCGGTACAGCATACCAACGATGTTGAGGCAGCCGGTCGGCGTGGCGCCGTCCCCCTCACGCTTGCTGTTGCTTAACCCACCTTTCCCGATCGAACAGGGAAAATACCCGCCGCGAAAACGAACGCCGCGGCGGGTTAGAACCAGATCTACGGGTGTCACAGCAAATGTCCCGACTTGGCTGCTTTGGTGGCCAGATAGTCGCGGTTATGGGCAGTTTCGCCGACTTTCAGCGGGACGCGCTCGGTGACGGCGATGCCGGTCTTCTCCATCATCGCGATCTTGGCGGGGTTGTTGGTCAACAGCCTTACGGAACTGAAGCCGAGCAATTTCAGGATGTCCGAGCCCAGACGGAAATCGCGCTCGTCATCCTCGAACCCGAGACGGTGATTGGCCTCGACTGTATCGAACCCTTGATCCTGCAGGAAATAGGCGCGCATCTTGTTGGCCAAGCCAATCCCGCGGCCTTCCTGATTCAGATACAGAAGTACTCCTGCCCCTTCAGACCCCATCTGGGCCAGGGCCCCACGCAGTTGTGGGCCGCAATCACATTTCAGGCTGCCCATCAGATCACCGGTGAAGCAGGCCGAATGCAGCCGAGCCAATACCGGTTTGCTGCGGTCGGGGCGGCCGATCTCGATTGCGTAATGTTCCTCGCCGCCATCTTCAGGGCGAAAAACGTGCAGGCGCCCGGCTTCGGATACCTCCATCGGCAGTCGGGCGGCGACGACCTCATTCAAAATGCTTCGATCCGACAGATGTGGCGCGGCGCGGGTATGGTCAATACATGTCAGGCCATGTGCAGTAGCGAAGGTTCGGCCGTCGTGGACAGGAACAACGATTGCCGCCGGCAGAAGGTGGGCTGACTTGGTCAAAGCAATGGCAATGCGATGCAGATTGGCGTTGCCCTGACGCTCTGTCATCAGTGGGCCTTTCATAGGCGCGTTCAGATCGTCCGAGGGATCGGCCACCGCCTGTACCCAGGCAACATCGGCATCTGCCGGAACGATCACACGTGCCAGGTCACCGTCATAGGCCCGTGCCTTTAATGTCTCGGCCCGTCGGACAGTCACTGCGACAACAGGATCGCCACCCAGACCTTGCAAGTCGGCAAGCCGCTGTGCGCTCAGCGTTTCCGACGCAATGGCCAGTACGCTAAAGCCGGTGTCATCCGTCAGGGCGACCGGCAAGCCCATGCGCAGGTCAGCCCGTGCCCGAGCAAGCAGTTCCGAGATATCCGGGATAAGACTCATCTATTGTTACCCTGTAACGATCAGCCCTTCATGTAGCCTGATCAAAAGGAAATGTGAAACAATTCCTCATCCTGAGACACGAGGGCGTGAAACGGTTGCAGCAAACCTTGTTGATTGCATCTTTCGCGCGCAAGTGGTGGAAAAGGGCTTAGGAGGACCGGATATGGCACAGCTAAAGAAAATCCTGCTAGTGGATGATGATGAGGATCTGCGCGAAGCGTTGAGCGAACAGCTCGTGATGACCGAGGATTTTGATGTATTCGAAGCGTCGGACGGGGCATCAGCCATGGAGCGGGCTCGCGAGGCGATTTACGATCTGGTCATTCTGGATGTTGGCTTGCCCGACACGGATGGGCGCGAGCTGTGCCGCCTGATGCGCAAGCAAGGTGTGAAAAGCCCGATCCTGATGCTGACCGGTCATGACAGTGACGCGGACACCATCCTGGGTTTGGATGCCGGTGCCAATGACTATGTTCCCAAGCCGTTCAAGTTTCCGGTCCTTCTGGCACGTATCCGTGCGCAGCTGCGCCAGCATGAACAATCAGAAGACGCGGTATTTGTACTCGGGCCTTATACGTTCAAGCCGGCGATGAAGATGCTGATCACCGACGAAGACCGCAAGATTCGACTGACCGAGAAGGAAACCAATATCCTCAAGTTCCTGTACCGGTCCGCCGACGGTGTCGTCGCCCGTGACATTCTGCTGCATGAGGTCTGGGGCTATAATGCCGGTGTCACCACACATACGCTGGAAACTCATATCTATCGCCTGCGTCAGAAGATCGAGCCCGATCCATCCAACGCGCGCCTTTTGGTCACAGAATCGGGTGGATATCGCTTGGTATCGTAACTTGATGTGGATTGACTTGGATCAAAGTGATACCCTGTAGACATCTTTAAGTTACTCCCAACCCGTACATGTCCGGGTAATGACATGTACCTCCCTGTTGGACTGCCGGGCCTGATGGCCCGGCCTTTTTTGTTTGTGCTGCAAAATGTTTTGCGGCTCCTAGCGGATTGCGACAAAGTATATGTTCATGTAATGTTCTATTTCTGGAATGCAAAATTGGAGGCGAAAGTGATTCATGGAAGTTGCCTGTGTGGCGCCGTAAAATTCCAACTTACCAGTGAACCTTCGGTTATGGGAACATGCCATTGTTCGCGTTGTCGGAAGGCAGGTGCAAGCACTGTTGTCTTCGTCAAGAAAGATGATGTTGTTTGGCTGGACGGTAAGGACCGAGTTGTCACTTACCAGCCTGAACCGCCCTATAAATATGGCAGGTGTTTCTGCGATACCTGTGGGACGTCGCTTGGTGAAATTCTGGCTGATGCGGACAGTTTTCCGATTGCGGCTAATGCGCTGGACACTCCGTTTGATCTGAAAGTCCAGTTTCACGAATCCGTATCTGAGATACCGCATTGGTACGAGATTTGCGATGATGCGCCCCAATCATCAGGGCATCCGTCCTGATAATTTCTTTTACGATGGTACCTGTGAAAGCACCGCGTTAGGGTGCGCCAACCGCGACAGAGGAATTCCCTATGCCTTTTACTCTTGCCACATGGAACATCAACTCGGTCCGTCTGCGCGAGCCTATCGTGCTGAAATTGTTGCGCGAAGAGGCGCCGGATGTTCTGTGCCTGCAGGAATGCAAGTCTCCGGTGGACAAGATCCCCACCGAAGGGTTTGCCGAACTGGGTTACACTCACATGGTTGCGCGCGGGCAAAAGGGCTACAACGGCGTTGCGATCCTGTCTCGCCTGCCGATGGTCGAGGCGGGCGACATGGATTTCGCAGATCTCGGCCATGCGCGCCATATCGCGGGGCGGCTGGAAAACGGCGTGACGATTCACAATTTCTATGTCCCTGCGGGCGGGGATGTGCCGGATCGTGAGGTGAATGAGAAATTTGGCCAGAAGCTGGATTACCTGACCGATATGCGTGACTGGTTCCACGCGGAAAAGCCGGAAAAATCCATTCTGGTTGGTGATCTGAATATCGCTCCGCGTGAGGATGATGTCTGGTCGCACAAACAGTTGCTCAAGGTCGTTTCGCATACACCGGTCGAGGTCGAGGCTTTAGCCGAAACGCAGGACGCAGGCGGTTGGGTCGATGTCACCCGGCAGGACATCCCCGAAGGGCAGCTTTATAGCTGGTGGTCCTATCGCGCGCGGGATTGGGACGTGGCCGACAAGGGGCGGCGGCTGGATCACGTCTGGGCGACCCCGGATATCTCGAATGCAGGCCATTCCAGCCGCGTTCTGCGCAACGCGCGCGGGTGGGAAAAGCCCAGTGATCACGCCCCGGTCTTTGCGACCTTTGACGTCTGACGTAAAACTCTGCCCTTGGTTTCCGGGTCAAGCGACTGCATATAGAGCGCAAGTTTAATCGAAAGAGTGACAGCCATGGACCTTCTGAACGGCGCAGACACCCCCGCCACCGATCTGATCAAGGACGGGACCGAAGCCACTTTTATGGCGGATGTGGTCGAAGCCTCGCAGGACGTGCCGGTCATCGTTGATTTCTGGGCGCCGTGGTGCGGCCCATGCAAAACGTTGGGCCCGCTGTTGGAAGAGGCTGTGACCGCCGCCAAGGGTGCGGTCAAGATGGTCAAAGTCAATGTGGACGAAGCACAGATGATCGCTTCACAGATGCGCGTTCAGTCTATCCCGACCGTGTATGCCTTTCACAAAGGCCAACCGATCGACGGATTTCAGGGCGCAGTGCCCGGATCCGAGATCAAAGCATTTGTAGATCGCGTGATCGAGGCGACAGGTGGCGAAAGCCCGGGTGGTCAACTGGACGATGCTGTCGAGGCTGCCGAGGAAATGCTGACCGAAGGTGCCGCAGCGGATGCCGCTCAGACCTTTGCTGCCATTTTGGGTGAGGATCCGAACCACGCCACCGCTTATGGTGGGCTGGTACGCGCGTATATCGCCACTGGCGATTTGGAGCAGGCCGAGGCAATTCTGAACGGGGCCCCGGCGGAGATTTCCACATCGCCAGAGCTTGAAGCCGCAAACGCACAATTGGAACTGGCCAAGCAAGCTGCAGATGCCGGCCCGGTGGCCGAATTGACCGCAGCGGTTGAGGCCGATCCTGACAATCATCAGGCACGGTTCGATCTGGCGCAGGCCCTGCATGCCAATGGCGAGGTTGAAGAGGCGGTGGCGCAGCTGCTGGAAATGTTCCGCCGTGACCGTGAATGGAACGAAGGCGCGGCCAAGTCTCAGCTGTTCACGATATTTGATGCGCTCAAACCCAATGATCCGATTGTTCTGAACGGGCGGCGCAAGCTCAGCTCGATGATATTTGCCTAATTCTGGATCAGGGCTACACTCGGGTACATGATGCATCCCGCTGATCTGCCGGAAACGGTATCCGTTTTCCCTTTGCCCGGGGCGCTGTTGCTGCCTCGATCGCGCTTGCCGCTGCATATATTTGAGCCGCGCTATCTGCAGATGTTGGACGACGCTTTGAAAACCCAGGAACGGTTGATCGGGTTGGTTCAACCGAATCCCTGTCAAAGCAACGAAAACAAGCTGCACCAAATTGGCTGCGCGGGGCGGGTGACGCAGTTTTCCGAAACTGAAGACGGCCGCTATCTGATCACTCTGACCGGCATCTCCCGGTTCCGTATTCAGGCCGAGTTGGATGCATTTACCCCATACCGCCGTTGTAACGTGGCCTGGGGCGGGTTTGACCGTGATCTTGGCAAGGTCGAGCACGACGAGGGGTTTGATCGCGTGGGGCTTATGAAGCTGTTGGAAAAGTTCTTTTCGTCGCGAAAGTTGTCGGCTGATTGGGATATGTTGAAAGACGCGAATGATGAATTGCTTGTGAATTCGCTGTCGATGTTGCTGGATTTTGATCCGGAAGAAAAACAAGCCTTGCTAGAGGCTCCCTGTTTGCGCACCCGACGCGAGACTTTGGTGACACTGATTGAATTCGCCATGCGCGGCGGAGCGAATGAGGAAACACTACAATGACCACCGTTGAACACGCTTTTGACCGCCACATGCTTGAGGCGCTAATTTGTCCGAAGACGCATACAACGCTGCATTATGACGCTGAAAAGCAGGAACTGGTGTCAAAAGCGGCGGGTTTGGCTTTTCCGATCCGCAATGGCATTCCTGTCATGTTGGTGGATGAGGCGCGCGAGCTGGACTAGATCGCCCGACCCTGCAGTAGTTTTGGCAGGTCCCCAGTCAGGCCAGCGGCCTCGCGCACGAAACCGCGACGCAGGCCGGGTAGTGACCCGACGACGCCCATCCCGATATCCCGTCCGATCCGTAGTAGAGGATTGTCGTTGGAAAACAGCTTGTTGAACACATCCGTCGCCATCGCCAAAGACGCGGTATCAAACCGTCGCCATTCCTGAAAACGCTCCAAAACCAGTGGCGAACTAATATCTTCCCCGCGCCGTCCGGCCAGGGTCAGCACCTCGGCCAGGGCGCCCACGTCGCGCAGGCCCGCATTCAGGCCCTGGCCTGCAATCGGGTGCATTCCATGGGCTGCGTCTCCGACCAGCGCCATCCGTTCTCCGATGAAAGAGTTGGCGATGGTCAGGTTCAGCGGATAGGTAAACCGATCTCCGACCAGACGGATTTCGCCCAGGAAATCGCCGAATCTGGGGCGCAGGACCTGCAGATAGTCCTCCTCGGGCAGGGCGTTGATGCGCTTGGCCATTTCTGTTCGCTCGCTCCAGACGATAGAGCTGCGATTGCCGGTCAGAGGCAGAATGGCCAAAGGGCCGGGTGGCATGAAGAACTGATGCGCGATGCCGTGATGCGGCAAGTCATGTTCGATGGCGCAGACCAGCGCGGTCTGCCCGTAATCCCATCCTGTGCGTTTGATCCCGGCACGTTCCGCTGTGCCGCTGCGACGCCCATCGCATCCGATCAGCAGCGCACCCTTGACGACCGCGCCATCATCCAATGTCAGGCTGACGCCTGTTCCCGAGGTCTGCTGTGACACTACCGTCTTGCCGCTGATCTGGGTAATGGCCTTTTCCGCGGCCATCGCGTCCAGAAAGGCACGGCGCAGGTGGCGGTCTTCGACCATAAAGCCCATCGGACCTTCTTCGATCTCGGCATGGTCGAAATGCATGAAAAACGGCGACGGGCCAGCGCCTGCATGGCCATCGGTGACCTTGATTTCGAGCATTGGCTGGGCGTGTTTGGCAACCCGTGACCAAACCCCAATCGCCTCTAGCAGGCGCTGCGAGGCCAGGGCCAACGCATAGGCTCTGCCGTCAAAAGCCGCATTTTTGCGAACCTTTTCGGCCAGCGCGTCAATGACGGTAACTCTGTGCCCTGTTTGTGCCAGTGCCAAAGCCAAAGCGGGGCCATTCAGGCCGCCGCCGACGATCAGGATATCCGAGCTCTGTTCCATGCTGCGCACTATGCGCGCCCATTCGGGATTGTCCATGTGCGGTCCTGTCGCTACCGTCGCTGGGAATGCAGAAATTGAAGGGGGCAGTGATGCAGGATTGGTTGTCGATGACGGCTTGTGATCTGGGTCGGGGCATTGGCATGGGCCAGATTGACCCGGTTGAACTGACAGAGACCTTTCTGACTGCGATAGCAGCCCACCCGCATCGCGACCGAATCTATGCCCGCGTGACCGAAACGCGCGCCCGAGCCGAGGCTGAGGCGGCGCAGGAGCGGGCCAAGCTGGGATTGCGCCGATCATTGTTGGATGGGGTGCCGATCAGTTGGAAAGACCTGTTCGATACTGCCGGGACTGCCACCGAGGCAGGAACGGCACTGCTGAAAGACCGGGTTCCCAAAACTGATGCAGTCGTGCTGCGAAATGCCAGTGCCATGGGCGCTGTATGTCTTGGCAAAACCCATATGAGCGAGCTGGCTTTCTCGGGTCTGGGCCTGAACCCGATCACCGGAACACCGCCCTGCATCGATGATGAGGATGCGGTTCCCGGCGGTTCATCCTCGGGGGCTGCGGCTTCCGTGGCTTGGGGGTTGGCAGCTTGCGCGATCGGCTCGGATACCGGTGGGTCAGTGCGGATACCGTCAGCCTGGAACAATCTGGTCGGGCTGAAAACCACTGCCGGGCGGGTCAGCCTGGAGGGTACAGTCCCGTTGTGCCTGCGGTTTGATACCGTTGGGCCGCTGGCCCGCTCGGTCGAGGATGCGACCCATATGCTGGCCATGCTGGAGGGCGGTACGCCCGCTGATTTGCGCGGAGCCAATCTAGAGGGGCGTCGTTTTGCGGATTTACAGACTGTCGCCAAGGATGATTTGCGCGCAGAGCCGCGTGTCGCTTACGAGGATGCCCTGGATCGGTTGCGTGAGGCCGGTGCAGATATCCTGCCTCTTGAGGTCCCTGAACTGACCGACGCGATGGGGCTGTCGGGGGTTCTTTACACCACCGAAGCCTATGGCCTGTGGCGCGATGTGATCGAGGCCAACCCAGATGTGATGTATCCCGAAATACTCGAACGGTTCCGTGCTGGACGAAATGCTTCGGGCCCCGATTATGTTGCAGCCTGGTCAAGGCTGAAGGCGTGTCGCGGTGCATGGGACGTGGCCACTGCCGGGTTTGACGCCGTTTTGGCCCCAACTGCACCGATCCTGCCGCCCAATCTTGAACGGCTGATGAGCGATCATGACTATTACGTCACCGAAAACCTGCTGGCTTTGCGGAACACCCGGATCGGCAACCTCATGGGGCTGGCAGCGCTGACCTTGCCGACCGGAAAACCGGGCTGCGGGCTGATGATGATGGGTTATCCGGGGTCCGAAGAGGCGCTTTTGCGGCTTGGTTCCGCGGCCGAGGCCGCATTGGCCTGAATGCCACAATCCCCTGATTCGGCACCGCTTTGTCTGGACGAAGCCCCGCCCGGCCTGTAACCTGCTTGAAAACGGGGCGAAATGATCCCGATATTGAGGCAGTAGTTATGAATTTCCCCGAGCGGTTTTCGAACCTTCCGGAATACGCATTCCCGCGCCTGCGCACCCTGTTGGATCATCACCAACCGGGCGGTGAAGTGATTCACATGACCATTGGCGCGCCGATGCACGCTTTTCCGGCCTGGGTCAGCGACGTGATTGCGGAAAATGCTGCCGGTTTTCAGGGATATCCGCCGAATGAGGGTTCGGCCGAGCTGCGCGGCGCGATTACCGACTGGATTGCACGCCGCTATGGCGTAACGATGGACCCGGACACGCAGGTTATGGCCCTGAACGGGACGCGCGAAGGGCTGTATAACGCCGCAATGGCGCTGTGCCCCGAGCAGAAAAACGGGCAAAAGCCGGTTATTCTGTGCCCGAACCCGTTCTATCAGGTCTACATGGTTGCTTCGATTTCGGTCGGGGCCGAGCCGGTTTTTGTCCCTGCCACGGCCGCCACAGATCATCTGCCTGACTATGCCGGTTTGCCCGCGGATGTGCTGAACCGCACCGTCGCCGCCTATATCTGCTCCCCCGCCAACCCGCAGGGCGCAGTGGCCACGCGCGAATATTGGGCCGAGCTGATCCGGCTGGCCGAGACATATGATTTCCGCATCTTCGCCGATGAATGCTATTCCGAGATTTACCGCGACACAGCGCCAACGGGTGTTTTGACGGTCGCAAAGGAACTGGGCGCTGATCCCGAACGGGTCACGCTGTTCAACTCGCTGTCAAAGCGGTCGAATGTGGCCGGGCTGCGGTCAGGTCTGATTGCAGGCGGGCCGGAAACGATCAAGCGGGTCAAGCAGTTACGCAATTATGCGGGCGCGCCATTGCCGCTGCCATTGCAGGCCGCCGCCGCACGGCTGTGGGCCGATGAGGCGCATGTGGACGAGAATCGCGCGCTCTATCAGGAAAAATACGCCATCGCAGACGAGGTGTTTGCAGGTATCCAGGGCTACATGCCGCCCGAAGCCGGGTTCTTTCTGTGGCTGCCGGTTGAAAATGGCGAGGAAACCGCATTGAAACTGTGGCAGCAGACCGGAGTTCGGGTGCTGCCGGGCGCATATCTTTCTCAAGGTGATCCGGGGCAAAACCCGGGCGAGCAATTTATCCGGGTCGCGATGGTGGCCCCAAAAACAGAGATGCGGCAGGGGCTGATCACGCTCCGCGACTGCATCTATTCGTGAGGTACGAGGGCAAAATGGCATCATATAACGCGCGCAACCGCGATCCATTGCTGGACAGCACGACTCAGGCCGCCATCGAGAGGCGCAGCAAAGAGTTGATCGGCATTGCCCTGATCCTACTTGGGTCGGCTTCGGCGGCGATGATCTGGTCCTACACACCGGATGACCCGAACTGGATGGTGTCGACCGATGCACCAGTGCAGAACTGGATGGGGCGTGTTGGTGCCTCGATCGCGGCGCCATTGTTCATGATTGTCGGTTGGGGCAGTTGGAGCATCGCGTTGGTCTTGATCGGCTGGGGTGTGCGTTTTGCCGGGCATTTCGGTGAAGATCGTGCCGTCGCCCGCCTGATATTTGCACCGATCTGGATCGCCATTGTCTCGGTCTATGCGGCGACATTAGTGCCGGGTGAGGCTTGGCGCGTAACGCATAGTTTTGGTCTGGGTGGATTGTTTGGGGATACGGTCATGGGTGCCTTCCTGACCTTGTTGCCCATATCCTCGCATTTTATTGTCAAGCTGATGTCTCTGGCGATGGCTATTGGGATGCTGACGCTGGGCGTGTTTGTTCTTGGTTTCACCAAGGATGACGTGCGCAAGGGGTTCCGCGCCTTCCTGCTGGGGCTGGTCATGTCCTATGACATATTGATGAATCTGCTGGGCCGTGGGGCTGCCGCAACAGCGGAGGCTGCGCGCGAACGTCGTGCCCAATGGGACGAACGCAAGACGGCCCGCGCCGAAGGGGCCGTGTTCGACGACGAGATTGCGTTTGCGGACCCTGTTTTCGACGAGCCACTTCTGGAAGCGCCCGAACCGGTAAAGACCGGCCTTCTGTCGCGCATTCCTGATCTGATCCGCCGCCCGGACCCCATGCCCGAACCCGAGTTGATCGACCGTGAACCTGTCGCGGGTTATGAGGAAATGCCGGGTGAGGACCGTATCCGTTCAAAGATTTCTGCCGCCGTGCGCAATCGTAAGGTTGCAGTCGGAGAGATGGCTCCTGAGCCCGATCCCGACCTGCCGCTGACCAAAGGGCGGGGCCGTGGACCCGACCCGTTGATCCTGAACGCAGGGCCGGCGGACGATCTGCCGCCCGAGCCGCCAGTGACATCAACCGGGCTGCCGCCCGAACCGATGCTGTCAGCGAAGCCTGAAACAGAATGGCAGGAACCGTTGCATCAGGATTTTGCGCCCGAGCCGGATTTCGATGACGAGGCCGTTTTCGAGGATGACGTCGATGAGATGCCGCAAGCCCGCCCGGCGATGAAAATCCCCGTGGCCGAGCCGCGCAAGCCGGTGGTTGCTCAACCCGTGCGCCGCACCCCGCCACCCTCGCGCCGGGCCCAGGCCGAGGCCCAGCCCGCGTTGTCGTTCGAAGAAAAGCACTCCGATTTCGAACTGCCTCCGCTGGGCCTGCTGTCCAACCCCTCCAGCATTCAGCGCCATCACCTGAGCGATGAGGCCCTGGAAGAGAATGCGCGGATGTTGGAAAATGTGCTGGATGACTATGGCGTCAAAGGTGAGATCGTCAGCGTCCGCCCCGGTCCGGTTGTCACCATGTACGAACTTGAGCCGGCTCCGGGTTTGAAAGCCAGCCGTGTTATTGGTCTGTCGGATGACATTGCCCGCTCGATGTCGGCCCTCTCGGCGCGGGTTTCGACCCTGCCGGGCCGCTCGGTCATCGGGATCGAACTGCCCAATGAAAACCGTGAAATGGTGGTACTGCGCGAAATCCTTTCGAGCCGTGACTTCGGAGACGGCAATCAGGCGCTGCCTTTGGCGCTGGGCAAGGATATTGGTGGTGAATCCGTTGTGGCCAATCTGGCCAAGATGCCCCACCTGCTGATCGCGGGGACCACCGGTTCCGGTAAATCGGTGGCGATCAACACGATGATCCTGTCGTTGCTGTATAAGCTGACGCCGGATGAATGCCGCCTGATCATGATCGACCCCAAGATGCTGGAATTGTCGGTCTATGACGGCATCCCGCATCTGCTTTCTCCGGTCGTGACAGACCCGAAGAAGGCGGTTGTCGCCTTGAAATGGGTCGTGGGAGAGATGGAGGATCGCTATCGCAAGATGTCCAAGATGGGCGTGCGTAACATCGCGGGCTATAATGGCCGGGTGAAAGACGCGCTGTCCAAGGGCGAAATGTTCAGCCGCACGGTCCAGACCGGTTTTGACGACGAAACGGGTGAACCGATGTTCGAGACCGAGGAATTCGCACCCGAGTCGATGCCCTATATCGTTGTTATTGTCGACGAGATGGCCGACCTGATGATGGTCGCGGGCAAAGAGATCGAGGCCTGCATCCAACGTCTGGCGCAGATGGCGCGCGCCTCGGGTATCCACCTGATCATGGCCACGCAGCGCCCCTCGGTCGATGTGATTACCGGCACGATCAAGGCGAACTTTCCGACCCGGATTTCCTTCCAGGTGACGTCAAAGATCGATAGCCGCACCATTCTTGGTGAAATGGGCGCCGAACAACTGCTGGGGCAGGGTGACATGCTGTATATGGCGGGTGGTGCGAAGATCACACGTTGCCACGGTCCGTTTGTCTCGGATGAAGAGGTCGAGGAAATCGTCAACCATCTGAAGCAATTCGGCCCGCCGGATTATATGAGCGGTGTGGTCGATGGACCGACCGAGGAAAAGGCTGATAATATCGACGCTGTTCTGGGTTTGAACACCGGGGGCAACACCAATGGCGAAGACGCCCTTTACGATCAGGCCGTGGCGATTGTGATCAAGGATCGCAAATGCTCGACCTCGTATATCCAGCGGAAACTTGCCATTGGCTATAACAAAGCTGCGCGTCTGGTTGAGCAGATGGAGGACGAAGGCATTGTTTCATCGGCAAATCACGTCGGAAAACGCGAAATCCTGGTGCCAGAGCAATAGGATATTTAATAACAAGGGCAGAGTGCTTATCTGGGTCTTATGAAACAGATTGCTTTTGCCCTTGCACTGACACTGGCCACACCCGCCGCCTGGGCTGCGGACAAGTTGCCGCTGTCGCAGATATCGAATTACCTGAATGGTCTGAAAACTGTCGAGACGACATTTACACAGGTCAATGATGATGGCTCACTGAGCACAGGAAAGCTGTGGATCGCGCGACCTGGAAAGATGCGGTTCGAATATGACCCGCCAGACAGCGCCGTTGTGTTGGCACGCGCTGGCACCGTTCAGATTTTCGATCCGAAATCCAATCAACCGCCCGAGCAGTATCCGTTAAAGCGAACACCTCTGTCTCTGGTTCTGGCACGGAATGTCGATCTGGGTCAGGCTAATATGGTGGTTGGGCATGACTTTGACGGAACGGCCACTGTCGTGACAGCACAGGACCCGAAAAACCCTGACTCCGGTCGAATTGAGCTGATGTTCACTGGCGATCCGGTTGAGCTGCGAAAATGGGTGATCCACGATAATGCAGGCGGACAGACAACGGTTCTGCTGGGACAGCTTGATACCGAAAAAAATCTAAGCAGTAGCTTGTTTTCGAACAAGAACAGAAGCGGGTCAGGCAATCGCTGACCCGCTGTTTGTTCAGTAACGACAGCCTGACAGTTGCGCCTGGTACATCCGGGCGCGCGCATCCACATCATTGGCCACGTTCAGCAACCACGTCTTGCTGTAATGGCTGCCGCGGGCATAACCGGTATGGCCTTCATGATAGGCCAGATACTGATTGCGCGTGTCGCTTGGCTGGATGCCATTCCGCTCATAGCTTTTGTTCATGTACCAGCCGATGAAATCCGAAGCGTCGCGGATACGGTCCCGCTTGGCCCGGCGTTTGCCGGTTTCGCGCTGATACTCATCCCATGTCCCGTCCAGCGCCTGGCTGAAGCCATAGGCGCTGCTCTGGCGGCCCATCGGGATCACACCCAGAACATATTGATGCGGTGTGCGCGCATCGTGTTTATAGCGGCTTTCCTGATAGATCGTCGCCATCTGAACGTGAACGGGGATGCCCCATTTCCGTTCGGTGCTTTTGAACGCCTTGATGTATTCCGGCCGTTCACGTGCAATGCTGCATGCATCATTCAGCTTGCTGGGCGGTTGTTTGGAACCACCCCCGCAGGATGCCAAAAGCAGCACCCCGAAGAGTACGATAAGAATTCTGCTCATGTGCCTCGTGCCTTTTTTCTTCATTCTAGCGCAGATTGAGCGATTAGGAAATCACAATCGCTACAGAACAATAGCTAGAATTATAGGCAAAGCGCCGACGGACATCAGGGTTGAGACCATAACCAGCCCCGCAACCGCGTCAGAATCCGCCTCGAACCGTTCGGCCAGCAGGTATGAGGTTACTGCAACCGGCGTACACATCTGCACCACCAGAACGCCGAACGCGACTTTATCCAGATCAAACCCTTTTGCGATTGCCCATGCCAGGGCAAAACACACGACCAGTTTCAACGCCGATAGCCAGACCGCTTGCCCTAGCTTTCTGGTGGTCAGCCGCGCAATCGCAACACCAAGCGTGATCAGCATCATCGGAATCGCCATCTGTCCCAGCAGGTCCAGCGTATTGGTCACGAAGACAGGTGTTTGCCAGCCCTGCCACAGAAACAGCGCCCCCAGCAGAGTAGCCCAAACCATGGGTTCACGTGCTACCTTGCCGAAAGCGCCTTTTCCCGCCACCAGGTAGATCCCGTAAGTAAAGGAAAACAGGGCGGTAACGGCCAGAAATATCACCGCGAAACCCAAGCCTGCCTGCCCAAATGCGAAAATGGCCAGAGGCAGGCCCAGATTCCCCGTGTTGCCGAATATCAGCGGCGCCAGATAGGTGCGCCTTTCCAGCTTGCTGGCCCGGACAAATACGCCAAATGCGACCGCCAGCCCGACATGGCCTATGATGGCGGCCAAAGTGAACCGGGTCAGCTCTCCGGGCGGGATCTGGGTTTGCATCAGGGCCACGAAAATCAGGCTGGGCACGGCGAGCGTCACCGCAAGGCGGGTCACAAATTGCAGCCTGTATTCAAAGCCAAGTTTGACCCAGGCAAACCCGATCCCCGCCAAGAGGAAGACCGGGGCCACGATTTCGAGTACTGTCAGTAAGAGGTTCACAGACTGTTTCCCATTATTTTAGATCAATGATTGGCATTCCTATGAGGAAACGGGTAGTAAGACCTTTGGGGGCAAACGTGATGCTAAAGACACAAGCAAAGTACCGGCTGGGCCAAGTCGTCCGCCACAAAAAACATCCCTTCCGAGGGGTGATTTTTGACGTGGACCCAGAGTTTTCAAATACCGAAGAATGGTATCAGGCCATTCCCGAAGACAGCAGGCCGATCAAGGATCAGCCGTTTTATCATCTGTTGGCGGAAAATGACCAATCCTTCTATGTTGCTTATGTTTCTGAACAAAATCTGATTGCCGACCAGTCCGGAGAACCGGTCGAGCATCCGGATATCCCCGATATGTTTGGTCCGTTTGAAAACGGCGCATATCCGTTGCATTTCCATTTGAACTAAAAATGGAAGCGCGGGTGAAACCGGGCCCATACTGTCAATAACCAAGCGCGCACCCATCTTTTCGCGGATCGCTTGCGCCTTGCAAAACGCCGCTCTTCTGGATTCGGATCGCTTGAGCCCCGCCAAGAGGTGTTTCCGAAATCAGAACTTTGTGGCCGATTTCAGATAATTGTTGCGCGACCTTCCGCGAAATTCCGCGTTCCAGTTTCAAGACAGGTCCGTCTGCAAAGGCCCGCGGTGCGTCTATGGCCTGCTGCAGCGCAAACTCATCGTCAGTTAGCAGCGAGACCAGCTTTGCATGTCCTGTGGGCTGAAAGGCACCACCCATCACGCCGAAGGGCATCAGGATTTTGCCTTTCTGTTTCAACATGCCGGGAATGATCGTGTGCATCGGGCGTTTGCCGCCGCCAAACTCGTTCGGATGGCCTGATTGCAACGTAAATCCAGACCCGCGGTTTTGCAGCAGAATGCCGAATTTCTCAGAGGCGATACCCGATCCAAAGCTATGAAAGATCGAATAGATCAGCGATACCGCCATCCTGTCCCTGTCGACCACCGTGATATAAACCGTGTCCTTGTGAATGGCTTCGGTCAGTGGGGCAGCAGCGGGCATGGCATGGTTTGGATTGATAAGCTCTGCCAGTCGATCGGCTGTTGTCTGGTCCCAAAACCTGTCTGCGTGTGTCGTATGATCCGGATCGGCGATGAACCTGTTGCGGGCATCGTAGGCGAGTTTTGAGGCTTCGGCCTCGATATGCAGACGCTCTGCGGATAGCGGATCCATGGATCCGAGGTCAAAGTTCTTGAGGATATTCAGCAGCAAAAGGGCGGTTGCACCTTGGCCATTGGGCGGATGTTCCAGCAGGTCCAAGCCACGATAGTGCCCTGCGACCGGAACTGTAGGTGTGGCAGCGGTCGCGTCCAGATCTTCTGCTGTGTGTACCCCGCCCATGGCCGTCAGGGTCGAGATAATATCTTCGGCGACCTCGCCCGCGTAAAACGCCTTTCGTCCGTATTTGGCGATTCTGCGCAGCACTTCTGCCTGCCCGGCGGACCGGAACATGTCTCCGGTCTTTGGAACGTCTCCTTTCAGCAGATAGTGGTTCCTGGCTGCCCCTTGCAACGTGTTAGCACCCGGGCCCCAATCAAAAGCCACACGTGGGGCGACCGGCACGCCCTGGTCTGCATAGCGGATGGCGGGTTGCAGGATGGCGCCCAGCCCTAGTTTGCCCTCGGTTTCGGCCAGCTGGCAGAACGCCTCGACCGCGCCGGGAATGGTGACCGCATCCGGTGTATTGAGCGGAACTGCAGTCAGTCCCTTATCGCGCAAGCTGCCAGCGTTGGCTGCTGCCGGTGCCCGGCCAGAGCCGTTGAGGGCCCGAACCTCATCTTCTCCGGCGCGGTTGTACAGAACAAAGCAATCTCCGCCCAGGCCGGTCATTTGTGGTTCGCAAAATCCCAAAAGCACTGCCCCGGCGATGGCTGCGTCCATCGCGTTGCCACCTTGCTGTAGAATGCCAAGGGCCGCTTGGGCTGCCAGCGGGTGAGATGTGGCGCACATCCCTTCGGTCGAAAAAACTTCGGATCTGCCTGGTGCCTGAAAATCCCGCATTGCGCTGCCTTCCCGTGTGATCGCGCAGAAGGTATCGCGCGTCCGGGTATTGTCCAGTCAAATCAAAGGGGAAGTTCCTCGGCATCGTTCACTGGGTGGGGGCTGTGACATACGATGCCGAGGGAAGCTATCTGAGCTACAGTTAAGACTTTGATCTTTGTTTGCGGCGCTACAATGGTTCGAAAAGGGCCTTATTGTGACGTTTTATGGCCCTAATCCGCGTCGAGAAAACTGAATCGCAGTGACAACCGGTTGCAGCCTTCGCTACGGTCATAGCGGATTTCACTGGTCAGTTGGTGGATCAGAAACCATCCAAATCCCCCCTCGGGCAGGTCTTCACGTCTTTCCCCCAGAGGTGCAGGTGCACCTTCTGGTACGCGAAAGCCGGGAAGGGGATTGCCGGTATCCGAGATGAGGATTTCCAACCAGCTCTGATGCAGGCGGCAGTGTACCTTGACGCTGGCGGGCGTGGTTCCGGCATAGGCGTGTTCAACGACATTGTTAATGGCTTCGGCCAGGGCAATTCTGACATCAGCCGCTTTGTGTGCAGGCAGCCCTTTAGACGACAGTGCCTGGCTCAACTTGGCAATGCCAGAGCTTGCCTCGACCTCGGTCGCAGCGAAGCTCAAATCGAAACTGATGCCGTTACACATTAGCCTTACGCCTGTTCAGTTTCTCCTTGTGTTCAATCCGGCGCACCGGACAGTGCGTCATCCATCGTTGGGTAAAGCTTGAACACCGTGTCCATGCGCGTAAGACGGAACACCTTTTCCACAAAGGGCTGAAGACCTGCCAGATCCAGGCGCCGTTCAGCCCCGAGTTGTTTCATGGCGGCGACAATGGCACCCAAACCACTGGAGTCGATGAATTCGACACCGCTGAGATCCAGAACCACACGCACAGCCCCACCTTCGGTTTCCGTGCGCATGTTTTCTTTGAACTGAATGGCCATTGCGGCATCAATCCGGTTGGATTGTACAGTAATTATTTGAATATTGTTGGTCGTAGTACTGGACAGGCCCATACGTGACGGTCCTTTAACTGAAATCGCTCGTAGAAATACGCTAGACGGGAATTCTTACCATTCGGTATCCATTGAATGACAAGAATTTAGGAGCGCCCAGATGAAGCAAGTTGTAATCGCCGGAGCAGCACGTACCCCGATGGGTGGATTTCAAGGAATGTTCGATGGTGTTTCTGCCGCCGATCTGGGTGGAGCCGCGATCCGGGCCGCGCTGCAGGGTGCCGGTGCTGAAACGGTTGACGAAGTGCTGATGGGCTGCGTTCTGCCAGCCGGTCAGGGTCAGGCCCCTGCACGTCAGGCTGGGTTTGCAGCCGGTTTGGGCCAAGAGGTCCCGGCCACGACGCTCAACAAGATGTGCGGATCAGGGATGAAGGCTGCGATGATGGCCTTCGATCAGATCGCATTGGGCCATGCCAACACAATGATCGCGGGCGGGATGGAGAGTATGACGAACGCGCCCTACCTGTTGCCCAAAATGCGTGAGGGTGCGCGCTTGGGGCACGCTCAGGTCGTCGACCACATGTTTCTGGACGGGCTAGAGGACGCCTACGACAAAGGTCGTCTGATGGGCACTTTCGCCGAAGACTGTGCCGAGGCGTTCCAGTTCACCCGCGAAGCGCAGGACGAATACGCCCTGCAGTCCCTATCCAACGCGCTGGCCGCGCAGGACAGCGGCGCGTTCGACGGTGAAATCACTCCGGTAACCGTCCGTACAAGGAAAGGCGAGGTCACGCAGTCCGCGGACGAGCAGCCGAAAACCGCCCGCCCGGAAAAGATACCTTCGCTGAAACCGGCTTTTCGCAAGGGTGGAACGGTGACGGCGGCCAACGCGTCGTCGATCTCTGATGGGGCGGCAGCTCTGGTTCTGGCGTCAGCTGAAGCCGCCGAAGCGCAAGGCCTCTCGGTTCGGGCGCGCATTCTGGGTCATTCCAGCCATGCGCAGGCTCCGGGATTGTTCACGACTGCGCCAGTTCCCGCTGCGCAAAAGCTTTTGGCCAAAATCGGCTGGTCCAATGATGATGTGGATCTGTGGGAGGTAAACGAAGCCTTTGCCGTGGTGCCGATGGCATTCATGCATGAGATGGGTCTGACCCGTGACAAGGTAAATGTGAATGGTGGTGCATGCGCCCTGGGTCATCCTATTGGCGCTTCGGGAGCGCGTATCATGGTCACCCTGCTGAACGCGTTGGAAAAGCGGGATCTGAAACGCGGCGTGGCGGCGATCTGCATCGGTGGTGGAGAGGGCACTGCAATCGCGATTGAGCGTGTTTGACGCGGGGCCGATTCCACCATAGGTCCGGTGCTGTAGAACCTGTTTACAAGATCACTGACCGGACCCGCCCCCCATGACCGTTGACTACGATACGCTGACCAAGACAATCGTCGCCCTAACCGCAGGCGAGACAGATCAAGTTGCTCTGATGGCGACAATCGCCTGTGAAGTTCATCACGCCGATGATCGGTTTGACTGGACGGGGTTCTATCGCGTAACAGATCCGGGCATTTTGAAAATCGGCCCCTATCAGGGTGGTCACGGGTGTCTGGTTATTCCCTTCGGGCGCGGTGTCTGTGGTGCCGCGGCGCGGACCGGAAAGGTACAGTTGGTGGCGGATGTGCATGCGTTTCCAGGTCACATCGCCTGCGCCTTGTCTACGCAGTCCGAACTGGTGCTTCCGGTGCGCAATGCCTCGGGCGAGGTCATCGCGGTTTTTGACATCGACAGTGACCAGCCGGATGCGTTCACGGATGAGGACGCAGAAAAGCTGTCTGCCATATTGTCAAAGGCGTTCTCGGGCGAGTTAAGAGGGGCCTGACGCAAAATCGGCCCGTCTGTTAGACTGGAATGGACACTAATTGCGACTGGCCAAGGCATGATCCCGGACCAATTCACCACAGAGCGGCTTGGCGTGTGCCACTGGCAAGTGGAAGTCTCTGAAGCTGGTCGCCTTTCAGCGTTGACGGCCGAGTTGGCAACCGTCCTGACACCAGCGGTTCTTGAGCCCCTGCCGCCTTCGATGCAGGTCGAAGAAACGCCCAGCGGGATGACCGACTGGATCGCGGCACGCAAGACCGAAAGCGATGTTCTTCTTGTTCGGCTAAGGCAAAATAATCAGCTGATCGGACTGCTGATACTGGCCTCAGAACCCGAAGATCAGGCCGCACCAGCCATTCACCTTGGATATCTGTTTGCCGAACGAGCCTGGGGCTGTGGCTATGCAACCGAACTTGTGTCCGGCTTTATCGCGGCCTGCGGCACGAGCCGCGCCATTCGGTTTTTGGCCGGGGTCGAGCACAGCAATCCCGCCTCTGCCCGTGTGCTACAGAAATCGGGGTTCACGCGATCCTCAGCTCACTCCACCGACGATACCGATATGTATGTCTGCGACATTTCCTAGATCCCATCGGGATCTTACGTGGCTTGCGGATCAAGCCAACTACAGAATGTCTGTGATTAGGAAATATGCCAGCCCGACCTGAGTCGCAAAGATCGCAAACAGCGACAGGGAAAACCGGCCTTTTCGGGACTTGTGATTGAAAATCCAACGCCCGACCAGCGCACCGGGACTGCCGCCCAGTGCCGCCAGCCACAATAGCCTGCGTTCCGGAACCCGGCTTTTTCTGCGTCTGGCGCGCAGCTTGTCCCAACCAAAGGCCAGCAAAGTCAGGCCGTTGATGACCCACAGGTATATAACCGCAATCCACATAGCTGACGGATAGCTAAATGCGTCGATTTTCCCAAGTGAAAAAATGCTTGGAATTTTCACCGATTCGCGGCATCGTGAAAAACACGAGGAAAATTTCACCAGATATCGGAGAGTTCGGTGAACAGCCAAGCCCCCCACAGTGCAACGCTCGGAGCCGACATTCGCGCATTGCGTAAGGCGCGTGGGTTGACGCTGACCGAGATCGCAGAGCGGTTGAACCGGTCGGTCGGATGGCTCAGCCAGGTTGAACGCGACAAGTCCGAACCGTCAATTTCAGACCTGCGTCAGATCGCGGAATGTCTGGGTGTGCCGATGTCCATGCTGTTCGCCCATTCTGCCGCCCCCGCCAATGAACAAGGCTATGTCGTGCGCGCCGGGTCGCGCCGCCCGATGGGGTCGGGCGAAGAAGGTCTGATCGAGGAACTGCTGTCACCCGATCTGACTGACGATTTTGAGATGGTGCATTCCACCTTTAAGCCGCATTCCAAGATGCAGAACCCGGCGGACCGCCCCACGCAAGAGGTTGGCTATGTGATTTCCGGTCAGTTGAATCTGACCATCGGCGCGCAAAGCTTTTCGGTTGGGCCCGGTGACAGTTTTCGGATCAAGAACGAACCCTATATTTGGGCGAACCCTCATGATGAGCCTGCTGTGGTCATCTGGGTCATCGCACCTCCGGTGTACTGATGAGTTTCGAGGCCTGGACCATATTCGCGCTGTTCTGGGTGGTGTTTGTAACCACACCGGGGCCTAACGCGGTGAACTGTATCTCGAACGGGATGAGCCTGCCCTTCGCAAAAGCGATGCTGGGTGTCTTGGCGATCCTGACCCAAGCCAGCGCCTTTTTGGTTTTGTCGGCGCTTGGGGTGACGGCCTTGATCGCGGCCTCACCCACCGGATTCTTCATCGCCAAGCTGGTGGGCGCAGGGTTTCTGATCTGGCTGGGTGTCCGAGGCTGGAAGGCTGCAGCAAATCCCGCCCCTATTTCCGAACGCCCTGCACGGCATGTCTATCTGCACGCGCTGGCCGTCGCGACAATCAACCCCAAAAGCGTCGCGGGTTATCTTGCTGCATTCTCGCAATTCGTACAGCCGGATGTGCCGATCTGGGAGCAAATGTTGGTCATCATGCCAACGGCGCTGATCATCACAACGCTCAGCTACATCGGGTTCACTCTTCTAGGTGCGCTTATGGGGCGGGCCGCGCTGGGGGCCGTGTTCAACATCTGGGTGCGCCGGGTCATGGCCACCTGTTTCATCATTTATGGCGTGTTGCTGGGCACCACCAGCGCGCCAGCAGCAAGGGGATAAGCGAAATGCATACAGGTTCCTGTCTGTGCGGCTCGGTTGCGTTCAAGATCGAAGGCGATCTTCCTGCCGCCTCGGCCTGCCATTGCGGTCAATGCCGCAAACAGTCGGGTCATGTCTGGGCCTCGACCTCGGCCCATCAAGACGACATCACCTTCACCGCCAGCGATACGCTGAGCTGGTTTCGTGCTTCCGACATCGCCCGACGGGGATTTTGCAACGCCTGCGGCTCTTACCTGTTCTGGCAGCATAAGGACGAAGATCGGATTGCCATTGCTATGGGGGCGCTGGATGCACCCACCGGACTGACCCTCGCCCGCCATATATTTGTGGCTGACAAAGGCGATTACTACGACATCACGGACGATCTGCCTCAAGAGGCACAGTAACAGGGACTGAAAGACATGAGTGATTTTCCGACAAAAGCCCGCGTGGTTATTATCGGTGGTGGAGTGGTGGGGACATCGTCCCTGTATCATCTGGCCAAAAAGGGCTGGACCGATTGTGTTCTGCTGGAGAAAAACGAGCTGACCGCCGGGTCGACCTGGCATGCAGCTGGCAACGTGCCGACCTTTTCGACCTCTTGGGCGATCATGAACATGCAGCGCTATTCGACCGAGCTTTATGCGCGGCTGGGTGAAGAGGTCGACTATCCGATGAACTATCACCAGTCCGGCTCAATCCGGTTGGCCCATTCGAAAGAGCGGGTGCAGGAGTTCGAGCGGGCAATGGCGATGGGCCGTTATCAGGGCATCGAGATGGAGATGTGGACACCCGAACAGGCCAAAGAGCATTACCCGTTCCTGGAAACTCATGACCTTGAGGGTGTTCTGTTCGACCCGACCGATGGCGACATCGACCCGGCGCAGTTGACCCAGGCACTGGCCAAGGGTGCGCGCGACATGGGGGCGAAGATCCTGCGTTTCTGCCCGGCCACGGGTGTGACCCAGAAGGAAGACAAGACCTGGATCGTGCATACTGACAAGGGCGATATCGAAGCGGACCACGTGGTCAATGCCGCCGGGTATTACGCCCAGCGTGTGGGTGAATGGTTCAAGCCCTTCGGCGGTCGCACCGTTCCGGCCATGGTGATGAGCCACCAGTACCTGCTGACCGACGAAGTGCCCGAGATCGAGGAATGGTCCAAGGCCAATGGCGGTAAAAAGCTGCCGCTTCTGCGCGACGTGGATATCTCCTATTACCTTCGGCAGGAGAAGAACGGATTCAACCTCGGCCCCTATGAGCCCAACTGCAAGGGCCACTGGATGACCGAGGATGATCCGATGCCCGAGGATTTCAGTTTCCAGCTATGGAATGATGATCTGGACCGGATCGAAGACATCGTCACCGACGCGATGGAGCGGGTGCCGCTGATGGGGACCTCGGGCGTGGGCCGGGTGATCAACGGACCCATCCCCTACGCGCCGGACGGGCTGCCGCTGGTTGGCCCGATGCCGGGCGTGACCAACGCGTTTGAGGCGCATACCTTTACCTTCGGCATCGCGCAGGGCGGTGGTGCCGGCAAGGTGCTGGCCGAATGGATCGTCGATGGCGCAACTGAGTGGGATATGTGGGCCGTCGATCCGCGCCGTTACACCGATTACACCGATCAGGATTACTGCAACCAGAAGGGGCTTGAGGTCTATGGCAACGAATACGCCATGCATTTCCCGCACCATGAATGGCCCGCCGCGCGCGACAAAAAGCTGTCGCCTGTCCACACCAAGGTCAAGGAATTGGGCGGCGTGATGGGGCCCTATAACGGCTGGGAACGCGCCAACTGGTTTGCGCAACCGGGCGACGATACCTCTGAAGAAGCGACTCATACCTGGGGCCGTTCGGGGCCATGGGAGAAGCGGATCAAGGAAGAGTGTGAGGCTGTCCGTGATCATTGCGGCGTATTGGACTTGCCCGGATTTTCGCGTTTCATCGTAAAAGGTGAGGGTGCCGCCGAGGCGCTGCGGTCGCTGGTTACCGGCGGTTTGCCCAAGGTGGGTCGCATCAACCTGGTCTATATCTCAGATGGTCGCGGCCGGATCCTGACCGAAATGTCCTGTATCCGCCTCGGCGATGACGAGTTCGTCATGATCACGGCCGCTACAGCGCAATGGCATGACCGCGATATCCTGACCGAGGCAATGCCCACTGGCGTCACCGTCGAGGATGTCACCACCACTCGTGACACGCTGATCGTGACAGGTCCAAAATCGCGCGACATTCTGGCGGGGCTGAGCGATGCGGACCTGTCCAGTGGCTGGCTGACCCATCAATCGGCCACGGTTGCAGGTCAGCCCGCATTCCTGATCCGCGTCTCGTTTGCAGGAGAACTTGGCTGGGAGGTTCACGCGCTGAACGACCATATGCCCGCGATCTATGGCGCGATCCTTGACGCTGGTGCCAAACCGTTCGGGATGTACGCCCTGAACTCTCTGCGCATCGAAAAGGGTTATCGGGCTTGGAAAGGCGATCTGTCCACTGATTACTCTCTGTTGGAAGGCGGGTTGGAACGGTTCGTCAAACTTGACAAACCGCAGGACTTCCCCGGCAAGGCCGCGATCCTGAACGAAAAGCAGCAGGGCGTGAAAAAGGCGTTTGCCACTATGTTGGTCGAGGCAGGTGACGCGGATGCACCCTACATGTCCTGTATCTGGCACAACGGCGAGATCGTTGGCGAAACCACCTCGGGCGCTTGGGGGTATCGCGTTGGCCAATCCATTGCGCTGGGCATGATCCGTCCCGAATTGGCGGTGGCAGGTACCGAGCTTGAAATCGAAATCTTCGGTGAAAAGCGGCGCGCCGTGGTACAGGACGATAAACCGCTCTGGGATCCAGAAAACGAGCGGCTGCGCGCCTGATCGCCCGAAGGAGACCTGCATGAGCACGCGTTATTCAAAACTGGGGCCCGGAGAGGGCCTCAATTATGACTGGGAAAATGACCACACATTTGTGAAGGTTTCGACCCGGGATACTGATGGCGCCTATACGCTCATGGAAGACAATCTGAAGGCCAGCTTTGCGCTTGGCCTTCATCGCCATGAAACCCATGCCGAAAGCTTCTATTTTCTGGAAGGCGAAGTGGACTTCTACGTTGATGGCGACTGGCATCGCTGTGGGCCGGGCAGCACGATGCATGTGCCGCCCGGTATGCCGCATGCCTGCCGCGTTGCTGGTAAAGCACCTGCCAAGATGCTGATGATTTTCCAGCCTGCCGGTTTTGACGGCTTCCTTGCTGAGCTGGCCAAGATGACCGAGGCGGACTTCGCCGATGAGGTGAAAATGGCCGAATTGAACGCGCGGTATGACATTGTCCCGATGGGCTCTGTGCCGCCTCATCCCGATGACGAGGTCTGATCATGACACTGCCTAAAACGATGTCCGGTGTATTCCTGACCTGTCACGGCGGGCCCGAGGCGCTGGAATGGCGTGACGATATACCCGTCCCAACCCCTGCGCCGGGGCAGGTTCTGGTCCGTGTGGCCGCAGCCGGGGTGAACAACACCGATATCAACACCCGTATCGGCTGGTATTCCTCGGACGTGACCGGCGCCACAGATGCCGTGGATCAAGAGGTCGAAGCCGGAGGCTGGGGCGGCGCGTTGAACTTCCCGCGCATTCAGGGCGGCGACCTTTGCGGCATCGTCGAAATCGCAGGGCCCGAGACTGGGTTCACTTCAGGCCAGCGCGTGACCTGTCCGATCAACCTGCCACGTCCGCGACCGGGCAACCCGACAGGCTTCATCGTGCTTGGGTCCGAGATTGACGGCGCCTTTGCGCAATATTGTCTGGTGCAGGCCGATGACCTTTACGATGTCAGCGCCTCACCCCTGTCCGATATTGAAATTGCCGCTATCCCCTGCGCCTTCGGAACTGCCGAGGCTTTGCTGACCCGATCCGCTGTGACTGCCGGGCAAAAGGTGCTGATCACCGGGGCGTCGGGCGGTGTGGGCCTTGCCGCCGTGCAACTGGCGGCGCTGCGCGGTGCCTCGGTTTGGGGCGTGACCGGTGCGGCCAAGGCCGAAGCGGTGAAAAGCCAGGGCGCGACCGCCACGTTCAACCGGGATGCGTCGCTGCCCACCGACATGTTCGACGTGGTCATTGACGTGGTGGGCGGACCTGCATGGGCTGACCTGATCCTGGCGCTGAAACCGGGCGGTCACTATGCCGTTGCGGGTGCGATTGCTGGCCCGATTGTTCAAGCCGATCTGCGGGATATCTATCTGCGCGACATTACCATTCACGGCAGCACCCATCAGCCGTTCGAAGTCTTCGGTCGCCTGGTCGAACTGATGAATGCGGGGCGGATCAAGCCCCTGATTTCAAAAACCTATCCGCTGAAAGACATTGCGACGGCGCAAGAGGACTTTCAGTCAAAAACGTTTCCGGGAAAACTGGTTCTGGTTCCCTGAGGAGGTTCATTGATGGCAGATATAACCCTTCTGGATGGGTCTATCGGACAGGAACTGGTCAAACGCAGCGGTGATGCGCCGACGCCTTTGTGGTCGACCCGGGTGATGATGGACCATCCCGAGTTGGTCGGGGATGTGCATGCGGATTATTTCTCACGCGGTGCGACTGTGGCCACGACAAATACCTATGCTGTTCACCGGTCGCGTCTGGACCGTGTCGGCTTGGGTGATCAGCTGCCAGATCTGATCGAGGCGGCCCTGTCGCAGGCCGAGCGTGCGCGCCCGGCGGGTAGGCGCATCGCTGGGGCTTTGGGTCCGCTTCTCGCCTCTTACCGGCCGGACCTGAATCCAGAGGTCGAAGAGGCGGCAGAGAAATTCACCGAACTGGTGGCGATGATGGCAGATCGCGTTGACCTGTTCCTGATCGAAACCGTGTCGTCGGTGCAAGAGGCCGAAGGCGCGTTGCGTGGAACGGAACAGGCAGACAAGCCGGTCTGGCTGGCGCTGTCCGTGATGGATGATGATGGGACGCGGCTTCGGTCGGGTGAGCCATTGTCGGGAATAGCATCTTTGGTTGATCGCTTTACGCCTGAGGCCGTGCTGATCAACTGCTCGCGCCCCGAGGCGGTGCCCGCTGCGCTGAATATTATCGCCACCTTCGGGCGTCCGTTTGGGGCATATGCCAATGGCTTCACCGGGATTACCCAGGAATTTCTACAAGACGCCCCAACCGTCGATGCGCTGCAACAGCGCCACGACCTTGGGCCGGATGAATATGCTGATCAGGCGATGGGGTGGGTGGCGCAGGGTGCAACTATCATCGGCGGATGCTGCGAAGTCGGTCCCGATCACATTCAGCGACTGGCAGATCGGCTGTGCGCTGCTGGCCACAGCATCGTCTGAAGGGGGTAAAGATGCGGCAACGACCAGATAGCTTGACCGACAAGGCGCAGATACATTTCGATGTTCTGGTCGCGCCGGGCTATGTGCTGTTGGAGCTTGCCGCATTGATTGAGGTTCTGAGGCTGGCCAACCGCGTCTGCCCCAACCCGCCCTTCAGCTTTACCTATCGGTCTCTGAAAGGTGGGCCCATTGCCAGCAGCAGCGATGCGACGGTCCAAACTGAACCCGTATCAACCCATCCCAAGGCGGATTATCTGTTTGTGATCGGAAATTCCGACCCTGACCACCCCGATCTGTCTATCGGACGGGTTGTATCGGACTATACGTTCCGAGGCGCTCAGGTCTTTTTGCTGGCCGAAGCTGCCAGCCGCTATATTGACGAATTTGGCACCGCAGACATGGCGACCCATTGGGAAAACGCCTCTTTCCTGAGTGAACGCGGGGCCCGGTTCGAGGCGAAGCTGTCGATAGCCACAGAACAGGGCCAGGTCGTGACCTGCGCAGGGATGGAGGCGACAACCGATGTTGCTTTGTCCGTGATCGGACGCCACATCTCGGGGCCTGCCAAGATGACGGTGGCCAATATCATGCTGCACGAAAATATCCGCGACTTTTCATCGATGCAGCCTTTCTCGGGGGCGCAACTGACAGCTACTGGGGACGCCAAGCTGGATCAATGTATCAAGCTGATGCAGGCCAATATCGAAGACCCCTTACCCATCCAGCAGATTGTCGAGGCATTAAATCTTTCGAACCGATCGCTTGAGCGAAAATTCAAAGCTTTCTTTGGCACCAGTCCAAACGGTTTCTATCGCGAGATGCGGCTGGCGAAGGCTAACAACCTGCTGCTGAACACCACGATGAGCGTTCGGGAAATCGGTCTGGCCTGCGGCTTTCCGAACGGTTTCTCCTCGGTTTACAAAAGCTTTTTCGGGGTCACGCCCTTTGTTCTGAGGCGCGAAAGACGGGCTGCGTCACATAGGTGAAAATCGCCTATAACATGACGCTTTTGGTGCATTTATTGCCGATCTTCCATGGCAACGTGCCCAAAACCTGATTCAGCGGAGACCTCAGGATGGTTGATCTTCCAAACAAAGCCCGAGTTGTCATCATCGGCGGCGGCGTCATCGGATGCTCGGTTGCCTATCATCTGACCAAGAAAGGTTGGAGCGATGTTGTGCTGCTTGAACGCAAGCAGTTGACCAGCGGCACCACATGGCATGCGGCGGGTCTGATCGCTCAGCTGCGGGCCTCGTCCAACATGACCAAACTGGCGAAATACACGCAGGAGCTTTACGGCGCGCTGGAAGAGGAAACCGGTGTGTCCACCGGGCTTAGGCGCTGTGGATCGATCACCGTGGCGCTGACTGAGGAACGCCGTGAAGAGATCTATCGCCTGGCTGCCATGGCACGTGCCTTTGGCGTTGAGGTCGAAGAGATTTCCAATGAGCGCGTCAAGGAAATGTATCCGCATCTGAATGTCGAAGACGTCAAGGGCGCGGTCTATCTTCCGCTGGACGGGCAGGGTGACCCGGCCAATATCGCGCTGGCCCTGGCCAAGGGCGCACGGCAACGCGGTGCCATTACCAAGGAACGGGTGAAGGTCACCGACATCACCAAACAGGGTCGCACTGTGACCGGTGTGGACTGGGTTGCCGATGACGGCAGCGCTTCGGGTCATATTGAATGCGACATGGTGGTGAACTGTGCCGGCATGTGGGGGCATGAGGTCGGCCGGATGGCCGGTGTGAACGTCCCGCTGCACGCCTGCGAACATTTCTACATCGTCACCGAAGGCATTGACGGACTTTCGCAACTGCCGGTTCTGCGAGTGCCGGATGAATGCGCCTATTACAAGGAAGATGCCGGTAAAATCCTGCTGGGCGCGTTTGAGCCTAATGCCAAACCTTGGGCGATGAAGGGCATCCCAGACAGTTTCGAATTCGATCAGCTGCCCGAAGATTTTGATCATTTTGAGCCCATTCTAGAAGCGGCTTGTAACCGGATGCCGATGCTGGCCGAAGCTGGGATTCATACATTCTTCAATGGACCAGAGAGCTTTACCCCCGACGATGCCTATCACCTCGGTCTCGCGCCCGAGATGGACAATGTCTGGGTCGCGGCGGGCTTCAACTCGATCGGCATTCAATCTGCGGGCGGTGCGGGCATGGCGCTGGCGGAATGGATGGATAGCGGCGAGAAACCGTTTGATCTGGGCGATGTGGATATCAGCCGGATGCAGCCGTTTCAGGGCAATAAACAATATCTGTTTGAGCGTTCGAAAGAGACGCTGGGCCTGCTTTATGCCGACCACTACCCCTATCGCCAGAAAGCCACTGCGCGCGGTGTTCGGCGCACCCCGTTCCATCACCATCTGAAAGAGCAGGGCGCGGTCTTTGGTGAACTGGCGGGCTGGGAGCGTGCAAACTGGTACGCAAATCCGGGGCAGGAGCGCGAATACCAGTACAGTTGGAAACGTCAGAATTGGTTCGAGAACTCAGCTGCTGAACACCGCGCGGTGCGCGAGAATGTGGGCATGTACGACATGTCTTCTTTTGGCAAGATTCGCGTTGAAGGGCCGGATGCCGAGGCGTTCATGAACTATATCGGGGGCGGCGATTATTCGGTGCCGAACGGCAAGATCGTCTATACCCAGTTCCTAAACCGCACCGGCGGGATCGAGGCGGATGTGACGGTGACCCGTCTGACCGAGACCGCCTATCTGGTCGTGACCCCGGCGGCGACGCGGCTGGCGGATCAGACCTGGATGATGCGCCATGTGGGTAGCTTCAACGTGGTCATAACCGATGTCACCGCTGGCGAAGGCGTTTTGGCCGTGATGGGCCCCAATGCGCGCGCTTTGCTGGAAAAGGTCTCGCCGGCGGATTTCTCGAACGCGACCAACCCCTTTGGCACCGCACAAGAGATCGAGATCGGCATGGGCCTGGCCCGCGCTCATCGGGTGACCTATGTGGGCGAGCTGGGATGGGAGATCTACATGTCCGCCGATATGGCGGGCCATGTGTTCGAAACGCTGCATGAGGCCGGTCAGGACATGGACCTGAAACTCTGTGGCATGCACATGATGGACAGTTGCCGGATCGAAAAGGGCTTTCGCCATTTTGGTCATGACATCACGTGCGAGGACAACGTCGTGGATGCCGGGCTTGGTTTTGCGATCAAGGTCGACAAAGGCTGTGACTTTATCGGGCGCGAAGCAGTGATTGCCCGCAAGGAAAGCGGGCCCAAAAACCGTCTGGTTCAGTTCCGCCTGACCGACCCGGAACCGCTGTTGTTCCATAATGAACCGATCGTGCGGGACGGGGAATATGTCGGTTATCTCAGCTCGGGCAATTATGGTCATACTTTGGGTGGCGCTATCGGTATGGGCTATGTGCCCTGCGAGGGTGAGAAGGCGGCGGATGTTCTGGGGTCAACCTATGAAATCGACGTGTGCGGCGTGAAGGTAATGGCCGAGGCATCGTTGAAACCGATGTACGATCCGAAATCCGAACGCGTCAAAGTGTAATCAAATTGTCGGAGCGCTGCGGCGCTCCGGCTTTGTTCTGGTCTCACATATCAAATATCCTGATGGGTTGCTTCACAGTTTTCGCGGTTCCCAAGTATGTCCGGGTTGCCGTAAAGACGACCGGTATTCCCGGAGATCCGCAATGGCTGACGCAACACCCACACAAAATGCCGATACGCCAAAAGGACTTGTTCTGGCGGTAACGGCCTATGTTTTGTGGGGTTTTTTGCCGTTATACATGAAGGCGATGGCCCATATCGCGCCGGTTGAGGTTGTGGCGCATCGTATCATCTGGTCGGTGCCTTTGGCCGGGCTATTGCTGATCGCACTGGGCCGGACGCGGGATTTGAAGTCAGCTCTGCGCGATCCCAAGATGCTGGGTATGGCCTGCCTGACAGCTGCTTTGATATCGGTGAACTGGGCGATCTATGTCTGGGCCATAGCCAGTGGGCATGCGCTGGACGCAGCGCTGGGCTATTACATAAATCCGCTGTTCAGTATCGCGCTGGGCGCGGTGCTGCTGCGCGAACCTTTGAACCGGACGCAGCTGATTGCTGTTGGGTTGGCCGCAGCCGGGGTGTTGGTTCTTGTTGTAGAGGCCGGAAGCCTGCCTTGGGCGGCGCTGGGGCTTATGTTCAGCTGGGGGTTCTACGCCTTCTTCAAACGCTCACTCCCCATCGGGCCAAATCAGGGGTTCTTGCTGGAAGTGCTGATCCTGCTGATCCCCGCATTGGTTTATGTGACTTGGCTGGGGGTCAACGGGACGGGGCATTTCGGGCTGGTCGCAACCGACACCATGCTGCTGGCCGGGGCCGGGGTAGTGACCGCCGTGCCGCTGTTGATCTATGCCAATGGCGCCAAGCTGGTGCGCCTGTCGACGATGGGCATCCTGCAATATATCGCGCCGACCATGATTTTTGTGACTGCCATCGCGGTTTTTGGAGAGCAGATTGACCGCGGCCGCATGATTGCGTTTCCGCTGATCTGGGCCGCACTTGTGGTCTACTCGATCCCGATGATCCGGCAGATACGGGCTCAGGCCTGACGCAACAATTCGGCGGCCTTTTGCGCCCAGATCGCATAGGCTTTGGGGCTGGGATGATAGCCGTCCGGTGCGGCCAACGCCGGGTCATCGGGTAAATCAATGGACAGATGGCGGATTTGCGGGAAGCCGGTCGCAATCTGTTGCAGGCCTTGGTCCAGGCGGGCTGCCTGACGCCCCAGCACCCAGGCAAGCGGTTGCGGCAAGGCGGGAAACCGACCCATCTGGGGAACGGCCGTTACAATGACACGCCGGGCTCCAAGCTGGTCGGTGATCAGGTGCATCAGACGGGATTGGTGTTCGACAAACCGCTTTTTAGTGACGCCACGGGTGACGTCATTGACGCCAAGCGCCGTAATGACGGCATCAAATTGATCTGTCAGACCCTCAAGGCGTTTCAGTGTATCCAGCGTTGTATGCCCTGTCGTAGCCTCGAGCCGCCATTCGACACTGTGGCTTTTTGCTAGTTGTGCGACCAACTGCCCGGACAAAGCCTGCGCCTGGGTGCCAGCGCCAACACCTGCTGCCGAGCTGTCGCCTGCGATTAGCAACCGCAAACGCGGGCCGCGCCCTTCACGGCCTTCGCGCGGCCCGGTCGGTTCGGGCAGGAACCGCGCCTTTCGTCGAACTGAAATCCCCTGTGCCGCCAATAGTGGCAACAGCGGTAATCTCAGAAACTGATCAGCTCCGATCCGGGCAGGCTTGGTCAACCCAAAGCGTCCTTGAAATTGATAAAGCGAGGGTCTTTTGCCACGCGTGCCATCATCTCGGTGCGCAGGGCTGCAATGGTTTTAAGTGGGCGCATGACCACTTCGAACTTTTCGATCAAGCCTTCATCATTCAGCCGGATCAAGTCCACACCAACCGCATCCAGATCACCAACCTTGCACTGAAATTCCAGCGCCCAGTCTTTGCCTTCACCCATGATCCGACGATAGCTGAAGTCCGAGAATACCTGCCCAACATGCCCCAGCAGAGCCGCCACGGGTTCGCGCCCGGCCCAGGTGCTGTAGTAGGTCGGCGGCAGAAAACGCACGTCTTCGGCCAGAAACTCGTGAATCAGACTTTCATCGCCTTTTGTGATGACATCTTTTAGTTGTTCGATTGTCGGGTGCATGGTTTCTCCTCCGAGTTGTCGCATGATTTGCTGAACTATTCAGTTCAGGCAAGCACGACGTTGCGGGAGGTTGTCGCTTGCGATAGGCAGACCCGCATGAGCGAGACCTACGATCCCCCGAAAACACCGCTGGATGTGCTGCACGAAGATGCGCATCTGATTGTGGTGAACAAGCCCTCGGGGCTTTTGTCCGTACCGGGTCGCGGAGAGCATCTGGCCGATTGTCTGTTGACCCGTGTGCAGGCGGCGTTCCCGCAAGCCCTGCTTGTGCACAGGTTGGACCGCGACACTTCGGGCGTGATGGTTTTTGCCCAAACCCCTCATGCGCAGCGCAATCTGAGCATGCAGTTCGAACAGCGTCAAACTCGCAAGACTTATATTGCCCGCGTCTGGGGCATGGTAGAGTCAAAGTCCGGAACTGTTGATCTGCCGTTGATTGTAGACTGGCCCAACCGGCCGCTCCAAATGGTCTGCCATGAGACCGGCAAACCTGCGGTGACGGATTGGCGCGTGGTCAAACATGAAGGCAACACTACCCGCATACGCCTGTTCCCGAAAACCGGGCGCTCGCACCAGCTGCGGGTTCACATGCTGGCGCTGGGCCATCCGATTTTGGGTGATCCGTTCTATGCAAAAGGTGAGGCGCGGGCCTTCCCGCGCCTGATGTTGCATTCCGAGGAATTGCGGCTGAAGAACCCCGATGGCGGGGCGTCGATGAAGTTTCGCGCCAAGGCCGGGTTCTAGGCTCAGGCGGGATTGGTCCAAAGCAGTTTGAGATTGCCCAGTGAAAATCGTCTGACCCGTTTCCTAGGAGCGCAGGGCTGTCGGCTGGCCATGATCTCGCGTTCGATTTCAAAGGCGCGCAGGGTATGGTCCTGGGACCAGCGTCCCAGTTGCAGTGTCATCATTACGTGATTGTCGAGGCTGGGCATCAGTAATCTCCTGTGAATTGTTGAACCAGCATCCCGCATCACTCCTGACAGCGCGTTGTCAGGGGGGTGTGCTAAGGTGTCAGCAGAGAAACCGGAGTTTGCCATGCGCCGTTCGTCCCGCCTGTTTGAAATCATCCAGATTCTGCGTGCCGCCGACGCTCCGGTTACCGCTGAGATGCTGGCGCAAAAGCTCGAAGTCTCGGTGCGCACGGTGTATCGCGACATCGCGGCACTGCAGGCCCAACGCACACCGATCGAGGGCGAAGCCGGCGTCGGGTATCTGATGCGGCGGGGCTATGACTTGCCACCACTGAACTTCGACGCTGAAGAGGTCGAGGCGCTTTGGGTCGGTCTGTCAATGCTGGCACGGACCGGCGACAGTACCCTGCAAGAGGCCGCCAAACGCATTTGCCGGAAAATAGAAGGCCTGCGCGCAAGTCCCGACTGGTTGCAGGTCGCGCCTTGGGGGGCTCCGGTTGATGATCCGGCCAAGGGCTGTATCCCGGTCGTGAATTACCGCGAAGCCATCCGGGACGAGCGCAAGCTTCGCCTCACATATGTCAGCTCGCAAGACGTTCGCTCCGAACGGGTTGTCCGTCCGGTTGCCCTGATCTATCACATCGAGTGCACGATGCTGGTTGCGTGGTGCGAATTGCGCAACGGTTTTCGCCATTTTCGGACCGATCGCGTCTGGGCCTGCGAAATGGTTGACGATCATTTCTGCGGCCAAGGGCAGCCGCTGCGGGAGATCTGGCAGGAGCAGAACCAATGGGGTTCCCCTGCCGAGGCCCATTGAACGGCGGGTATTCGCCGATATCACCTGATTGTTGCTTGAGCCTGCGGGGGGGCAGGGCGATATACTGTGCCAAATAATGGGACCCGGCAAACGGGCCTCTGAGCAGAAGGTGATATCATGACGATTTCCAAGCTTGTTGTTTCTGCTGGGCTTTGCTCGGCCTTGTTCTTGGCGGGCTGCACCGACCCTGGAACGCTGAACTTGCCCTCGGACCCCAACCAAAATACCAAACAGGGTGCGCTTTTGGGTGGGTTGGTTGGTGCCGGTGTCGGGGCCATTGCGAACGACTCGGATCCGCTTTTGGGTGCGCTGGCTGGTGGAGCAATCGGTGCAGCAGGTGGCGGCCTTATCGGCAATCAACTGGACCGTCAGGCGGCTGAGTTGCGCCAGCAGCTGGCAAATGACGGCATCACAATCGTCAACGCGGGCGACCGCCTGATTGTTACTGTCCCCAACGACATCACCTTTGACACCGACAGCTCGACCGTGCGGCCTGCATTGCGTTCTGATTTGGTCCGGGTGGGTCAGAATTTGGTGAGATATCCCAACTCGGCCGTTCAGGTCATTGGCCATACGGACAGTGATGGCGAAGCCTCTTATAATCAGGCCCTATCTGAGCGTCGGGCTAGGTCCGTGGCGGATGTTCTGCAAGCCAATGGTGTGAACGGGGCCCGTATCAGCACCATCGGATTGGGTGAGAACCGACCTGCGGCCTCGAATCTCACACCCGAAGGGAAGGCGCGGAATCGTCGAGTTGATATCGAAATCATCCCCAACGGCAACACCTGATGTGACCGGGCACCGTCAAGGTGTCCGTTATTGCACATTGACTGCGCGTCAACTGGGCTTTGGCTGGCGGTGATCAGGGGCTACCTTCTGGAAAACGCCTGAACGGAGACCTTTTATGTCCGAACCGATCCTTCTGAGCCTGTCAGGTTCGCTGCGCCAAAATGCCACCAACCGAAAACTGCTTCGCGAGGCGGCGCGGCTGTTTGAGCCGGGCACTCATATCGAGGCCGATCTGAACTTGCCATTATATGACGGTGATCTTGAAGAAGGCGAAGGGGTTCCCGAGACCGTCCAGGTTTTGGCGGATCAGATTGCCCGTGCGGATGCGGTGATCATTTCGACGCCGGAATATAACAAAGCGCCGTCCGGCGTGTTGAAGAATGCGCTGGATTGGGTAAGTCGCACCAAGGATAAGCCCTGGGCGAACAAGCCGGTTGCGGTGATGTCTGCCGCTGCGGGTCGTGCGGGCGGGGAACGTGCACAGATGATACTGCGCAGCTATATGGTTCCGTTCCAGACGCGCATCTTGCAAGGGCCGGAAATTCATCTGGCCGACAGTTCGAACGAATTCGACGCGCAGGGCAAGCTGGTTAACGAACGCTATGAAAACGCCCTTCGGACCTTGATGCAGAACTTGCGGTCAGAGGCCGGTTTTTGAAACTGCCGGTTTGCTTGCCCGTATGGGGCAGGCCGCCTAATCTTGCGCTATGTCGATGGAAATTCAGACAGATGTGATGGACGCAGCCCGTGCTGGCGCGTTGCAGGTGGCGCTTGGGAAACAGGCAACTGCGAGGGGCGGCACTGCGTTGCCGCCGTTTTTTCATCACCTGTATTTCTGGACTCCGCAGCCACCCGGCCAACTTGGGCGCGACGGACATCCCAAAGTCGGGGGCCTGATCCCCGATATGGGCCTACCCCGCAGAATGTGGGCAGGCGGACGCTTGGAGTTTTTCGCGCCTCTGATAGCAGGTCAGTTAGCCGAACGGCGATCGCTATGTGAAAGTTCGAGTTCGAAATCGGGACGCACCGGCCCCTTGGGCTTTGTCACGTTGCGCCACGAGGTTTGGCAGAGCGGTGCGCTGCGCCTGACCGAATGGCAGGATCTGGTTTACCGCCAAGACCCCTCGGCAGATACGGCCACCCCTCCGGCACCACTGGCCAGGCAGGATGAAACCGAACATCGCGAGCTGTCCTTCGACAGCACAATGCTGTTTCGCTACTCGGCCCTGACATTTAACGGACACCGTATTCACTATGACATCGACTATGCCCGTGATGTCGAAGGATATGCCGGGCTGGTCGTGCATGGCCCGCTTTTGGCGCAGCACCTGATGTTGTTTGCGGAAGATGTGATGGGCCCATTGGCGCAGTTTTCCTTCCGCGCAACCTCGGCATTGATGCATTTCGAAACTGCGAGCCTGTGCCGGAGGGGCAATACCCTGTGGGTGCGTGCGGCAGACGGGCGCCAATGTATGATTGCCGAAGCCTCAGCCTAAATGTTTCTGCATGGTAATAGAGGTCGCCCGGGTGAACCCGGGATGCGCCGTTTCCGCCGTTTTGACAAAGCCCATCCGGGCAAAGGAGGCATGGTTTTCGACCAATTCGACCCGTGTCTTCAGTTCCAGCGTCGCAAAACCTATTTTAGCCGCCCGCGCGGATGCCAGATCGACCAGACGCTGTGCCAGCCCCTGACCACGTCGGGTTTCGTCCACAGCCAGTTTGCTCAGATACAGACAGTCCTGTTTGGGTGTCAGAAAGACGACCGCATCCGGGCGATTGCCTATGATCCAAACCTCGTGGTCGCGGGCCTGTTGCCTAAGCGTTTCCTCGGTCAGGCGATGCATTGACGAGGGCGGGTCTATACGCCCCTCCATGAATGCAAAACTGTGGCGGATCAGGCGTAACACCTGTGGCAATATCGGATCGTCCGGTTGCAGGCGAACTGGGGTGTCGTCGAGGGAGGTCACAAAGAAGCCTCGGGTTGAAAATCTGCGGGGATTTCATCGCGCCCTTCAAGCACCAGTTCGGCCATGACTTCTGCCACTTTGGGCGCCATACCAAATCCGATCTTGAACCCTCCATTGGCGATGAATTCTCCGGCGTACAGCGGATGTGCACCCAACATCGGCGCACGGCTTTTGCTGCGGGGTCGGACCCCGGCCCAGCGTTCGATCACTTCGGCACCGTGCAGGACCGGAACCGCCCGTGTGGCCCGGTCCAGGACATCATCCAGCGCCGCATCGGTGCTGGTCGGATTGTCATAATCCCGTTCCGAGGTTGATCCGATGGCCAATGTACCATCTGCATGCGGGACAATGTGAACGGCATCTGCAAACAGCTGGGAGACGTCCCCGGCATCGAACCGCAGCAAAGCCGCCTGTCCCTTGACGCCATTGCCGACCGTTTTGCCAAAGGCGTCGTTCAGTTCTAGCAGGCCAGAAAGCCCGGTGGCGTGAATGATATGCCCTTGATTGGCCGCATCGGTTTTGACCTCAACCCCCATCACCGCCAGCGCCGAAACCAGTGCAGAACATGCCCGCCTTGGGTGCATCCGGGCGCTAAGCGTGTCGTGGATCACAAAGCCGGTAGGGCTGGGAGGACACCACGACCCGACCTCATCCATTGCAACAACGCGCCATTCGGCCCGCCCCTGCCATAGCTCTGCGGCGGTGACCGTACGTGCATGGGCCAGATCCAGCGTGCGGCTATCTGCGATGGGCTGCAGCCTACCCAACCGGGCATATCCGGCTGAGACGCCTCCGGTCGCCTCAACCTGTTTCCAGAAGGGTTCGGCCATGATCAGGCTTTCGAATTGAAAAGCTTTCTTGGCATTCCAATTCTCGGGCACATGCGGGGCCAAAGCCCCGACAAGGCCGCCGCTGGACCCGGCACCGGGGCCAAAAGGATCTATGACCTGAACTTTTGCGCCGCGTCTAGCGCAGGCCCAGGCGATCGAAAGGCCAAAAATGCCCGCGCCTCGCACCGTCACATCGACCATTGCCATTCCCCTTTTCCTTGTTCAGTGTCGCGCCGCTTAGCTACAGGATTCCCCGATGGCAGACCAGCGCGCCGAACTGACCTGGAAAGACGGGCAGATACCTGTCTCAGGCCGTTTCGACGACCCCTATTTCTCGTTGCAGAACGGGCTGGAGGAGACGCGGCATGTGTTTTTGGCGGGCAATGACCTGCCCGCGCGGTTTGCGCCGGGGTTTCATATTGCCGAGCTTGGTTTTGGCACCGGCCTGAACTTGCTGACTGTCTGGTCCGAATGGGAAAAGGCTGGCCAAACGACCCCGCTGACATTCACCAGTTTCGAAGCCTATCCAATGGCGCCAGACGACATGACGCGTGCTCTGGCCGCCTTTCCTGAGTTGTCCCCTTGGGCCGACCGGTTCCTGTCCCAATGGCAGGGCGGTACCCGCGATCTGGGCACCCTGCAGCTTGAGGTTATCGAGGGCGACGCGCGGTCCACCCTGTCCGCATGGTCGGGGCAGGCCGATGCCTGGTTTCTGGACGGGTTCTCTCCGGCCAAGAACCCCGAACTTTGGGGTGCGGACCTGATGCAACAGGTATCCGATCACACGGCCCCCAACGGGACCACCGCCACCTATACCGCCGCCGGGTTCGTTCGGCGCGGGTTGGAAGACGCGGGGTTCACCGTCACTCGCGCACCCGGCTATGGGCGCAAACGCCACATGACCCGGGCGGTGAAGCCATGACCCAACAGAACAACACTCGCGCCGGTATCGCGCTGATGATCGCGGCGACTGTGGTTTTTGCGCTGCAGGACGGTATCTCGCGCCATTTGGCCGGGACGTACAACACCTATATGGTCGTGATGATCCGCTATTGGTTCTTCGCAGCATTTGTCGTCGCTCTGGCGCTGCGTGCGCCCGGCGGTATCGCGGCCACGGCCCGCACCAGCCAGCTTGGGCTGCAAATCCTGCGCGGGGTGCTCTTGGCGGGGGAAATCTGCGTCGCAGTCTATGCCTTCACCATCCTGGGGCTGATCGAAAGCCAGGCCGTGTTCATCTGCTACCCGCTGCTGGTGGCGGCACTCAGCGGCCCGGTTTTGGGCGAGAAAGTCGGTTGGCGCCGTTGGTCCGCCATCGGCGTGGGCTGCATCGGCGTGCTGATCATCCTGCAGCCGGGTGTGGGCGTCTTTAACCCTTGGGCGGTGATCCCGTTGATCTCGGCCCTGATGTTTGCCGTCTATGGCCTGCTGACCCGCTATGCGGCGCGGCGCGACACTACCGCCACCAGTTTTTTCTGGACCGGCATCGCCGGGGCGGTTGCCATGACGGCCGTGGGCGTGTGGTTTTGGGAGCCTATGCAGGGCGGTGACTGGCTTTGGATGTGCCTGCTCTGCCTGACCGGAGTTCTGGGACATTGGTTGTTGATTAAGTGCTACGAAATGGCCGAGGCCAGCGCCGTGCAGCCCTTTGCCTATTTTCACCTGATGTGGAGCGCCATTCTGGGAATCTCGGTCTTTGGTGAAAGCTTGCGACCCGCGGTTGTTGCAGGGGCCACATTGGTTATTGCCGCCGGACTGTTCACCTTATGGCGCGAACGACGCCAGAGTTGACCCGATCAGTTCTTCGGAAAATGGCACCGGCAACGCCTGCTGCCCCAACCGTGCGCGATACACAGGCAGGCTTTCGGCGACGCGCATGACATAGTTGCGGGTCTCGCTAAAGGGTATGAATTCGATCCAGTCGACGATATCGGCCTCACCCCGGCGCGGGTCGCCATTGCGTTTCATCCACGAGATCGGCCTGCCCGGCCCGGCATTATACCCCGCAGCCATCATCACCACATTGCCGTTGAATTCTGCTGCCAGCTCGGACAGGTAATTCGCCCCCAATTTGGCGTTATATCGCCAGTCCGAAGTCAGTTTTCCGGTTTGGTGGCTGCTTAGAATGCCCATGTTCCGGGCCACAACTTTTGCCGTCGCGGGCATCACCTGCATAAGCCCGCGCGCGCCCGCGCCGCTGATGACAACCGGGTCAAACTCGCTTTCGCGCCGGGCGATTGCTAGCGTCATTTCTTTGGCCATGGGCAGGCCCAGATCTGCCACGGGATGAACCGGGTAATACGCGGCGGGCAGGACAACGCCGGTGGTCGCGGCGCGCTTGGCGATCATCACCGCCAGATGTGGTTCGTTCAGTTCGATGACCAGATCGCCCAGTTGGCTTGCCTGAACGGGGTCGAGCCCCTCAACCAGATGGGTCAGGAACCGCTCGGATAGGTTTGCCTCACCTGCGCGCAACAGCAATAGCCCCGCTTCCAGAACGCTGGAATCGGCAAATTCCGCTTGTTTCCAGTGCGGTGCCCTTCGCGGGTTTGCCAGATCGCTGTCGAAAGGGCGCCCTATCCGTTCGGCGGCAAGAAGCCCGTAGAACGAGGTCTGGTGATCAGCACCCATGGCATAGGCCTCATAAGCCTTTTCCGCATCCCCCTGCGCGGCATAGGCCCGACCCAGCCAATACCCGCCGCGTCCCTTGGAAATCGGTGACTGCACCGCGCCCGAGAAGTTCTGGAAATGCCGCACAGCCGTTGCCGGATCATTCAACCGACGCAGGGCAAGGAATCCGGAAAGCCATTCGAGATCGGCATAGGCATAGCCCATGTCCGGCGTCATATGGTGACTAGAGGCAATCTTGTATGCGCGGCTCATATCACCGTTGCGCATCTCAAGCCGGGCCAACCGGCGACGGCCCTCGGCCCATTTGTCTGGCTCGCCCAGAGCATCCGGGCTGGATGACCGCGCCAGCATCAGATCAATCGCACTGTCATCCAGTTCCTTTTTGTCTCGCCAGACAAAGCGGTCAAAGGCAAGCCCCGCCGATCCGGCCACGGAATCGGGAACCGCCCCTACTTTGGCATCAACACCCGGCGCACGTTTTTGCAATGCAATCCGCGCCTCGGCCAGCTTGCGCTGATCGTCATTCACCAATGGCAGCATTTGTCCTGCGCTGATCAGATGACCGTCCCACAGCATCCGGTCTAGCCGCGCCGCGTGGTGGGGTTTCAGCAATGTTTCAAAGTTCTCGATATAGTCTTTCTGCAGGCCCGATCCCATCGGCATCGTACGCCAGGCGGTAACGATATCCGCCTGCGCATCACCCTGCCGCCCTTTAGCCTTCAGCGCTACGGCGAAATTCAGCGCCCCTTCCGCCGTTTGCGGGGCAGTGCCGGCGTAGAATTTCAACACCCGGTCCGGGTCCGCCCCGGTAAAGGCGGGTTCGCTTTCGCGCCGTAACCATGCCAGCCCCGGCCAATCCGGCCTGCGGTTCAGAAATACCAGCACATCGCCCGAGCTTCCGAACCCCTCGCGCAGCCAATGCCATACGATGATGTCACGTGACACAGATCCGCGCGGGCCTGCCTCTTGCAGCGCTGCGTTCCAATCGCCCTTTCGCATTTCATACATGCCAGCGCGCAGATCGCCCACCGAGTCGGCTTGGGCCGGCCCGAAGGATGCCAGAATCACCGCTGTCAAAAGCGCCAGAACGCGTGTCATGCCTTGCATTTCCCAACCAACCAAGGATAGAGCCATTTAGGATAAACCTTGCGCCGGCGGGATCAACACACATTGCTAGGAATGTGATTGCCCAAGGCGCAAAAATTGCTAACCGCACAGCAAGGAGCGTGTCATGTTCAAAGGCTCGATGCCAGCCCTCGTTACCCCGTTTTCGAATGGCGAGTTGGATCTGGGCACGCTCAAACGTTTGGTGGAATGGCAAATTCAGGAAGGCTCGACCGGTTTGGTGCCGGTGGGGACCACCGGTGAAAGCCCAACCCTAAGCCATGAAGAACACGAAACGGTGGTGGCAGAAGTTGTCAATGCCGCAGCCGGTCGTGTCCCGGTGATCGCTGGTGCGGGCTCGAACAACACGGTCGAGGCGATCCGATTCGTTCAATTTGCGCAGCAAGTCGGCGCGAATGCCGCTCTGGTGGTGACCCCGTATTACAACAAGCCGACCCAGAAGGGCCTAATTCAGCATTTCCGCACCCTACATGATTGTGCCGATATTCCGATCATCATCTACAACATTCCAGGCCGTTCCGTCATCGACATGACTCCCCAGACGATGGGTGAGCTGGCCGAGTTGCCAAGGATCGTTGGGGTTAAAGACGCAACCGGAGATTTGGGGCGTGTCAGCCAACAGCGCGCCTCTTGCGGGCCTGAGTTTTGCCAACTGTCGGGCGAAGACGCCACGGCGCTGGGTTTCAATGCGCATGGTGGTGTGGGCTGTATCTCGGTCACGGCGAATGTTGCGCCCAAGCTCTGTGCCGAATTCCAGCAGGCCACCCTGCAGGGGGATTATGCCAAAGCGCTGACTTATCAGGACCGCCTGATGCCTCTGCATGAGGCGATCTTTATCGAACCCGGTCTGGTCGGGGCCAAATACGCCCTCAGCAAGCTGGGCCTATGCAGCGAAGAAGTTCGCTCGCCCCTGACCACGTTGGACGACAGCACCAAAACTACTATCGACGCAGCCATGAACCACGCAGGTCTGCTGTAACCAGGGGTGTTCTTGGCCTGATCCGATCTTCATCTGGCCAAAAATACCTCGGGGGATGAATTGGCCTGTCTGGGCCAAGAAGGGGGCTGGCCCCCTTCTTTACCGTTTGCCGTAATACAGACCCACGACATGCTCGGCCTGCGCAAAGAACAGCCAGCGCGAAACTGCAACGCCTGCCACATGCGACAGCGCAGCCAGAAGAGCGAAGAAGTGGTTGAACGGCAGGATCAGCAGGATGACCGGCAATAGGAAGGCCAGCACAAACGAGATGACCCGCAATTTGTCCGCATGTTTCCTGCCAACCACGTGGACAAATTCGCGCAGAAGATAGTTTGTACCTGTATGTGGAGGCTCAAACGCACGCACTGCCCCGCGCTGCCCCAAACCCGTAGCGGTGCCAAGGTTTGTTCCTGAGTTCGCAAATGCCTTATCCCCTTGCCACCAGTAAAATGTCTGCGCAACGGCAGCGACCACCAACAGAGGGACGGCAAGGCTGACCTGACCGGCCAGAAGCGAGCCACCGGCAAAGCTGAAGCTCAGAAACATGATTGGTGTCAGTTTCATGTTCCAGCGTGGGATTGTCTTGAGCTGGGTGTAGATCATTGAGGTGGTGAAAACTGTTGCCAGCGAAAACAACGCGCCAAGGACGCCCAGAACACCCCAACGCTGACCAAAGATGACAGCGCCCAGCGCGTAGAGGCCCATAAGAATCAAAGCGATCACTGCGCACCAACCCTCACGGCTGAGCCAGCTTGACCGCCATTGGGTGAATGCTTTCCACGCACGTTCAGGATGGCCCAGGTGAAAGGTCGAGGCCATCAGCCCACCCACCGACAGGCCAAAGGCCATGGCATAGAATACGAAGGCCACCCACCCGGTGACATCCGGCATCCCAAGGCCCAGAAAAAACAGCAGCCCAAAGCCCAGACCGGACAAGGTGGTGAAGATAATGACAGATGGGGCCGGATGCATCAGAGCTTCTCCAGTGTCTTGTCGAGCCAACCCAGAAAGCCCTTGGGCTCTTCGGCTACCGGGGCCAGAAGGGGCGCGAGAATGTCGACCTGGTCCTCGATCTGATCTTTAGGGCGAGGTGGCAGGTATTTGTTAACGGGCTTGGTGCCCATTTCAGGCATCAGATCCATGCCACCACGTTCGGCGACCAATTTGCTGACATCGCTATCTGCGTCGCCCAGATCACCGAAATGGCGGGCTCCGGCGGGGCAGGTCCGCACACAGGATGGCACGCGGTCCACTTCGGGTATGTTCTCGTTATAGATGCGATCCACGCAGAGGGTGCATTTCTTCATCACGCCCTCGGCCATATCCATCTCACGCGCGCCGTAAGGGCAGGACCAGGCGCAAAGCCCGCAGCCGATACAGTCGCTTTCATTGACCAATACGATACCGTCCTCGACCCGCTTATAGCTGGCCCCGGTGGGGCAGACGGTGACGCAGGGCGCGTCCTCGCAATGGAGGCAGGATTTGGGGAAGTGGATCAGCTGGGCGTGACCCTGTTCGGGTTGGACCTCGTAGGAATGTACCCGGTTTAGGAAGGTGCCGGACGGGTTGCCGCCATAAGCGTCCTGATCCGACAGGGGCGCCCCGTAGTTTTCGGTGTTCCAGCCTTTGCAGGATATCACACAGGCATGGCAGCCGACACAGGTGTCCAGGTCGATGACCAGACCCATTTTCTTGTCTGTGGATTGGGGGAGCTGGGTCATTTTCCTACCTTCCACGCCAGATCTTTTGGTCCGGTGCCGACCGGTGATTTGATCGGTTTGAATTCGGGCTGGCTTTCTGCATCCGAAGGTGGCGCCGCCTTTTCGATCCTGACCTTCAGGTCGAACCAAGCCGCCTGACCTGTAATCGGATCAGAATTGGCCCAGCGCATTCCATCGCCTTTTGACGGCAGCAGTTCGTGGATCAGGTGGTTCAGCAAAAAGCCTTTGGTGGCCTCTGGTGCGTCTTCCTGCAGGGCCCAAGCACCTTTGCGTTTGCCGATGGCATTCCAAGTCCAGACAGTATTTTCATTCAGCGCGGCCATCTCCATGACCGGAACAGTAATTTCCCCGTGCGGAGACGTCACTTTGGCCCAGTCGCCGTCCTGCATCCCGTGTTCGCGCATCAGTTTGGTTGGCACATAAAGCGGGTTGCGCCCGTGTAGCTGGCGCAGCCAGGCGTTTTGGGTGCCCCATGAGTGATACATCGCCATCGGGCGCTGAGTCAGGGCATTGATTGTGAAACCTTCATTGCCCTGCTGATCGGTTTCGTACCAGATCGGCAGCGGGTCCATGGTGTCCTTGAGGCGCTGGCGCAGATTTTCCGGCGGTTGCCGGTCCCCGTGGCCTTCGGCGGCCAGTTGGAACTTGCGCATCGGTTCTGAATAGAGCTGGAACAGATAGGGTTGCGGGCTGTCGTAGATACCCATCCCCACTGCCCAATCCTGATAGGCAGCGTTCCAGGGTTTGTAGTAATCCGCCCCTTCGGGGATATGCGCGACGTAGAAGCCGCCATTTTCGATGTAGCGATTTAGCTGGTCGGGGTTGACCTCGCCACGACCTTCTTTGTCGCCATTTTCGCCTCGAAACCCGGCCAGCGGGCCAATACCGGGTTTTCGCTGATGGTTAACGATATAGTCAGCGTAGTCTTTCCACTTCGGCGTACCGTCTTCGTTGGTAAAGCCTGGCAAGCTCATGCGGTTGGCCAGTTCCACCAGCACCGACTGAAAGCCTCGCACGTCGCGGTCGGGCTCGATCACCGGCCAGCGGATTGCGTCGGCGGCGGCGTCTGCCTCGCAGATCGGGCGGTCGAGCAGCGAGATACAGTCGTGCCGTTCAAGATAGGTGGTGTCGGGCAGGATCAAGTCGGCATAGGCCACCATTTCCGAGGAATAGGCATCGGAATAGATGATGTTTGGGATGACGTATTTGCCGTCTTCGGTCTTGGCGGTCAGCATCTCCATCACACCTTTAGTGTTCATGGAGGAGTTCCACGACATATTCGCCATATACATGAACAGCGTGTCGATCTTGTAGGGATCACCGGCGGCGGCGTTTGAGATTACCATATGCATCAGCCCATGGGCTGACATCGGGTTTTCCCATGTGAATGCTTTGTCGATCCGTTGGGGAGTGCCGCAGTCGTCCAGCAACAGGTCTTCGGGCCCGCGGGGGAAGCCTAGATGGGGGCCTTCCAGGGGTCTGCCGGGGCGGCGGTCGCCATGCGGGGTAGGGTGCGCCTCGACTGGTTTGGGATAGGGCGGTTTGAAGCGGAAACCGCCCGGAACTTCGACCGTGCCGAGGATGATCTGCAGCACGTGCAGCGCGCGGCAGGTCTGGAACCCGTTGGCATGGGCCGAGATGCCACGCATGGCGTGGAAGCTGACCGGGCGACCGATCATCTTAGCATGGGATTCGCCGCGGAAATCGGTCCATTCCTGATCCAACTCGATCGCCTCGTCAAAGGCGACGCGGGCGATTTCCGCCGCGATGGCGCGAATGCGACTGGCCGGGATGCCACAGCGGTCAGCCACGGCCTCAGGGGCGTGCTCGTCGCTTAGGTATTTCTCGGCCATCAGGTGGAAAACCGGGCGATGGGTGACGCCGTCCTTTTCGTAAGTAGCCGACAAGTCCGGGCGCACGCCCGGCTTGTCGAACGCAGTGAGTTCGCCTGTGGCCCGGTCGATCACCAGCGGTTTGCCGTCACTATCGCGCAAGAACAGACCCTTCTCGGGGCCTTCGGATGCGTTCACCAGAACAGGCGCGTTGGTATAACGGCTGAGGTAATCCAGGTCGATCTTGCCCGCCTTCATCAACACATGGATCAGCGATAGGATGAATAACCCATCGGTGCCGGGGGTGATCCCGACCCAGTCATCGGCCACAGCGTTATAGCCTGATCGGATCGGGTTCACACCGATCACCCGTGCGCCGCGTGCCTTGATCTTGCCGATCCCCATCTTGATCGGGTTGCTGTCGTGGTCTTCGGCCACGCCGAACAGCATGAACAGTTTGGTGTGGTCCCAGTCGGGCTGGCCAAACTCCCAAAACGCACCGCCCATCGTATAGATGCCCCCTGCTGCCATGTTGACGGAACAGAACCCGCCATGGGCGGCATAGTTTGGGGTTCCAAAATTCTGTGCCCAGAAGCTGGTGAAGCTTTGGCTTTGGTCGCGTCCGGTAAAGAAGGCCAGCTTGTGCGGTGCGGTTTCGTGCAACTCGTTCATCCAGCCGACGGCGGTGCTGATTGCCTCGTCCCATTCGATCTCGCGGAACTCGCCCGATCCGCGCGGGCCGACACGGCGCAGCGGTTTACGTAAGCGCGACGGCGCGTTGACCTGCATAATGCCCGCGGACCCTTTGGCGCACAGAACGCCTTTGTTCACTGGGTGGTCTCGGTTGCCCTCGATATAGGCGACCTTGCCGTCTTTCATGTGAACGTTGATGCCACAGCGGCAGGCGCACATGTAACAGGTGGTCTGCCGGATCTCGTCCGAGATTTTGGGCGAGGTGTCAATCACTGGCTGGTTCATAGGCGCCCCTGTAGTTTGCAGACCGGTATTCCCCCGAGTATTGCCGGGAACCGGAATAAAATTTGTTTTTCACGGACTTGTCGAGACTTATATTCCGTTTTCGCCATGTTGTGCTTGAACGGCAGTCACGGCGATCATGTGAAGGATGTCCTCTGCCGTACAGCCGCGCGATAGATCATTTGCCGGCTTGGCCAGGCCTTGTAGGACTGGCCCGATTGCCTCAACCCCTCCGATGCGCTGTGCGATCTTATAGCCTAGATTGCCCGCATTCAGGCTGGGGAAGACAAAGACATTCGCTTCGCCCTTCAGTGGCGAATCCGACGCCTTTTGCGCCGCAACCTCGGGGACAAAGGCGGCATCGAACTGCAGCTCTCCGTCGATCAGAAGGTTCGGATCTTTTTCGCGTGCGATCCGGGTTGCCTCGACGACCTTGGATACTTTTGGGTGTTCGGCGCTTCCCGAGGTGGAAAAAGACAGCATTGCCACACGTGCCGTGTTTCCAGTCAAAGCTGAATAGGATGCGGCTGATGCGCGGGCAATTTCCGCCATTTCTTCGGCGTTTGGATCCACCACCAGGCCACAATCGGCAAAGATGCGCGCGCCTTTGACCTCGTGATGATCCTGACAGAACAGCATGAGAAAAAAGCTGGATACCATTGTTGTACCCGGCGCTGTTCCGATGATCTGCAACGCCGCGCGAACTGTGTCAGAGGTGGTTTCAACCGCTCCGCCCACGGTGCCGTCAGCGATACCCTGATGCACCAGCATGGCGGCAAAGGTCAGCCGGTTGGTGATCTGTTGCCCTGCCTCTTCAAGGGTCATGCCCTTGTGCTTGCGGCGATTAAACAGCGCTTCAGCCAGTTCCGTGGTAATTGAGGAATGCGCCGGGTCAAGAATGTCTATCCGAGTGGGATCAAATCCTTCATGCGCATCCAGAAGGGCCGAAATTTTGGCCCCGTCGCCGATCAGGATGATCCGTGCAACGTCCTCTTTTACGGCCCTGACCGCACCTTCCACGACGCGGGGATCATCGCCCTCTGACAGGGCGATGATCTTGTCCGACGCGCTGGCCGTCCCGAGAATGGCGCGCAGCGGTTTCACGCGGATTATACCCCGGCCTGCGGTTCCATGTCGTCATTGCTGATGCCTGCCACCGCGACCGGTTTCTTCATTGCGTCCCGACGGAACGGTTCGCCCAGTTCCTGGTTGATCATGGCTTCGATCAGCGTGGTGATCCCATTCTTCTGATCCTCGATGGCCTGATTCAGGGCTGCAGTCAGCTCGTCCTGTGTGCGGGCCACGACACCTTTCAGGCCACAGGCCTGAGCGATACCGGCATAGGACACTTTGGTGTCCAGTTCGGTTCCGACAAAGTTGTCGTCGAACCACAGGGTCGAGTTGCGCTTTTCAGCACCCCACTGATAGTTGCGGAAAACGATCTGGGTGACTGCGGGCCATTCATCGCGGCCGATTGCGGTCAGTTCGGTTACAGCAATACCAAAGGCGCCGTCACCCGAGAATCCAACGACGGGCACATCCGGGCAACCGATCTTGGCACCCATGACAGATGGCAATCCGTATCCACAGGGGCCGAACAGCCCGGGGGCCAGATATTTGCGGCCCGCTTCAAAGGATGGGTAGGCGTTGCCGATGGCACAGTTATTGCCGATGTCGGACGAGATGATCGCCTCTTTCGGCAGGGCTGCCTGAATGGCGCGCCACGCCATGCGCGGGCTCATCCAGTCGGGCTTGGCTGCTCGGGCGCGTTCGTTCCAGGTTGTGCCCGGATCGTCCTGCTCGTGGTCCATCGAAGTCAGTTCCTGCGCCCAGCGTGACTTGGTTTCCGCGATTTTCGCTTTGCGTGCATCGCGTCCTTCGTCACCTGCGGTGTCTGACAGCTGTGCCAGGATATTGGTTGCAACGGTGGCTGCGTCGCCAACAATACCGACAGATACCTTCTTGGTCAGGCCAATGCGGTCGGGATTAATGTCAACCTGAATGATCTTTGCATTCGCCGGCCAGTATTCCATACCATAGCCAGGAAGAGTCGAGAACGGGTTCAGGCGAGTGCCGAGACACAGAACCACGTCTGCTTCTTTTATCAGCTCCATACCGGCTTTCGAGCCATTGTAACCCAGCGGGCCAGCAAACAGCGGGTGCGAGCCCGGGAAGGCGTCATTGTGCTGGTAGCCAACACAAACCGGGGCGTCCAGACGCTCGGCCAGTGCTTTCGAGGCTTCGATGCCGCCCGCAGACAGAACCGTGCCCGCACCGTTCAGGATGACAGGGTTCTTGGCATCCGACAGCAGCGCGGCGGCTTCGGTAACGGCTGATGCGCCGCCAGAAGGCAGTTCAAATTCAACTACGGCAGGCAGTTCGATATCGACAACCTGAGTGAAGAAATCACGTGGAACATTGATCTGTGCCGGTGCCGAGGCGCGCTTGGCCTTGGTGATAACGCGGCTCAGAACTTCGGCCATCCGCGAAGGGTCGCGTACTTCTTCCTGGTAGCAGACGCAGTCCGCGAACATGCGCATTTGTTCCATCTCTTGGAAACCGCCCTGACCCATGGTCTTGTTTGCGGCCTGAGGGGTCACAAGCAGCAGCGGGGTGTGGTTCCAGTAGGCGGTTTTGACGGCAGTAACAAAGTTGGTGATCCCCGGTCCGTTCTGCGCGATCATCATCGACATTTTGCCGGTGGCGCGTGTGTACCCGTCAGCCATCATCCCGCCCGAGCCTTCGTGTGCGCAATCCCAGAACGTAATGCCAGCTTTTCCAAAAATATCCGAGATCGGCATCATCGCCGAACCGATGATCCCAAACGCATGCTCGATCCCGTGCATCTGCAGAACTTTTACAAAGGCCTCTTCGGTGGTCATTTTCATCTGATTTGTCTCCGCGGATTTGTGGATGAAGCCGGACGATCAGCCCAGCCTTTGGGTACGGTTGTGGCCCAAGGGACGGAATGGCGTTAGGTCCAAAACGAAATGCGGATTAGGTCCAGACGCGGGCTACTGCGTTTGGATGGCATCCGCGATCAGCTTCACGCCCGGAGCGATGCGGTCGGGCGCGATGGATGAGTATCCGAGCCGATAGAAGTTCTGTGGCCTATCCGGCCCTGCGAAAAACGGTGCACCAGGCTCGATGTGAACGCTTTGGTTTTGCAGGCTGCGTGCCAGCTGGGACATGTCGACATGTTCGGGGGCGGACATCCACATCGAAGATCCGCCCATCACACCGCGCCCCGCCACCGACAGCCCGTATTCGTCGATAGCCTTGTCCATTGCCTCCCGCCGCTTGGACAGCTCTTTGGACATGCGCCTGATCTGTGCATCGTAATGTCCCAGAGACAGAAAATACGCTGCCGTGCGCTGAATGTGGCCCGGCGGGTGGCGCAGCACCAAAGAGCGCAGCGCGCGCGCCTCGCGGATAAACGGCTCGGATCCAACCATGTAACCAAGGCGCAATCCAGGGAACAGCGATTTTGAGAAGCTGCCCACATAGATGACACGTCCATCCCGGTCCATGGACTTCAGCGCGGGTGAGGGCGCCCCCAGAAACGCCATTTCGAATTCATAGTCATCCTCGACCACCATTGCGTCCAGATCCCGGGCACGATCCAAAAGTTGGCGGCGACGGGTGATCGGCATTGTTGCGGTTGTCGGGCTCTGATGGCTGGGCGTGGTGAAGATGACATCCGTTTCATCGGGCAGCGCCTCGGGTGGCAGGCCATCCTTGTCCACGCCAATGGGTACGACCGCGCAGTCCCAATGGTTCAACAGGCTGCGCAGCGCATAGTAACAGGGGTCTTCGATGACGGCGGTGTGATTGTGAGTCAGCAGAATGCGCGACGCCAGCCAAAGTGCGTTCTGAGCCCCCAGTGTGATCAATATTTCTTCGGGGCGGGCCGAGATTCCACGGCGGGGCAGAGTGTGGCGGGCGATGAACTCGATCAGCAACGGATCGTCCTGATCGACATAGTCGCGGGTCAGCGATTCGAAATCCTTGTGCCCCAATGCCCGCACTGCACATAGCCGCCAGTTGGCATGATCGAACAGGGTTCGGTCCGCCTGACCATAGATAAAAGGATAGGTATAGTCCCGCCAATTCCAGGGCTTGGGCAACACATCCGAATCTACAAACCGGCGGGCCAGCGCCTTGTCCCAATCCACGGTCTCAGTGCCCCGTTGGATGGGCGTGTATTTAGGCGGTACTGGCGCATTTTCCGACACATAATACCCAGATCGGCCCCGGGCGGTCAGGTAGTCATTGGCCAACAGCTCGGTATAAGCCAATGTCACGGTGATCCGGCTGACACCCAGATGCGTGGCCAGTTTACGCGACGAGGGCAGTTTTTCTCCGACATGGAAACGGCCTGACAGGATGCCTTCTGCAATCATCTGCTGAATCTGGGCCTGCAAGGTGCCTTGCCCATTCAGCTCTAGAAAGAACGTATCAACTGATATCCCCATAAGACCTTATAGAGTGGCCTTATTGATTGAGCAATCTGGACTCACGCTCTTTTCACGAATTCTGATCAGAATTTGTTGACGGTAGCTTTCAATATCTCTATATAACTAGAAATCTAGTTTATTGGAGTTGTGGATATGTGGGAAACCGCTGCAGCAGGATTTTCGGCGATGGGGTCAGAGGCGCGACTGAAAGTCCTCAAGACACTCGTTCGCGCCGGAGAGGCCGGGCTCACCGTAGGTGAAATCCAGGAGAGAACCGGCATTGCCCCGTCGACGCTGGCCCATCACCTCCGGTTTCTTGCGGCCGGTGATGTTGTCGAACAGGAAAAGATCGGGCGCACCACGATCAACCGTGCCCGGTATGACCATCTCAGAAACCTCGCGCAGTTCATTCTGTCGGAATGTTGTGCGGACGAAACTGGAAAGGCGGCAAACGATGGCTGACCTTACTCAGAGCCCTCGGGCCCCGTTCAAAGCTGTCTTCGACCTGATCAAAACCCCATGGGCGGTGATTGTCGCCATTCTGATCGCGGTGGCGATACTCGACCCTGGGAATCTAACGGAAGTGATAACATTTGCCGGCAAGGCACTGGCCCATACCGGCCAATATATTCTGTTTGCTGTGCTGCTGTTGTCATACCTCAAGGCCACCGGTGCCGAAGTCATGGTGGCCCGAGCCTTTGAAGGCCGCGAAACGCGGATGATCCTTTTGGCTGCCCTATTTGGCGGGTTGGCCCCATTCTGTTCCTGCGAGGTCATCCCGTTCATTGCTGGTTTACTGGCGCTTGGGGCGCCACTGTCTGCGGTTATGGCGTTCTGGCTCAGCTCTCCGCTGATCGACCCGCCGACGCTATTGATTACGGCTGGCGCATTGGGATGGCCCTTTGCTATCGGAAAAGCCGTAGCCGCAGTGGCACTTGGCCTGTTTGGCGGATTCGTCGTGCGCACCATGACGCGCAGCGGTGTGTTGACCCAACCTTTGCGGAACTACCAACCAACTGGATGCGGCAGTTGTGGACCTAAGCAAGAGGACAAACCGGTCTGGAAATTCTGGCATGACCCTGCGCGCCGGAATAGATTTCGTAGCGAGTTCTTTCGAAACGGCCTGTTCTTGTTGAAATGGCTGGCGCTTGCCTATGTTCTCGAGGCGTTGCTGATCAATTATGTACCCGCTGATCTGATCGCACGCGCGGTCGGAGGAGACGGCGTGTTGCCCATAATCATCGCGGCACTTGTTGGGATGCCGGCCTATCTGAACTCATACGTCGCGCCGCCGCTATTGGCAGGTCTGATGGAGCAGGGGATGAGCGCCGGGGCAGCAATGTCCTTTATGATCGCGGGAGCGGTCAGCTCGATCCCGGCCATGGCTGCGGTATGGTCGCTGGTCAGGCCGAAAGTGTTTGTGACCTATCTGGGCCTGGGGATAGTCGGCGCAGTGATCGCAGGGATCATCTTTCAGATGATCTGAAGGAAAAACCGCCCGGTGTGGACACCGGGCGGTTTTGCTTTGTCAGCTTGCTTCGCAATAGCGCGGAAGTTTGAAGCGATACCTTGGTTCACCGCTTTCCACATAGACCCGCTTTTCGACACAGGCGCTTTGGCCGACGGTCTGGGAAATCGGGGCCTCGGTCGAAGTGATCGACGTCGCGGACCCGTCGGGCAAACGTACCGAGGCAATCACCCCGTTCTTGAGGTCGCCGTTGATAGCGGTGGCGGACAGAACCGGTACGGTCATGAAGGCTTCGTGTTCATGCGTGCCGTCGTCGTTCAGCAACAGCAGGGCTGCGGCAACCGCGATAACGCCTACGACACCGAACGCGAGCAGGCCCCAGGTTCTTAGGAAGGCATAGATTGTCACGGCGCGGTGTGGGCCAAAAATGGCAGACAGTATGTTCAGCATCAGAGTCTCGTCAAAAAAGCCCCGGCCAGTTTGACCGGGGCTGTCTGCGTATCAGAAACGCGGATCGCTTTCGTCTTCATCCTCGGCCTCGCCTTTGGGCAAGTTGAAGAAACTGTCGGCGTCGATGATCGGCTCTTCTTTCTCCTCGGGGGAGTCATCAGACAACGAGAAGGTCTCGAGACCCTCGATCGCCGTTGGAATTTTGGGCGCTGCGTCCATTTCCAGTGACTGCTCGGTCGAAACCAGCTTGCGGCGCTCATCATCGCTCATGACGCCACCTTCAGCGGCTTTCTTGGCGGCGGCTTTCTGCACGATTGCGTCCAGCTCGGACTGTTTACACAAGCCCAGAGCGACGGGGTCAATCGGTTGCATGTTCGAGATGTTCCAGTGCGTCCGCTCGCGGATCGACTGGATGGTCGGCTTGGTGGTGCCGACCAGCTTGGCAATCTGACCGTCGCTGAGTTCGGGGTGGAACTTGACCAGCCACAGGATCGAGTTCGGACGGTCCTGACGCTTGGACAGCGGGGTATAGCGCGGGCCACGACGTTTTTCCTCGCCACTAGCAGCGGGGTTGAACTTGAGCTTCAGCTTGTGCAGCGGGTTGCCCTGCGCCACATCAATCTCTTCCTGCGTAAGCTGGTTGTTGGCGATCGGGTCGAACCCTTTGACGCCAGCGGCCACGTCGCCATCGGCGATGCCCTGCACTTCCAACTCGTGCATTCCTACGAAATCCGCGATCTGCTTGAAGCTGATCGTTGTGTTGTCTACTAGCCATACGGCTGTTGCCTTGGCCATAAGCGGTTTTGCCATCAGCCCGTCTCCTATGCATACATCTTTCCCGTCGCCGGAATTCGGCGGCCCCGTGATCTTGGGGCAGGTTTCCGTTGTCGGGGAACTTGGGCTGTATATAGTCGCGGCAGGGCAAGAAGGGAAGAGGCGAATGCGCTGGCTGGTTCTATGGGTTTTCAGTGCAATGACGGCGCTTGCCGAGGGTGAAAAACCGGGCGCGTTCGACTACTATGTCCTGGCACTTAGCTGGTCGCCGAACTGGTGCGCGCGCGAAGGCGACGCGCGTGGGTCCGATCAATGCGATGTACGGCATGATCACGGCTGGATTCTACACGGGCTTTGGCCGCAATTCCATCAGGGCTGGCCATCTTATTGCCGCACGGCCGAGGCCCCGCCGACGCGGACCATGACCCGTGAAATGGAAGATATTCAGGGCAGTTCCGGTCTTGCCTGGCATCAGTGGAAGAAGCACGGCACCTGCTCGGGCCTAAGCGCTTCGGACTATTTCACCTTGTCGCGGCAGGCCTATGGGTCGGTCGAGCGCCCAAAGGTGTTCCGCCAGTTGGACGCATCTGTGAAACTGCCCGCATCTGTCGTGGAAGAGGCGTTTCTAATGGCCAATCCGGGGCTGGAGCGCGACATGATCACCGTCACCTGCAAACAGGGCTATATCGAAGAGGTGCGCCTGTGCCTGTCGCGCGATCTTGATCCGGTGCCGTGTGGCCGGGATGTGATCAAGGACTGCGCGGCCAAAGACGCGCTTTTTGATCCGATTCGTTAGGGTTTGCGGTAAAGGCGAGATGGTGGGTAATCGCAACTTCTACGTTGTTGCCACCGCATCCTGTTCAATAGCCAGATCGTGCCGAGGCTAAGGCCTACCTTGCTATTCCAAAGTCCTCAGGGCCACTGCGATACCATAAAGCTAGTCGGAATTGCGTTTCGGTTTTACTTCGGAATGGAACGCGCGCATGTTTCCCTTTTGGCGTGCGGCTGCCCGCCAGAGTTTCTTTCGCGCATCGCCCGGCTCTAAATGCGCGTATTCACCGCCGGAAAACTTGGGCCAGTCCAGAGCCAGTCCAAGTTTAACCAATTCTGCGGCGACATCAGTACCATCTGGAAGCGTGCACTTGGCGACGATCCGATCGTAGGAAACCTCTTCTTTGATTTCGGCTGTGATCACCATGCCTTTGCACATCTTAATCAGCGCAAACTTGGATTTCTTGCCCCAGGGATGCTCAAGCTCGGGCGCATCGATTCCGGCAACCCTGCTCTTGGTGCCGCTTATCACGATCGTGTCGCCGTCGATTACGTGGCACTTGCCTTTGAGAGTCCGTGTGGTTGGATAAGCCGAGGGCGGCTGCTTTGACGGAACCGGTCGTGCTCCGGTGATCGCAGGTCGTTTAGTTGGTTGGAAAGGCACCACCCTAGATCGTTTGCGCGATGATCCGAACAGGGCCTTCAATATATATCTCAACATATGAAAAACGCATTCTAAATCTGCTTAATCGATGCGTAGAATGTTAGGCTGGATACAGTATTTGTGTAAACTTGATATTTGAATTCGACCAAGTGTCGAAGCTCAACTACAACTCCTTCCGCGCCCTCAGCGCCGCCGTAATCGTCCCGTCATCCAGGTAGTCCAACTCGCCGCCAATCGGCACGCCCTGCGCCAGCGAGGTCAGGCGCACCTGCCCGTCCAGTTGATCGGCTATATAGTGCGCGGTGGTCTGGCCATCGACAGTGGCGTTCAGCGCCAGAATGACTTCGGTGATCCCCTCGGCTGTGACCCGATCCTTGAGGCGAGGAATGCGCAGCTCATCCGGGCCGACTCCATCTAATGCCGACAAGGTGCCGCCCAGCACGTGATAGCGGCCTTTGAAAACCGCTGCGCGTTCCATCGCCCAAAGGTCGGCGACGTCTTCGACGACGCACAGCTCTCCGGTCGCGCGGACTTCGCTATCGCAGATGTCGCAGATATCCGAAGTGCCTACATTGCCGCAATTCAGGCACTCACGGGCAGTGATGGCAACCTGTTGCATCGCGTCCGCAAGCGGTGTCAGCAGAAGGGCGCGTTTGCGGATCAAATGCAGCACTGCGCGACGGGCCGAACGTGGGCCGAGGCCTGGCAGTTTGGCCATCAGGTCGATCAGATTGTCGATATCGCTGTTCGAACTCACTGCGCTTGCTCCTGCATAAGGGCCGGGCAGTTGGGCCCGGCCGGTATTTCGTCAGGAGTGCCTATCAGAACGGCAGCTTGATGTCTGCGGGCAGGCCCATACCTTCGGTCAGCTTAGCCATCTCAGCCTGCGACCGTTCTGCGGCCTTGGCCTGAGCATCTTTGACGGCGGCCAGGATCAGATCTTCGACCACTTCTTTGTCGTCGCCGTTAAAGATTGACGGGTCGATATCGAGACCTTTCAGCTCTCCCTTGGCCGTGGCTGTTGCCTTGACCAGCCCTGCACCGGATTCGCCGACAACCATGATGGTATTCAGCTCTTCCTGCATATCCGTCATCTTGGTCTGTAGATCCTGCGCGGATTTCATCATCTTGGCCATGTCACCCAGGCCGCCGAGTCCTTTGAGCATCGGTATTCTCCTAATATTCGGTTTGACGCCTAAATACGGGCGCGGTCGGCGCGGCACAAGGGCCGAGCTGGCTCCCGCCCGTCGTCAAGGCCTTTGGCCAGACCTTTCCTCCCGTTGGGCCCGGGAGGTTTCCAGTTGGGTCAGATGGGACGGTTTCAGTCTTCCTCGAACGGGTCCCATTCGTCTTCGACCTCGGGCAGCGCCTCGGTTTCCACTTTGGCGGCACGTTCTTCCGGTGTTTCAATCCGCTTGATGCGTGCCTTCGGAAATTGCATGAGCACCGCCTGAACCAACGGGTGTTTCTCAGCCTCTGCTTTCAACGCCAGCTCGGCGGCGTCTCGAATCTCGGCGATGGTCGCAACCTCACCATCGGCCACAATCGACACAGCCCAGCGGTTGCCAGTCCATCGTTGCAGCGACGAACCCAGTCTCGCTGCCAGATCTGTGGGTGCGTTCTGTGTCGGGGTGAATTCGATCCGCCCCGGTTGGTAAGAAACCAGCCGCACCCCGTTTTCGACCTCGACCAGAAGTTTCACATCCCGATTGGTGCGGATCAATTCAACCACGTGGTCAAAACTCGGATACCGTGCCAGCGCCGATTGGATATCATGGGCCAGAGCCGCCGAAGGCGCGCCGGCGGGGCTGCTAGTTGCGGACACGTAAGAAGATGATGCCGCTGGTACCGGAGCCTGAGAGGGCACGGCCATACCACCGCCCGGACCACCATTCGGAGGCGGTGGCGGGTTGTCCTGCAGGCGCTTGATCAGCTCTTCGGGGCTGGGCAAGTCGGCAACATGGGTCAGGCGGATAACGGCCATTTCAGCAGCCATCATGGCATTTGGCGCGGCCGATACCTCTTCCAGCGCTTTCAGCAACATCTGCCACATCCGGGTCAAAACGCGCATTGGCAGGGCCTCGGCCATTTGCTGACCACGGGCACGTTCATCAGGGGAAACCGTCGGGTCCTCGGCTGCGTCTGGCGTGATCTTCACAACCGAAACCCAGTGCGTGATTTCGGCCAGGTCACGCAGCACGGATAGCGGATCGGCCCCTTCGGCATATTGCCCGCCCAATTCAGTCAGCGCGCTTGCTGCATCCCCTCGCAGGATCATTTCCATCAAGTCCAATACCCGGCCCCGGTCGGCCAGACCCAGCATCGCGCGCACCTGATCGGCGCTGGTTTCACCGGCCCCATGGCTGATTGCCTGATCCAGCAGCGAAGTTGCGTCGCGCGCCGACCCTTCGGCCGCGCGGGTGATCAGCGCCAGGGCATCCTCCGCGATCTGTGCCTTCTCAGCCGCTGCGATCTTATTGAGCAGGCCAATCATGTCCTCGGGTTCGATCCGGCGCAGGTCAAATCGTTGGCACCGCGACAGAACAGTCACCGGGACTTTGCGGATTTCGGTCGTGGCAAAGATGAACTTCACATGCGCAGGAGGTTCTTCCAACGTCTTGAGCAGCGCGTTGAACGCGCTGGTCGAAAGCATGTGAACTTCGTCGATGATGTAGATCTTATAGCGCGCACTGGCGGCACGATAGCGCACCGAGTCGATGATTTCGCGAATGTCATTTACGCCGGTGCGGCTGGCGGCGTCCATCTCCATCACATCGACATGGCGGCCTTCCATGATGGCGACGCAATGTTCGCACTGGCCGCAAGGTTCGGTCGTGGGCTTGCCTTGCCCATCAGGACCGATGCAGTTCATGCCCTTGGCGATGATCCGGGCCGTGGTCGTCTTACCGGTGCCGCGGATGCCAGTCATGATGAAGGCTTGCGCAATCCGGTCGGCCTCGAACGCGTTTTTCAGCGTGCGCACCATTGCGTTCTGACCGACGAGGTCAGCAAAAGTTTCCGGGCGGTATTTCCGCGCGAGAACCTGATAGGCGGGGCTGGGCGTGTCGGTCATGTCTGCTCTGTTGGATTCGTGTCAGGTTTGCAGCGTAGAGACCCCCGCCGTCCGCGTCCACCGCGCGCGAAAAGGAATTTCGTTTTGGCAAGTTGCATCAGAGCCGGTAAATCATGAGGGGCTTTAGCCCCATGTGGTGATGCAGGAAAAGGAGCTGTGTTGGAGAGTTTTGCAATTCACCCTCTTGGATTGGGCAAAGGGCAGATCGCTCTGTGCCCACTGCCGGGGGTCACGGGCGATTATGCTGGGGATTTCGCAGTAATCCGGGATTGGGCGCCGGACCTGGTCATCTCGATGACGACCTCGGATGAGTTCCAGCATTCCGGCGGGCTGTCATTCGAGGCGGACCTGCAGTGCGAACGGATTGCCTGGGTTCACCTTCCAATCCGCGATTTCGGCGTCCCCACGCCTGAGGTTGAGGCGCTTTGGCCGCAAGCCAGTGAGGCGGCCCAACATGTCCTTGCCAGCGGTGGCAAGGTGCTGGTGCATTGCCGCGGTGGGTGCGGTCGCTCGGGGATGGTTGTGATGCGGCTAATGGTGGAATGCGGCGAAGCGCCTGGCCAAGCGCTTCGGCGGTTGCGTGCGGTGCGGCCCTGCGCGGTGGAAACCGACGCGCAAAAGGACTGGGCCGGGTTGCCGGCCCGAACCCTTCCCTGATTCAGGCAGACACTTGATACGGAATACTGTCGCTGCGCGGCGGCAGGGTCGAAACGTCGAGCATCGCACAGGGTGGTTCTGACAGAAAACCAGCGGATTTCTGGATGAACTCCGGCCCGAACATCATGTCGCCATAGGCGTCCAGCATTTCTGTCGGCGTGTCCGTACTGGTGCCGCAATAGACCCTGATCTGTTCTGATTGGGCCCGAAAACGGGCCGTGCAGCCTTCGGTGCAATGGGTCAGATCGCTAGTGCCTTCGACCTCGAATGTTTTGGATGCTGCAGGCGTTGCCGTCGCCATCGCCTCGGCCATGGCGCGTGCCATTCGGGCCAGGGCGGGGCAGGGTTTCCCGGTCCTCTGACAGACGGTTGCGGTGAATTCATGTGTCTTTGTCTTCCAGATCATAATGCGCCCTCCGCGCGCAGGACGAAGGGTGAGGATCAGGTGTGACAGCGCGCTGACGACCTGCCCGGACACCCCGCCCGAGTTTCGGTTTCGATACGATGGCAGGTCTCCTGACTTGCGGGTCGTCGCTTTGCCGACCTTCCCAGCCCTGGGGCCAGTGGTATTTCGGCATTGCTCACCGCTTACAGTTGCGGGGGCAGTCGCGGAGTTGGCCCTTTCCGGCATCGCCGGGGCAGACCGCACCGTGTTCCCTTTTCATCCCGCCCCAATTCCGGGGCAAGAACCATCACCACATCGCTAGCGGCTATGCAGACCCCGAGTCAAGCCACCTGTTGGGGTTCAAACCGGACGTTTGGTCATCTTGATGAAATCTTGACTCTGGTGGCCGAAATCGGGCCGATTGTTGAGTGAACCGAGTAGTTCAGAATTTGTCGGAAGCGCCATGCTTGATACCACGCCCTGCGTCCAGACTAAGGACTTTGATTTTGCCTCAGGCTCTGCCAGCCTGTCGGCGCGGCTGTATCTGCCTGAAACCGAGCCGAAGGTCGCCGTGGTGATTCACAGCGCAACTGCAGTGCCGCGCGACTATTACCAGCATTTTGCCCGTTGGCTGGCCGCCGAACAGGGTATTGCCTGTTTGACCTATGACTACAGCGATTTCGGGCATTCGCTGCGCGACAAACTCAAAACCTCTGAGGTGACCATGGCGGATTGGGCCTTGGTCGACATGCCCGCCGCACGGGCTGAGATGCGCAGGCGGTTCCCGGACGCTTTGCAGTGGAGCATCGGTCATTCCCTTGGCGGCTTGCTGGGGCCGGTGCAGCCAGACATTGATCAGATCGACCGGATGATCTGTGTATGTTCGGGGCTGGTTACTCTGTCCGACCATCCCTGGCCCTATCGCGGGCTGGCGTGGATGTTCTGGCATGTGCATGGGCGTCTGGCAGTGAATGCGCTGGGCTATCTGCCGGGCAAAGCGGTGGGGATCGGTGCCGATTTGCCTGGTCCGGTCTATTGGCAATGGCGTAGCTGGTGCACGGCGCCGCAGAATTATGTGCCGCAGATCGGTGACGCTCTGCCCGAAGCGAGATGGGCGCAATCGAATACGCCGGTGGACCTGTTCACCTTCGAGGACGACCAGATGGTGCCGCCAGACGCTGTCTGGCGGCTTGCCGATCTGTATGGACCAAAGGCGCGGCGACATCTGTTGTCTCCGAATGAATTCGGAGCGCCTGAGATCGGTCATATTGGCGCTTTTGCCCGCAGAAACCGGGCGGTTTGGCCCCGGTTGATTGCCTGAAAACGAGGCGCCTTTCTGTCACGCTCAGTGTCTGCTGCGGGACTTTTTGTCATTCATGACGGATCGCACCATTTTGCCAAAGGCTTTGTCACGTGCCCGTGACTGCGCGAGGGTTTCGGAATTCCTCTGATCTTCGCGCCGAAGCTTGTGCCAGCGCGCCAGCCGGTCGGGCTCAATCACGCCATTGGCAATCGCCTCTTGTACAGCACAACCGGGTTCGGCCTGGTGCTGGCAATCTGAGAACCGGCACCTTGCAGCCAATTCTAGAAGGTCTGAGAAAACCTCATCCACGCCGTCTTGGGCATCCATCAAACGCAGGGCGCGCATTCCTGGCGTATCAATCAGCCACCCCCCGTTTCGCATCGGGTGAAGCGCACGATGTGTCGTGGTGTGGCGACCCCGTGCGTCATCCTCGCGGATCCCCGCCGTTGTCCCGGCCTGACCAGTCATGGCGTTCGCCAATGTGGTTTTGCCGACACCGGATGAGCCGACCAAAGCAGCAGTTTGCCCGGAAGGGCACCAGGACAGGATCGGATCAATCTCTGACGCCTCCAGCGCGTTGACGGTTAGAACGGTCAGAAACCGAGCCAGCGAACTGGCCTGACTGGCATAGCTCTCTGGGTCAGGGCAGCTGTCGGCCTTGGTCAGGACAACAACCGGATAGCACCCGGCCTGATGCGCCAGCGCCAGATAACGCTCAAGCCGTGCCAGATTGAAATCGGCATTGCAGGAACTGACGATATACAGCACGTCCACATTCGCCGCGATCAGTTGAACCTGCGCACCGGTGCCTGCGGCCCGGCGTTGCAAGAGGCTTTTGCGCTCCAAAAGATGCCGAATGCGGTTTTGATCATCCGCAAGGATCCAATCGCCAACCGCAAATTCGCCGGTTGATCGGTCAGGGGTCAGATCAGATGTGTCGCCCAGCGCATTCAGGCCGATCAGGCGATCACGATGGACGGCGTTGATGCGATGCGGTGTGCAGGTAGGGTTCACAGCATGTTGGGCTGCAAAATGAGAGGACCATCCCAGGTCCGAAAGTGTTTTGGACATTGTTCTGCCTGTGTTCAGATACAGGAAACCATCAGGGTGGCAGACGCGCACCCATCGGTAACGTGTTCAGGCAAGAGCGGGGGTTAGTCCCGGATACGCTCTGCCCGAAGGGTCATTGCTACAATCATAAAGTCCCTCCTGCGGCAGTCGTTGCGCGTAAGTGAGAGGTTGGACATCGACCCAAGCGGGGCTCGTTGTGGCTGCTTCCTTCCGGATCTGACCAGGTTGGCGAGGCGCTCGCCCGCGCCAACCTCTCGAGGGTGGATATAGGCAGTTGGCCGGAAAAACACAACCCGTCAGAAGGTCAGAAGAATCCGTAAAAAGCCATTTTCGTCGGTTCCAAGGACTTGTGGATCAAATTCCTGAATGTCCTGCAGATGTCGGTGGGCATTTGGACCGGTGCGTAAGATCGCCTGCGTACCAGTGTTACTGGTGATTCTGAAGGGTTTCTGGGCCTCTTCCAGCGGATCGCTGACCAAGGTGCCTGACAGATAATCCAGCAGGGCTTGCTGGACCGGCAGGATGGGCATGTCGATACGTTGCGCATTACCCGCAAATGGGAAATGCCCGCCCCCGCTGGCGCGATAATTGTTAAGCGCGACGGCAAATTGCTGATCCGGTGCAATGGGGGTGGCACCGACCAGAACCTCTGAAACGCGCCGGTATTCGGCGTTGATCAAGGTGCCCATATCGTCGAAACGCGGAGGTTGTGTCAGATCAATTCTGCAGGACAGCCCGTATAGCACATCAAAGTTGTGACCCACCCGATTTTCGCAAATAAGTTCGGATGCAGATCCGGTCGAAATCTGGTTGAAAACAGCTGCGGACATCTCAAGCCAGTCCACGATTTGATCACCGGATACAATGACACCCTGCAATTCGTTTGGAAAAACATGCAGGTCAACCACGTTACGCAGGAATATCTCGCCAGGCTTAACATCCGTATAGAATCGCGGCCCGGCCCGACCGCCGAATTTCGAAGGTGAAACCGCCGATAAAATCGGAATGTCTGCCAGGTCGGTTTCGGACATACACAGACGTAACGCGGCAGCCTGGGCGGCGGCGACCAGCCTCAGCCCACGGTCCACGGCGCAAAAGCTGAAATAGCTGTGCAGATGGTGCGGGGTGCGCCCGACCGGCTGGCCCGCTCGCCTGCGGGTTTCGGCATGACCAGAGGAAAACAGATGCAACAATTCTGGATCTTCAGGCGCCAGTGATACGATTTCGTCGGGACGCCCCGCAGATATCGGTCGCAGCGTCGCCCGGGCTTCGCCAGCGGTCCAGCCGCCGCGCTCTGCCGAGTGAAGTTTCAAGTCAATCACCCCCAGATGTGATCCGGCCGTTCCGGGTAGGACAACTGGTTTGCCATGCACCAGAGTGTTTTCAGAGCCGGCCTTGGCGGGATAGGTCAAATGGGAATGACCAGCAATTATTGCGTCGATACCTTCGATTTCGGCTAGCGGAATAATCGCGTTTTCCATATTCCGTTGTGACCTGTCCGGTCCGAAACCGGTATGGGCCAACGCGATGATCAGGTCGCAATTTTCGTTTTGGAGCTTTCTGACTTTGTTTGCCGCACAAGTCAGGATGTCCTGAGTGGTAAGGGTGTCGTGCAGCTTGTGTGCCTCCCATTGCGCTGTCTGAGGCGGGAGGACCGAAAAAACCCCAATTTTCAAAGCCATAGGTGTCGGCGAGCCAGGGATCTCTTTGTGCAAAATGACATGATCTTGCCAGATCTGAGGCCCATTCGTGCGCAAGGCATTGCTGCTGAGCACAGGGCAGGGGGCGTCAGAGATAACGTGCTGTAAGAATTGAAGCCCGAATCCGAAGTCGTGGTTTCCCAGGCCAATCGCGTCATATCCCAGGCTGCCGAAGGCCTGCATCAGGATGTGCGGCGCATTGGCGGGATCGGCAGCCCAATCCCCCAACGGTGTACCCTGCAGAGCGTCTCCGTTGTCGAAGAGCAAGACGATATCTCCGTCTGCCTCAGCCTCGTTCCGCGCCTGCCGGATCAGGCTGGCCGTTCGGGTCAATCCGATCGTAGGTTCGTCTTGATCCGCGTAATAATCAAAACTGCACAGGTTCATGTGCAGATCGGTGGTCGCCAAAATCCGGATACCTACAGACTGATCAGACAAATGCGAAATTGTTTTTAATACTCTACTTTTGGCAGTTTTATGAATAACAACTTCAACAAAAAGCATAGTAAGTGCAAATTTTTTTATGCACTTGCGGTAATTTGACGGGATCGCCTCGGTTTTCGGTCGTGGAATTGTCGTTGCAACACCGAAGCTGTCATGGCAGCCCTGTGCAGGCGAACCAGAGGAATTTAAATGAAGAACGCGGAACAGGTAACGTTTGGTGGATCAGGGCTGGATCGTGCCGCACATCTTCGCGGAGACGTCGACACGATGGCAGCAGCGCGAGCACATCCGAAAGCGAAATGCCTGTTGCTGTGGCGCGGAAAGCTGCTGGTTCAAGGAGAGGCCCTTGATCAACTCTGCTTGTTACCTGTCTTGCATGAGCTGATCGCAAATGGTCCCGGTGGGATCGTCCCAGCGCCAGTATTGCTTGGTCTCTCGGATGAAGTTCCGGTTTTTGCCTTTGATATATCCGATTGGATGCCCGAGGGCGTTGACATGTCCGAGCTTGGGGCATTCTTCGACCGATCAGAGCAACAGCACCCGGATTTGCCTGAAGGTCAGGTTTTTGTCGAATTGCGCCGCATCATGGCGCGCCTTTCCCCACGTGATGCCGAACTTTCGGCTTCCGCCAAGGCGGTCATCGCCTGGCATCAAACCCATAGGTTTTGCGCCCGTTGCGGCGCCGCCAGCGAGATGTCGCAAGCAGGATGGCAACGCAGTTGCCCGTCGTGTGGGGGGCAGCATTTCCCACGCACCGACCCGGTCGTCATCATGTTGATCACATATGGGAATTCGGTGCTGATGGGGCGATCCCCGGGATGGCCTGAAGGCATGTATTCGCTACTGGCCGGATTTGTCGAACCCGGAGAAACGCTGGAAGCGGCGGTGCGCAGAGAGGTGATGGAAGAGGCCGGTGTCCCCGTCGGGCAAGTAACCTATCTTTCCAGCCAGCCCTGGCCCTTTCCGGCGTCACTGATGTTTGGCTGTGCAGGCGAGGCATTGTCGCAAGAAATCACTATAGATCCGGTTGAAATCGAAGACGCGATATGGGTGGATAAGGCTGAAATGATGCAGGTCTTTGCTGGGGAACATCCCAGCCTTCTGCCAGCGCGCAAAGGCGCGATTGCGCATTTTCTGCTGCAAAACTGGCTTGCAGATACGCTCGACTGACAAAATACTGGGCGAATAGGCAAGAGAACGATAACCCACCATGCAATTCTCCGCACGTGAAGATATTCAGGCCCCTGTCAACGCAGTGTTCGAAATGTTTGCGGATTTCGAACGGTTCGAGCGGATGGCAATGCGCCGCGGGATCGAGGTCCGGCGTTTGTCAGGGCATATGGGCGTTGTGCCCGGTACATCCTGGGAGACCGAGTTCCGTATGCGCGGAAAGCCTCGGCGCGTGGAAATCAATATGGCCGAATGTGATCCACCGACCCATATGCGGTTCGAGGCGGCAAGCAAGGGAATGAATGGCTCAACCAGGGTCGAGTTTCTGGCCCTGTCGCAACGTAGAACCCGGCTGACCGTGGATATGTCGCTATCGGCCAAATCCCTGCCTGCACGGCTGTTGCTGCAATCGCTCAGATTGGGTCAGTCGCGGTTCCGGCGACAGTTTCAGGCCCGCCTCAGCGAATTCGCGCGGGAAATGGAAGAACGTCATCTGCACGGTTCATGAGAATTCCGAGACAAGAGGCCTTGAATGTCTGATGTGATATTGCGCAGCGCAGTTGTGGATGACGCCAAAGGTATTTCCGAGGTCCTGCAAGAGATCGTGACCGCCGGTAAGCGCACCAAACCCAGCGATGAGAGTTTTGCCAAAGAGCATTACATCAGCCACTGCGGCAGCATCCAATGCACCGTGGCGGTGCAGGGTTCACAGGTATTGGGCTTTCAGGCGCTGAAACTGTCCGTCGACGGAAACACTTATGGCGTAACAGCCGGTTGGGGCATCATCGGAACACATATACGCCCGTCAGCCGCGCGCATGGGGGTCGGGCGGGCCCTGTTTCAGAAAACGCTGCTGGCGGCCCGAGCCGCAGGTCTGCCTGCAATAGACGCGACCATTGGAGCGCAAAATGCCGAAGGCCTGGCCTATTACGCGGCCATGGGATTTGTCGGTTACCGGTCACATGAAGGTGCGGTGTGCAAGAAATACCAGTTAGCCTGAGCTAGCCGCGCGGCTGGACGGCTGGATACACGCCCAGAATCTCGACATTGGTGGTGAAATGTTCCAGCTCTTCCAAGGCCAGTTGTACATTGCGGTCATCCGGGTGCCCGACAATATCCGCATAGAACTGCGTGGCCGTGAACGACCCGTCGACCATATAGCTTTCCAGCTTGGTCATGTTGACACCATTGGTGGCGAAGCCGCCCATCGCCTTATACAGCGCGGCCGGGATGTTGCGGACCTGAAACACAAAACTGGTGATCATCCCATGCGCCCCGCGCCGCGACAGATCCGCGTCGCGTGACATGATCAAAAAGCGCGTGGTGTTGTCGTCGCTGTCCTCGATATGGCGGGCCAGGACGTTCAGGTTATAGATCTCTCCGGCCAACTCGCTGGCCAGCGCGGCAGAATGCAGTTCGGCGGCCTCGGAAACCTCGCGCGCGGCGCGGGCATTGTCCGGGCTGACGCGTCCCTGAATGCCGTGCTGCTTCAGGAACCCAGCGCATTGTGGCAGCAGCACCAGATGCGAATGCGCTTCGGTGATGTCGCTCAGCTTGGCACCGGGGACTGCCAACAAATTGATGTGTACGCGAACAAAAGCTTCGTCGATGATATGCAACCCGCTATGGGGCAGCAGGCGGTGAATATCGGCCACCCGCCCATAGGTCGTATTTTCGACCGGAAGCATCGCCAGGTCTGCTTTGCCGGACCGAACTGATTCGATAACATCCTCAAATGTGCGGCAGGGCAGGGCCTCCATATCGGGACGAGCGTTTCGGCATGCCTCGTGGCTATAGGCACCGGGTTCTCCCTGAAATGCGATACGTTTTGTCATTTGGTCGATTCCGTGCAACAAGTTCCAGAATTGGGCGTTTAGTCGCGGTGTCTATACCTTGCCTCTTGTAAGGGGAAGCCTTAGACACCCCGCAGACAGCTGAAATGGACTCGCGATCAATGTTCGACACGATGACAGTTACCAAGGCCGCAGCAGGCCTGTTTGGCACCTTCCTGGTGCTGCTTCTGGCCAAATGGGCCGCAGAAGAGCTTTACCACGCCGATGCCCATGGCGAGACGGCTTCGTACATCATCGAAACCGAAAGCGCAGGCGAAAGCGCCAACGGTGAAGAGGTAGTATTTGAAGAGCTGCTGGCCGCCGCCGACGTTGAAAAAGGCGCCAAAGTTTTCCGCAAGTGTACCGCGTGTCACAAGCTGGAAGACGGTGCAAACGGCACAGGCCCCTATCTGTATGGTGTCGTTGACCGCCCTGTCGCAACGGCCAGCGGTTTTACCGGCTATTCGCCACCGATGCAGGCCCATGGCGGCAACTGGACACCCGAAGCACTGGATGCCTTCCTGACCAAGCCAAGCAGCTATATCTCGGGCACATCCATGAGTTTTGCTGGCCTGAAAAAACCGCAGGACCGTGCCGATCTGATTGCCTATCTGCAGACAATCGGCAACTGATGCCACACCGGCACATCTGAAATTCAAAGCCGCTGCCCCGTGCAGCGGCTTTTTTTGTATGAAGAAACCTTCACAATGCGCTCACGCATTCTAAACTTGAATCAGTCAACGCTGGACCTTTAGCTTCGTTCAGGCGCAAGACTATAAGAAGTGACGCAACAGGGGATGAGCCAAATGGAATCCAACCGACAGATTGTTCAGGCACGTGCATTGGATTTCAGAGGTTGGTTGACCATACCGATTACCGGCTTTTTGCTGCTTGCGCTCATGACCTCTCAACTGTTTGCCGAAGAGACCATCATCAAAAGCCACGGATTCTCGGAATTTGGCGATTTGAAATACCCTGAAGGGTTTGCCCATTTCGATTATGTAAATCCTGATGCGCCGCGCGGCGGAGAGTTGTCTTATGCAGCGCAAGGGACATTTGACAGTTTCAACCCCTACACGCGGCAGGGCCGCGCGGGTGCGCGTTCTGCGGATCAGTATGAATCCCTGATGGTCGCGTCCTATGATGAAACGGCCACTTACTACGGTCTGCTGGCAGAAAGCCTTGAATACCCGGAAAGCCAGGATTGGGTCATCTTCAACATGCGACCTGAGGCGCGGTTTTCCGATGGAACCCCGGTGACTGCCGAAGATGTTGTGTTTTCGCATAATCTGCTGCTGGAACAGGGGTTAAAATCCTATGCCGACGCCGTCCGCGAGATGATTCCGCGTGCCGAAGCGCTGGATGATCATCGGGTTAAATTCTACTTCGCACCGGATATCCCGCGCCGTGGCCTAATAAGTCAGGTTGCCGGGACATCTGTGTTTTCCAAGGCCTGGTTTGAGGCAGACCCTGAAAACCGGCGGCTCGACAAATCCCGGCTTGAGCCCGGTATCGGATCCGGACCTTATGTTTTGGACAGCTATGACATCAACCGGCGCATCGTCTACAAGCGCAACCCGGACTATTGGGGCGACCACGTTAATGTGAATATTGGCCGCAACAACTATGACTCCATCCGGATCGAATATTTCGCGGACTCGATTGCTGCGATGGAGGGGTTCAAAGCGGGCACGTTCACACTGCGCCAGGAAAACAACTCGAAAAGCTGGGCAACGGCCTATGATTTTCCTGCCATAGCAAACGGAACAGTGGTTCGGGTAGAGCTGGAAGACGGGGATGTCCCCAACGCTTCGGGCTTTGTCATGAACCTGGACCGGCCGCAATTTCAGGATCCCAAGATGCGCGAAGCCGTCCAGTTAGGGTTCAACTTCGAATGGACGAATGAAAGCTTGCAATATGGCCTGTTTCAGCAGCGCGACTCATTCTGGCAGGGAACTCACCTAGAGGCGACGGGGCTGCCCGAGGGGCGTGAACTGGAGGTTCTGCAAAGCCTGGGCGATGCGCTGGACCCTGCGGTACTGACCGACCAACCGGTCGTTGCCCATGAATCCCGCGCCGAGCGTCAGAACGATCGTCGCAATCTGCGCGCCGCGATGAAGCTGCTGGATGAGGCCGGTTGGCAGGTGGGCGAAGACGGTATCCGCCGCAATCAAAACGGTGAAGTACTAGCCATAGAATTTCTGTCAGACCAGCCGACTCTTGATCGTATAATCCAGCCATTTGTCGCTAACCTGAGGACGATGGGTATCGATGCGACCTACAATCGTGTGGACAATGCGCAATTCACCCTGCGCCGCCGTGACCGGGATTTCGACATGATTTTCGGCGGGTACCCAAGTTCGCTGCAACCTTCGACGGGACTGTACCAGCAATTCGGAACCGAGGCGGCCTCGTATTCCGTATTCAACCCGTCCGGCGCGCACGGCCCGGATATTGAACCACTGATCGACAACATCGTGGCAGCGACCAACAGCGAAGAGTTGTTTGCCAATGTTCGCGCCCTGGACCGTGTTCTGCGGGCCAAGCGGATCATGGTGCCCACTTGGTATTTGGGCAAATACTGGGTTGCCTATTGGGACATGTATGAATACCCGGAAAACCTGCCGCCTTATTCATTGGGAGTCGAAGACCTGTGGTGGATCAACGCCGAGCAGGAAGCCCAGTTGAAATCCTCCGGCGCCTTGAGGTAATCCGCCCAAATGGGAGCATATATTCTAAGACGCCTGCTGCTGGTCATTCCCACACTGCTGGGAATCATGATCGTCAACTTCACCCTTGTGCAGTTTGTGCCAGGCGGCCCGATTGAACAGATCATCGCCCAGATGGAGGGTGGTGGAGATGTATTTGAAGGTATCGCTGGCGGTGGTGGCGATATTGAGCAGCAGACCGGCGGAACAAATGACCGCTATATCGGCGGGCGTGGCCTGCCGCCTGAATTCATCGAAGAACTGGAAAAAGAATTCGGGTTCGACAAACCGCCCTTGGAACGGTTTCTGAATATGATGGGTAATTACCTGACTCTGGATTTTGGCGAGAGCTATTTCCGGTCGATCAGTGTGACCGATCTGGTGCTGGAAAAGATGCCGGTGTCTATTTCGCTGGGGCTTTGGTCGACGCTGATTGCCTATCTGGTGTCGATCCCTCTGGGTATTCGCAAGGCGATCAGGGACGGATCAAGCTTTGACACCTGGACCAGTGGCGCCATCATCGTGGCCTATGCTATCCCGGGATTTCTGTTCGCCATTTTGCTGCTGGTGCTATTTGCCGGTGGGTCCTATTGGCAAATCTTTCCGCTGCGGGGGCTTACCTCGGACAACTGGGACAGCCTGAGTGTATTTGGCAAGATTGCCGATTACTTCTGGCATATCGCGTTGCCGATCCTGGCGCTGACCATATCGGCCTTCGCAACGCTCACCTTGCTGACCAAAAACTCGTTTCTGGACGAGATCAAAAAGCAATATGTCATGACCGCCCGCGCCAAGGGCCTGAGCGAAAGCCGGGTGCTGTATGGCCACGTATTCCGCAATGCGATGCTGATCGTAATTGCGGGTTTTCCGGCCGTCTTCATCGGTGTGTTTTTCGGAGGGTCAATCATCATCGAAACCATCTTTTCGCTGGATGGATTGGGTCGCCTTGGGTTCGAGGCGGCGGTCGCGCGCGACTACCCGGTTATCTTTGGAACGCTGTTCATCTTTGGCCTGATGGGGCTGGTGGTCGGCATCATCAGTGATCTGATGTATGTGCTGGTTGATCCGCGCATCGACTTTGAAAAGCGGGAGGGGTAAATGGCGCTTTCCCCCCTGAATCAGCGCCGGTGGCGCAACTTCCGTCGCAATGGCCGGGCGTTCTGGTCGCTGATCATCTTCTCGATCCTGTTCGGCCTGTCGCTATTTGCTGAATTTATCGCAAATGACAAACCGATCCTGGTGAAATACCGCGGTGAGCTTTATACGCCGATCTTCAATTTCTACCCAGAGACCGAGTTTGGCGGTGATTTCCAAACCGAAGCAATCTATCGCGACCCCGAAGTGCGTTGTCTGATAGACAGTGGCGGTTTGGATCAGTGCTTTGACGATCCTGACGGTATTATCGAACAGATCGAGGCCGGATCCTTTGCCGCCGACGGGTTCGAGCGCGGCTGGGCCATCTGGCCGCTGATCCCATACTCTTTCAAAACCAGCGTTGATCGGCCGGGCGCCGCCCCGCTGCCGCCCAATGGTCAGAACCTGTTGGGCACCGATGACACCAAGCGCGATGTGCTTGCACGGGTGATCTATGGGTTCCGTCTGTCCATTCTGTTCACGCTGATGGTCACAGGTGTCGCCAGCCTGATCGGTATCTTCGCAGGCGCAATTCAGGGCTTTTTCGGCGGCTGGCTGGATTTGATCTTTCAAAGGATCATCGAGATTTGGTCGGCCACCCCATCGCTTTATGTGATCATCATCATGTTCGCTATTCTAGGGCGCAGTTTCTGGTTGCTGGTGTTGCTTATGATCCTGTTCAGCTGGACCGGATTGGTTGGCGTTGTTCGAGCTGAGTTCCTGCGGGCGCGAAACCTTGAATATGTCCGGGCGGCGCGGGCGTTGGGCGTCAGCAACCGGACGATCATGTTCCGCCACATGCTGCCCAATGCAATGGTCGCCACGCTGACCTTCATGCCCTTCATCGTCACCGGAACGATTGGCGGGCTTGCCTCGCTGGATTTTCTGGGCTTCGGCCTGCCGTCCTCGGCCCCGTCGCTTGGCGAGCTGACCTTGCAGGCAAAACAGAACTTGCAGGCCCCTTGGCTGGCCTTTACCGCCTTTTTCACCTTTGCCATCATGCTGTCGCTTCTGGTCTTCATTTTCGAAGGCGTCCGCGATGCGTTTGATCCCAGAAAGACCTTCTCATGAGCCTGCTGGATGTAAACAACCTCAAGGTTTCGTTCCGGCAGGACGGGCAGGTCAGTGCGGCGGTCAAGGGCGTGTCCTTCACGGTGGATCGTGGGGAAACCGTGGCTTTGGTAGGGGAATCCGGGTCCGGAAAATCTGTGACCGCCTTGTCGACCGTCTCGCTGTTGGGAGACAGCGCGATTGTCGAAGGTTCGGTGAAATATGACGGGCAAGAGATGATCGGGACGTCCGAGCAACATCTGATGGATGTGCGCGGCAACGACATCAGCTTCATCTTTCAAGAACCGATGACATCGTTGAACCCGTTGCACACGATCCAGAAGCAGATGGCAGAATCGCTGGCGCTGCATCAGGGGGTGGTGGGCGACGCGGCCCGTGATCGGATTGTCGAGTTGCTGACGAAGGTTGGTATCCGGGACCCGAAGGATCGGTTGGACAGCTATCCGCACCAACTTTCGGGCGGACAGCGGCAGCGCGTCATGATCGCCATGGCGCTGGCCAATAAGCCGGACATTCTGATCGCAGATGAACCGACCACGGCGCTGGACGTGACCATTCAGGCACAGATACTCGAGTTGCTGGCAGACCTGCAGAAAGCCGAAAACATGGGAATGCTGTTCATCACCCATGACCTTGGCATCGTGCGCCGGATCGCCGACCGAGTTTGCGTCATGAAGGACGGAGAGATTGTCGAAGCCGGTGCAACCGCGGACATCTTCGAGAACCCTCAGCATCCCTATACCCGGAAATTGCTGGCGGCCGAACCGTCGGGCCAACCCGATCCGGTCGCCGCGGATGCAGAAGAGGTCGCCCGCACCGATCACCTGAAAGTCTGGTTCCCGATCCAGCGCGGCTTTCTCAAGCGAACTGTCGGCCATGTTAAGGCGGTGAATGACGCCAGCCTCAGCGTGCGCGCCGGCGAAACCGTGGGGATCGTGGGCGAAAGCGGGTCGGGCAAGACCACGTTGGCGCTGGCCATCATGCGGCTGATCGCGTCCGAGGGTGGTATCACCTTTCGCGACCAGGATGTGCGCCGTTGGTCCACACGCGAATTGCGCCGTTTGCGCAAGGATATGCAGATTGTGTTTCAGGACCCGTTTGGCAGCCTGAGCCCGCGCATGACCTGTATGCAAATCATCGCCGAGGGTCTGGCAATCCACAAGGTTGATCCACACCGCTCCCCGCGTGATCTGGTGGCGGATGTGATGACCGAAGTGGGGTTGGACCCGGCGTCGATGGACCGGTATCCGCACGAGTTCTCGGGCGGGCAGCGGCAGCGTATCGCCATCGCACGGGCGATGGTGCTCCGTCCCAAACTTCTGGTGCTGGATGAGCCGACAAGCGCGCTGGACATGACGGTTCAGGTGCAGATCGTAGACTTGCTGCGAGATCTGCAGCGGAAATACGGGTTGGCATATCTGTTCATCAGCCATGACCTAAAAGTGGTCCGGGCGATGTCACATAATGTCATCGTTATGCGGAACGGTGACGTGATTGAAATGGGCGCTGCCGAAGACCTGTTCGAAAACGCGCAGACAGATTACACCCGCGAATTGATTGCGGCAGCGGGCTGAAGCCCGCTCGCCGTGTTTTTCACGCGTTTGCGGTTTCCCGCGTTGCCGCTTTCGGTATCGGGCCGCGCAGTTCTTCATAGTGATCAAAGCTTAACTTTACCCAACCGGTGCCGCGCGTGGCGCTGGCCAGGGTGCGATGCAACTCATCCTCGGCCACGGCAGGAAGTTGGGCATTGAAAATCTCCCAGCCCGAAGCGTTGGGGTTGCCTTCGAATCCCAGCACTTGACCCTGTAAGGAACTGATCGTGGGGACAAGATCACCGACGAAATCGGATGGCAAGTGAATCTCTGCGTTCAGAATGGGTTGCAGGACCACCGGTTTGGCCTGAGGCAGCGCCTCGCGTACGGCGTTCTTGCCTGCGGTGCGGAAAGCATAATCGGAACTGTCCACATTGTGGTGTTTGCCGTCACTCAGCGTGATTTTGACATCAACAACAGGGAAGCCCTCAGGCCCCTGCTCCAGCGCGTCCTTGGCCCCGTGTTCAACTGAGGGAATATAGTTGCGCGGCACCGAACCGCCTTTCACGATCTCTTCGAACTGAAACCCTGATCCGCGCGGCATGGGCGTGACCGAGATCACGACATCTGCAAACTGACCCGCACCACCGGATTGCTTGCGGTGACGGTGGCGGTGTTCGATGGGCGCACGGATGGTTTCGCGATAGGCGGTCTCGATCGGGTCGGCCACGATTTCGATCCCGAAATCTTCGGCCAGTTTGGCGGTGATCCGGCGCATGTGCTGCGGGCCTTGAGAGCCCAGCACCGCATGGCCGCTCAGCTCATCCTGCTCCAGATGGAGACCGGGGTCGATCTCGACCAGACGGGTCAGAGCGTTCGACAGGCGCACGTCATCTCGCTCATGCGCGGGTGATACGATCTGACGTTGGGCGACTGGATGTGATGATGCCCATTCCGGCAACGGAGATTCGGATTTGCTGTCGTAAACATTGCCGGGGATCAGGTGATCGGATTTCACGGCCAGCCCGATCTGACCTGCCTCCAGCCCGGAAATCTGGGTCTTGGCGTCAAGTGTCGTCAGATTGCCGACTGTCTCACCTCCCAAAGCTTCATGCGCACGCACGCCATCTCCCAGGCCACGAAGGACGATGATCTTGCCGATATGTTTCTTCACGTCCGCGAATCCCGCAATGGCGCGGGCAGTCTCGGTGGCCTCATCGCGGTTGGCGGCAATGTTGAACTCAGGGGCTTCGTGCCGCAGGGCTTTCATCAGGCGGGTCAGGCCATTGCCATGGCTGGCCGCGCCCAGACAGGCGGGGATCAACTGGTGGTTCTGCAAAACCTGCGCGGCCAGATCGTAGATCTCGGCACTTGCGGGCTGTTTGTCTTCGATCAGCTGCTCCAACAGGTGATCGTCAAAATCCGACAGCGTCTCTAGCAGCTCGGTGCGGGCTTCTTGTTCGCGGTCCTCGACCGAGAGCGGCAGTTCGATCAGGGCCGAGGGCTGGCCTTCCTGATATTTCCAAGCCCGCTCCGAGATCAGATCGACCGCGCCGACTATTGTCTCGCCGTCGCGAATAGGGACCTGACGTAGGGCGATGTGGTGGGTGCAGTAGGTCTGTAGCGCGGCGATGATATCCCGGATACGGCCATTTGGGGCGTCCATCCGATTGATGAACAGGAAACAGGGAATGCCCGCCTCTTCAACCAGCCGCAGATAGGGCGCGCACAAGACAGCCGCGTCTGGGTCCGGCGGGACAACCACAACCGCCGCATCCGAAATCGCCATGGCTGGTCCGACATAACCCAGATTGTCGCTGCCCCCGTCCACGTCGATCGCGCACCAGGGCTCGTCCAAGTAAGAAAAACCGTGCAAGTGCACGGTTCCGGAGACATCGAATGTGGTGGGTCGGTTGTCGAGACGGCTTATGGCCTCGACCAGGGTTGTCTTGCCAGATTGGCTGGGGCCGAGGACGGTGAATACGCGCATGAGTGATGTCCCTCTTTTCAGGTTGCAGTAATACCTGCACGAAAAGGGCCGACCCACACGGCTGCGTGGGCGAGGACTGACTGCGAATTCACCTGCCTCAGGGTTCGGATCGTTCCGCCCAAGTGTGAAGACAACCAGAGGCTCGCGTCAAGCCCCTGTACTGGTATCTAAGCGGCGGGCCGCACAACCGGGCCCACCTGTAAGCGATCAGATCGCCGAGCTGTGGCCTGCCTTGCTCAGGTCATAGGCGTCAAAGCTGCGGGCAATCATTCGGGTCAGCGGCCGGGCCTCGGGTGGAATGAACAGGCCATCCTTGGTGACGTGTAGCAGATTGTTGAAGTCGGCATTGGCCTTCTGGAACATCTCGTTCAGCTCTTGGGCGGATATGTTGTGGTCACGCAGAATCTCAGCCGAATTGATCTGAAAATCACACATCAGCGCTTCGATCAGACGTGCGCGCAAAATGTCCTGCCCTTTGAACAAATGCCCGCGCGAGGTCGAAAAGCGCCCCTCGCGGATGGCTTTCGTATAGGCCGATGTTGCCGGTGCGTTCTGGGCGTAGCCCTGAGGAAACCGCGAGATCGAGCTTGCGCCCACACCGATCAGCACCTCGGCTTGATCATCCGTATAACCCTGAAAGTTCCGTTTCAGTCGCCCGGTCCTGAGCGCATGTGTCAGACCATCATCCTGCGTGGCAAAGTGGTCAATTCCGATCTCGGCGTAATCATCCCAGAGGAACAGTCGACGCGCCGTCTCGAACAGCTCCAGACGTTGCTCGGGCGTGGGCAATGCGTCCGAAGGAATCAACTGTTGCCGCTTGGCCATCCACGGCACGTGGGCGTATCCGTACAGCGCAACGCGGTCGGGGTTCAGTGACAGCAGTTTCTGTACGCTTTCAGTCATCCTTGATTTGGTCTGATGCGGCAGACCGTACAGGATATCTGCGTTCAGACTGGTAATGCCGCGGGCACGGATCATGTCCACAGCTGCGCGCGTGGTGTCATAGCTTTGGACGCGACCGATAGTTTTCTGAATCTCATCGTCGAAATCCTGCACGCCGATCGAGGCACGGTTCATGCCCGCTTCGGCCAGCGCGTCCAGTCGGGCTTGGTCAATCTCGTTCGGGTCGATTTCGACCGAGAATTCAGCACCCGGGCCCAGCGGGATAACATCCAGAATGCGTGTGGCCAGATCTCGCATCAGATCGGGATTCAACAGCGTTGGTGTGCCGCCGCCCCAGTGCAGACGCGAGAGGGTGACGCCTTGAGGCAGGCGCGCGGCCAGCAGATCAAGCTCGGCCTTGAGGACGTCGACATAGGCGATGACCGGGTTGTCAGTTTGCGTCCCCTGTGTTCGGCAGGCACAAAACCAACACAGCCTGCGGCAGAAGGGCACGTGTATGTACAACGAGACGGAGCTGCCGGGTTTAATGCCGGTAATCCAGTCTTCGTAAAGGTTTACCCCCACATCATTGTTGAAGTGAGGGGCTGTTGGATAGCTTGTGTAGCGCGGTACTTTCGCGTCAAATAGTCCAAGCTTTGCAAGTTGTGGTTTAACTATCATGGCGATACCGTTAGAGGACGGCACGCCTAGCAACCTTGATAGAGATCAAGTGGGAACGCGCATGACACAGATTTTCAAAATCGATCATACAAACTGTGAAGATTGTCCAATCCGCCACAGAGCAGTCTGTGCGCATTGCGATGTTCATGAGCTGGAGCTTCTTGAAGGTATTAAATATTATCGCAGCTTCGAGGCTGGGCAGACAATCATCTGGTCCGGTGATCAGATGAATTTCGTGGGCTCGGTCGTGTCGGGGATCGCTTCTTTGACTCAGACCATGGAAGATGGGCGCACGCAGATGGTTGGCCTTTTGCTGCCCAGCGATTTCGTCGGTCGTCCCGGTCGAGATTCAGCGCCTTACGACGTCGTGGCAACGACTGACATTGTCATGTGCTGTTTCCGTAAGAAGCCGTTCGAAGAACTGATGGGTGCGACTCCGCATATCGCGCATCGTTTGCTTCAGATGACATTGGATGAGCTGGACGCTGCCCGTGAATGGATGCTGGTGCTGGGGCGCAAGACTGCGCGCGAAAAAATCGCAAGCCTGTTGTCCATCATCGCGCGCCGGGATGCGTCGATTGGGCAGAACGGGAGTTCCAGCCCAATCGTTTTTGATCTTCCGCTGACGCGCGAGGCGATGGCAGACTACCTTGGCCTTACACTGGAAACTGTCAGCCGTCAGATATCCGCCTTGAAGAAAGACGAGATCATCTTGCTAGAAGGAAAGCGCCGTGTATCTGTTCCGGATATGGGCCGGTTGATGGAAGAGGCAGGCGACGATTCCGATGGCGGATATCTGGTGTGATTCACATACGGCGTGACCCGTTGTCTTAACCGTGGTTTAGTGGGACCAGTGAAACTGCGTCAGGAGTAAGTCATGGGATTCAGCAGCCTTTTGGCCATGCTGCTTATTGGTGCCATCGCGGGATGGTTGTCCGGAAAGATCATGGAAGGCCGGGGATTCGGCTTGATTGGTAACATCATCGTTGGCGTTGTCGGGGCATTTCTGGCCGGGCTGATTTTCCCAGCCCTTGGTTTTGCCGTCGGCGGCGGTCTGGTCTCGTCAATTATTTTCGCCACCATTGGGGCAATCATTCTGCTTTTCCTGATCGGCCTTGTGAAACGCGGATAAAAGCCGCCCGCTGGGCGGCTCTGCCGTTTCAATGTGCCATGAACACCGGAACAGTCGATTGTTCCAGCATATTACGTGTCGCGCCGCCCAGGATGGCTTCTCGGAATCGGGAGTGCCCATAGGCGCCCATGACGATCATATCTGTTTCGGTATCCGTCGCATGGCGGTTCAGGATGTCCGATACACGCGACATTGTTTTGCTGAGCACGTCGATTTCGCACTTAACTCCGTGGCGCGACAGCATCTGGGACAACAACCCACCGGGGTCCGAGCGATCCGGCCCATGCGTTGGTGGGTCGATCACCACGATCCGCACCTGATCGGCCTCGATCAGGAAGGGTAGGGCGCAGCGAATGGCGCGCATGGCCTCGACGCTTTCGTTCCAGCCGACCAAGACAGTACCGGGCTTGTCAAAAGGCGTCGTGTTTTCGGGAATGACCAGAACCGGAGCGTGACCTTCGAACATGGCTGCCTCGACGATAGGCTCTGCTTCGACGCTGCGGTCTTTTCCGTAAGGTTGCGGCAGAATAACAAGGTCCGAGAACCGCGCCCGATGGGCAACGTGGCGACCAATATCGGCAATCTGGGCCACGCCGCTTTCTGCAGACCAGCGTACGCCGGAACTGTTCAGATAGGTCTCTGCATAGTGCAGGGTGTCCTCGGCCTCTGCTTTGGCGCGGGACAGGGTCTCCTGCAGAATCAGCGCGTTGGCGCCAGCATAGTAATAACCGGTCTGACTGCGATCGACCCCCAGGCACAGGGCTTCGGCATGCGCATCCTGGGCTGTGGCCAGTGCTGCCATCTGTGCCAGCGCCGGGGCCGATTGTTCCGTTTCCGTTAGAACTGTGAGAAGGGACTTATACGCCATCTTGACCTCTTGCCTCCAGGGCCGTTCCGTCTGCGACATTCCGGCCAAATCATTTCTGTAGCCTTGTCACAATATTCGCTATTCTGTCTTGATACAGATCAAAGCAGTTTGGGCTGTCCTCGGACAAAACAACAACCAGTCAAATGGGTTCCGCGACAAAAAAGAATCGCGCGGAGCATGGCAAAGGGACGCAATATGTCAAATTACATCAAGCTGATCGTGCTTGGTCTGATCGTGCTGTTTGCAGCGATCGGGACCAATTATGCACGCGATTTGGCGTATCAGGTGCATGCAATTCTGGTGATGTTGATCGCCGCGGGATTGTTCATCTGGACGCTTAGAAACACGGATGAGCCAGATATCCTCATAGATCGTTCAGGCGAGTACATGGACGATGTGGTCCGTTACGGCGTAATCGCGACGGCCTTTTGGGGCGTGGTTGGTTTTCTTGCCGGGACATTCATCGCCTTTCAGCTGGCCTATCCGGTGCTGAACTTTGAATGGGCACAAGGATATCTGAATTTTGGCCGATTGCGTCCGCTACATACATCGGCGGTTATCTTTGCCTTTGGCGGCAACGCACTAATCGCAACGTCCTTCTACGTCGTCCAGCGGACCAGCGCCGCGCGCCTGTGGGGCGGCAATCTGGCATGGTTCGTTTTCTGGGGCTACCAGCTGTTCATTGTGCTGGCTGCGACCGGGTATGTGCTGGGTGGAACCCAGTCCAAGGAATACGCCGAGCCGGAGTGGTATGTCGATCTGTGGCTGACCATCGTCTGGGTGGCCTATCTGGCTGTGTTCCTTGGGACGATTGTCAGGCGGAAAGAGCCGCACATTTATGTGGCGAACTGGTTCTACCTGGCCTTTATTGTTACCGTCGCCATGCTGCATCTGGTCAACAACATGACTATCCCTGTCAGCATCTGGGGTTCGAAATCTGTCATCGTCTGGTCAGGCGTTCAGGACGCAATGATCCAGTGGTGGTACGGCCACAACGCTGTGGGCTTTTTCCTGACAGCCGGCTTTCTGGGTATGATGTACTACTTCATCCCGAAACAGGCCGAGCGACCGGTGTTCAGTTACAAGCTGTCGATCATCCACTTCTGGGCGCTGATCTTCCTGTATATCTGGGCTGGTCCGCACCATTTGCACTATACCGCGCTGCCTGACTGGGCCTCGACACTGGGCATGGTGTTCTCGATCGTGCTGTGGATGCCGTCCTGGGGTGGCATGATCAACGGCCTGATGACCCTATCGGGTGCGTGGGACAAGCTGCGTACGGACCCGGTGATCCGGATGATGGTGATCTCGGTCGGCTTCTATGGCATGTCCACTTTTGAGGGCCCGATGATGTCGATCCGAGCGGTTAACTCTTTGAGCCACTATACCGACTGGACCATTGGTCACGTGCATTCGGGTGCGCTGGGTTGGAACGGCATGATCACCTTTGGTGCGCTGTACTTCCTGGTGCCCGTCTTGTGGAAGCGTGAGCGTCTGTATTCGCTGCAGATGGTCAGCTGGCACTTCTGGCTCGCCACTATCGGCATCGTGCTCTACGCCGCGTCGATGTGGGTGACAGGTATCATGGAAGGCCTGATGTGGCGCGAAGTGGATGCCAACGGTTTCCTTGTGAACTCGTTCGCCGACACCGTGGCTGCCAAGTTCCCGATGTATGTGGTGCGAGCTCTGGGTGGGGTCATGTTCCTCGCTGGGGCGCTGATCATGTGCTACAACCTGTGGATGACTGTGCGGAAAGCGCCGGCCAAAGAGGCCAGCCTGACCGTCGCGGTCCCGGCTGAATAAGGAGGGCCGGAGCAATGGCAATTCTCGACAAACATAAGATCCTCGAGACCAACGCGACCCTCCTGCTGATCTTCAGCTTCCTGGTCGTGACCATCGGTGGCATCGTGCAGATCACCCCGCTGTTCTATCTTGAGAACACCATCGAAAAGGTGGAGGGCATGCGCCCTTACACCCCCTTGGAAATGGCGGGCCGTGACATCTATATCCGCGAAGGTTGCTATGTCTGCCACAGTCAGATGATCCGCCCGATGCGGGATGAGGTCGAGCGCTATGGCCACTACTCGCTGGCGGCTGAATCAATGTATGATCATCCGTTCCAGTGGGGGTCCAAACGCACCGGCCCTGATCTGGCCCGTGTCGGTGGTCGTTATTCTGACCAGTGGCATGTGGATCACCTGCGCAACCCGCAGTCGGTGGTGCCTGAATCTGTAATGCCGAAATACGGCTTCCTCGAGCATCGCAAGATTGACGGTAAGTATATCGGTGATGTCATGAAGGCGAATGCGCTGGTAGGCACGCCCTATACCGAAGAGATGCTGGAGAACGCCGTGGCGGATTTCCGGGCGCAGGCCGATCCCGACAGTGACTATGACGGCCTGCTGGAACGCTATGGTGACAAGGTCAGCGTGCGGAACTTCGATGGTCAGCCCGAGCTGACTGAAGCGGATGCGATGGTCGCTTATCTGCAGATGCTGGGAACGCTGGTCGATTTCTCGACCTTCACCCCAGACGCGAACCGGTAAAGGAGGGTGTGATGGAAGAATATACACTCTTACGGCAATTCGCGGATAGCTGGATGTTGCTGCTGCTCTTTGTTTTCTTTGTTGGGATCATAATCTGGGTTTTTCGCCCGGGTTCCAGCAAGGAATACAAGGACACCGCGAATATCCCGTTTCGGCATGATGATGCACCAGCGCCCCTGCGGGGCGACGACAATCCCGCCACATCCAAGGAGGCGCGGCAATGAGCAAGACACCTGAAAAACAGCCGGGTGATCCGAGTACAACTGGCCACAGCTGGGATGGTATCGAAGAATTCGAAAACCCGATGCCGCGCTGGTGGTTGTGGACATTCTACGCCACCATCTTCTGGGCGGTGATCTATACGATCATGTATCCCGCATGGCCCTTGGTTCAATCCGCCACTGCTGGCGTTTTGGGCTGGTCCTCTCGCGCTCTGGTACAAGAAGAGATGATTGCGTTTGAAGAGGCGAATGCCCCTTGGAACGCCAAGCTTGTGGAAACATCGCTTGAAGATATCTCGGCAGATCCCGAACTGCAGCAATACGCGGCGAATGCCGGGGGCGCGGTGTTCCGTACCTGGTGTGCGCAATGCCACGGCTCAGGCGCGCAGGGTGCACCAGGATTCCCGAACCTGCTGGATGACGCCTGGCTGTGGGGCGGTTCGCTTGAGGATATCGAGACCACAATCGCCTATGGCATTCGCAACGAGGAAAGCGACGATGCGCGCTATTCCGAAATGCCTGCATTTGGCGAAATCCTGGAACATGACGAGATCACCCAAGTGGTTCAATACGTGATGTCCCTGACCAATGCGCAGACTGATGACGTAGCTGCGCAGGCAGGCAAGGTCGTCTTCGAAGATAACTGTTCGTCCTGTCATGGCGAGGATGGCACTGGTGACGTCTTTCAGGGCGCACCCAACCTGACCGATGCGATCTGGCTCTATGGTGGCGACGCAGAGGCATTGACTGAGACCGTGACCAATAGCCGTTTCGGTGTAATGCCTGCTTGGGAAAACCGCCTTACCGACGCGCAGATCCGCGCTGTGACGGCCTATGTCCACCAGTTGGGTGGCGGTCAGTAAGGCCAAAAGAATACCTTCGGACGGTTCGCCGCCCGAAGGTTAAGGCACCGGCTGTTCTCTCTGTTCGCGCGTTTCCTGAACAGCCGGTGCTACTATTTTCAGACTACAGGCCCCCATTGGTGCAGTCCAGATGCGCCTTTTCGCGCGGGCCAGACTTTTCAATCCACCAGTGATGGTCCGGCAGCCAACTGCCGCGCGCAAGGTCACGGCTATCTGTGCCAGTGCCTTTGCCGTTAGCCTCTGTTTTGGTGGCTACCATGAAACTTCGTGCCAGTATCGCAAGCATCTGATCCCTCCTGGATTGTGTTGCCGCTGTTATCAGGATTGATCTTTAGCCTGATAAATGCGACTCAATTACCATTCCAATATGTAAGTAGGACTTACAGATGAACTGGATGGATATGCCGCCGCTTGCGGCTTTGCGCGCCTTTTCTGCCTTTGCTGAGACTGGAAATGTTGTTCAGGCAGGGGCGTCGCTGAATGTCAGTCACGCAGCGATCAGCCAACAACTGCGTGCGCTTGAAAAACACCTGGATCTGGCCCTTCTGGACCGATCCGGTAAATCCATGACCCTGACGGCCGAGGGCAAGGTTCTGGCGCGTGCCCTGCATTTGGGATTTGGGGCCATAGGTGCGGCGGTCACTGACCTGAAGCGTGCAACCGAGGATCGCCCGGTCCACGTATCGCTGACGGCCTCTTTCGCAGCTTCATGGCTTATGCCGCGCTTGCCCGCATTTCAGGCCGAGCATCCAGGCATTCACCTTGCGCTGGATCCCTCGCCCCGGTTGGTCGATCTGCGCCCGGGCGGCGTGGATCTGGCGATCAGATATGGGGCAGGGGACTGGCCCGATGTGACGGCCGAACTGCTGTTGCAAAGTCCGATCGTGATTGTCGCCGCGCCATCCCTGTTGACTGGGCGGGCACCTGTGACACCTAAAGCACTCAGCCGTCTGCCCTGGCTTGAGGAGTTCGGCACAACGGAGGCAACGCAATGGCTGGCCCGTCACGGCGTGGGCCATAGCCCCGGCGCTGGCCGCATCGCCTTGCCGGGAAACCTGCTGCTTGAGGGAGTGCGCGCCGGGCAGGGTGTGACGGCCACCGTGCGGCATTTTGTCGAAGCGGATATCATTGCGGGTCGATTGGTCGAACTGTTCCGCGAACCCGACGGGCGCGGATACCATATTGTCACCGGAAATATGCCGCTTCGTCCTGGGGTGAAGATATTTATCAGGTGGCTCAGGCGGCAAGCTGGTAAGATGTGACAAAAGGTGTCTTTACGATGCGCTTTTGACCCATGTCAAAGTGGCTGCCCGTATGATCTGGAAGAAGACGCCGTAGAACAGCTACATCTGGAGCCAGCCCGTGAGCGATTCCGACCCCGCCCCCAGCCTATACGCAGCGCGCGAACCGATCTTTCCCCGCCGCGTGTCCGGCCCGTTTCGCAACCTGAAATGGTTCATCATGGCGGTCACGCTGGGGATCTATTACGTCACACCCTGGATCAGATGGGATCGCGGTCCCAGCCTCCCGGACCAGGCGGTGCTGCTGGATCTGGCCAACCGGCGCTTTTACTTTTTCTGGATCGAGATATGGCCGCACGAGTTCTATTTCGTGGCCGGGTTGCTGATCATGGCCGGTCTGGGCCTGTTTCTGTTCACATCGGCGCTGGGGCGCGTGTGGTGCGGCTATGCCTGCCCGCAGACCGTCTGGACTGATTTGTATATCTTGGTCGAGCGCTGGATCGAAGGTGATCGAAACGCCCGTCTGCGCCTGCATCGTCAGAAAAAGGTGGATTTCCACAAAGCAAGGCTGCGTGTCACCAAATGGGTCGCTTGGCTGTTTATTGGTCTGGCAACGGGTGGTGCCTGGGTGTTCTATTTCGCGGATGCGCCAACGCTGGTCCGTGACCTAGTGACCGGAGATGCACATCCGGTCGCCTATACAACCATATTGATCCTGACGGGGACGACCTTTTTGTTTGGTGGGTTCGCACGCGAGCAGATCTGTATTTACGCCTGTCCCTGGCCGCGCATTCAGGCCGCGATGATGGACGAGGATACTCTGGTGGTTGGGTATCGCGAATGGCGCGGTGAACCGCGCGGCAAAGGCAAGCGGACCGCGGATTCCGATCTTGGGGACTGCATTGATTGCATGGCCTGTGTGAATGTCTGCCCTGTCGGTATCGACATCCGCGACGGTCAGCAGCTTGAATGTATCACCTGTGCGCTGTGCATCGACGCCTGCGATGCCATGATGGCCAAAATTGGCAAGCCGCGTGGCTTGATCGACTACATGGCGTTGAGCGACGAATCGAGTGAACGCGCCGGTCATCCGCCCAAGAATGTCTGGAAACACATCCTGCGGCCTCGGACCATCATGTATACGGGTATGTGGTCTGCGGTTGGCTTCGCGCTTTTGTTCGCCCTGTTCATCCGGTCTGACATTGATCTGACCGTAGCGCCGGTGCGAAACCCGACATTTGTAACCCTTTCTGACGGAACTATCCGTAACACTTATGATGTACGACTGCGGAACAAACATGGCGAGGACCGCCCATTCCAACTGACCCTGTCCGGTGATCCGGCCCTGAAGATACAGATCGAGGGGGTTGAAGGTGAGACTGTCAATGTGACGGCGGATACGGCACAGTTGACCCGTGTTTACATCGTCGCATCGGGCGACACCGGGCCAGCAACTTTGGATACGACGCCGGTCCGCATCTGGGTCGAAGACCTGCAGAGCGGTGAGCGCGCCTATAAGGACACCACGTTTAACGGACGAGGGAACTGAACATGGCTGAACGTAAATTCACCGGCAAACATGCGCTTGCTGTGTTCGTTGCATCCTTTGGCGTGATCATCACGGTGAACCTGGTTCTGGCCTATAGCGCGGTGAAGACCTTTCCGGGGCTCGAGGTCAAGAATTCCTATGTCGCCAGCCAGGAATTCAACGAACGCCTGAAGGAACATCAGGCGCTGGGCTGGTTTATCCGCGCCGAGATTTCGGGCGGATTGCTGATCCTGCATATAACCGATCAGACGGGCGCACCGGTCAAGGTGGCTGACCTGCAGGCCGTTGTGGGCCGCGCGACCCATGTCAAAGATGATTTTGCTCCTGATTTCATATTCGACGGGACTGCATATGCGACTCCGGCATCGCTGGGTCCGGGCAACTGGAACATTCGGCTGGTTGCCAAAGATCACAGCGGGGCCGAGTTTGCACAGCGCGTGCCGCTTTATGTGAAAGGCTAGGGGATGTCTGCGCAGATGTCCTCTGGCACCGCAGCTTGCCCCGGCTGTATCGCCGCCCCGGTAGAGCCCGCAAGGCCGATCCCGCAGGATGTGCAGATCGCGCTGTCATTGCCGGGAATTCACTGCTCGGCCTGTATTGCCACGGTCGAGCGTGAATTGAATGCCCAGCCCGGGGTCGAGGACGCGCGCGTGAACCTGACCTTGAAACGTGCGATGGTCAAAGCCGCGCCCGATCTGCGCGCCGCCGATCTGATCCCGGTGCTTGAACGCGTAGGCTTTGAGGCGCACGAGCTGGACCCTGGATCCCTGTCTGCCACGCAGTCCGACAAAGCTGGTCGCGACCTGTTGATGCGGTTGGCGGTGGCTGGTTTTGCCTCGATGAATGTAATGTTGCTGTCTGTCTCTGTCTGGTCAGGGGCAACCGATGCAACGCGCGACATGTTCCACTGGATTTCGGCAGCGATTGCTTTGCCTGCGATCGCGTTTTCGGCGCAGCCCTTCTTTGCCAATGCCTGGAGCGCCTTGCGCGTCGGTCGCCTGAATATGGATGTGCCGATCGTGTTGGCAATCCTGTTGGCATTGGCCACATCGCTGTGGGAAACCGCGCTGAGTGGTGAGCACGCCTATTTTGACGCCGCCCTGACCCTGACGTTCTTTCTGCTGGCCGGACGCTATCTGGACTACCGTACCCGCGCCGCCGCCCGATCCGCAGCCGAGGAGTTGACCGCGTTGGAAGTTCCGCGCGCGATCAGGCTGGCCGATGGTCAAGAAGTTGAGGTGCCCGTCGCAACGCTGAGCGTGGGTGATCTGATCCTGGTACGTCCCGGAGGCCGAATGCCGGTGGATGGCGAAATCGTTTCCGGGCAATCCGAGCTCGACCGATCGCTGCTGACGGGTGAAACCTTGCCGGTATTTGCGGAAACCGGTCTGACGGTCAGTGCTGGCGAGGTAAATCTAACGGGTCCATTGACCGTACGGGCGACAGCTGTGGGTGAGGATACATCGCTGCACCGCATGGCCGATCTTGTGGCCATCGCGGAATCTGGGCGGTCGCGTTATACTTCGCTGGCGGATAAGGCAGCCAAGCTTTATGCACCGGGCGTGCATATCCTGTCGGCGCTGAGCTTTCTGGGCTGGTATATCTATTCCGGCGATATCCGCACCGCGCTGAATATCGCAGCGGCGGTGCTGATCATCACCTGCCCCTGTGCGCTGGGTCTGGCCGTACCGGCGGTGACGACGGCGGCCTCGGGCCGGTTGTTCCGCAAAGGGATGCTGATCAAACACGCCACAGCGCTGGAACGCCTCGCCGAGGTGGATACGGTTGTGTTCGACAAGACGGGAACGCTGACCTCGGGAACGCCGGAGCTGACCAATCTTGCGGATCATGCGCCCGGCGATCTGGAAATCGCACTGGCACTGGCCGAGGCCTCGTCGCACCCGCTCTCTGTTGCGCTGGCGCAGGCTGCCCGTCAAGCGGGGGTCACGCCCGCAAATGTCGAGGGGATCTCTGAAGTTCCGGGGTACGGCACCGAAGGCATCTTTCAGGACCATCCCGTGCGTATGGGACGCGCCGAATGGACCGGTGGGCAAGAGGCTGAACAAACTGCGGCCTGGCTGTCGTTAGCAGGGCGGGCGCCTTCAGTGTTCTTGTTCTCGGACACATTGCGCGCCGGTGCGGCTGAGGCGGTTCAGGCGTTTCGCGATGAGGGGAAAAAGGTCATTTTGATCTCGGGCGATACGCAAGGCGCGGTTGAGACGCTGGCCGGTAAGCTGGGGATTGAGACATGGATTGCGCAGGCCCTGCCGCAGGACAAGGCAACCCATGTGCAAAGCCTGCGGGATCAAGGCTGCCACGTCCTGATGGTTGGTGACGGGCTGAACGACACGGCGGCGCTGGCCGCGGCGCATGTGTCGATTTCACCGGCCTCGGCGCTAGATGCTGCGCGCGTGGCATCCGATATCGTGCTGTTGGGTAACGACCTGTCGCCGATTGCGGGTGCCTGCGATACTGCGGTTAAGGCAACGAAACGGATTCGCGAGAACTTCCGTATTGCAACCATCTATAATATCATTGCAGTGCCACTGGCGGTTGCGGGCCTAGCCACGCCGCTGATCGCGGCATTGGCAATGTCGACCTCGTCCATTACCGTTTCTCTGAACGCGCTGCGGCTAAGGTGATCTGAATGGAAGTTCTGGCCTATCTCATACCGATTTCCCTGCTTTTGGGAGGGGTTGGCCTGTTTGCGTTCATCTATACCGTTCGGTCGAACCAGTATGACGACCCCGAAGGCGATGCGCGCCGCATTCTAAGCGACGAATGGGACGATAAGCCCAAGCCCTGACGGCCCCCTTGAAATTGCCTCAATGCCCGGTTATGTCCGGCCCATCCGCTAGCAGAGAGAACAAAGCCAAATGGCAACTATGAATCCGATCCAGTTTATTCAGCAGGTCCGTGCCGAGGTTTCAAAGGTCGTCTGGCCAACCCGCCGCGAGGTGTTGCTGACCACGGTCATGGTGTTCATCATGGCAGCACTGACGGCTGTGTTCTTTGCGCTGGTCGATCTTGGTATTCGTGGTGGCCTGCAGCTGATTCTGGGCATGTTCGGTTAAACCGGGCCGGGCAGGTCGGAAACGTCGCTGCCCCCTTGCACAGCTTGCGATGTCAGAGTAGGTGACGCGGTACTATTCGGAATGGGCGTGCGGCGATTCGGGCTGTGCGCCGCTTTTTATTCCGGGTGACGCGACAGATTTTCAATAACGGCTTTTCCGGTACATGGAATGCGGCCGAAGGCAAACAAGGACGACAGGTTCATGGCGAAACGGTGGTACTCGGTCAGCGTTCTTTCGAATTTCGAAAAGAAGATCGCAGAGCAGATCCGCACGTCGGTGGCCGAGCAGGGCCTTGAGGATGACATTGACGAAGTTCTGGTGCCCACCGAAGAGGTGATCGAAGTGCGCCGGGGCAAGAAAGTCACAACCGAACGTCGCTTTATGCCGGGTTACGTGCTGGTACATATGGAAATGTCGGATCAAGGGTATCACCTGGTCAACTCGATCAACCGGGTCACTGGTTTTCTGGGTCCGCAAGGCCGCCCGATGCCGATGCGCGATGCCGAGGTGAACCAGATCCTCAACCGTGTCCAGGAGGGCGAAGAAGCGCCCAAGCTGATGATCTCGTTCGAGATTGGCGAGAAGGTCAAGGTGAATGACGGTCCGTTCGAAGATTTCGACGGCATGGTCGAAGGTGTGGATGACGATAACCAGAAGCTGAAGGTCTCGGTCTCGATCTTTGGTCGGGAAACCCCGGTCGAGCTGGACTTCACTCAGGTCACCAAACAAAGCTAATTTCCAATTAGCGAAATTTGACAACGCCGCGTTGCCCTGGGCACTGCGGCGTTTCTTGTTTTGGAGCCTTCAGCCCGTTATCAGACCTGGGCAAATCAGGGCGGAACTGATCTGTCGAAATCTGGATAATCTTTGTCGTATCCAATCGGGATGGAACCCGGCCGCCTGGCATATTTGGACAACCATGCAAGGCAAGTGGGCAGGTAGATGAAATTCATACATATCACAGATATCCACCTTGTTGACCAAGACGGGCACCTGAATGGCGGCGTTCCTTCGACCCAATTTGCCCGTTGCCTTGAGGATATCGCCAAATGGCATTCGGATGCAGCGTTTTGCGTGATATCCGGCGACCTGGCCGAGTTTGGAAGGGCTGAAGCCTATCAGGTGCTCAAGTCACATCTGGACGGTTTCCAGCTTCCTTGTCACCTGATGATCGGCAACCATGATGATCGTAAGGTTTTCAGAACGGTCTTTACGGATGACCCTGTGGATTCAAATGGCTTTGTTCAGCACAGCATCGAGATCGACGCGGGAAAGTTTATCTTTCTGGATACGACAAAAGACGGTGCGGATATGCATGAAGGCCAGCTGTGCACCTTGCGCTTGAATTGGCTGAAAGAACAGCTGATCTCGGCGGGGGATAAGCCCTGCTATTTGTTCATGCACCACCCGCCTTTTGACATCGGCATTCCCTATGTGGACGACATCCGCCTGGTCGAAGCCGAAGTGTTTTTTGAAACACTCGGTCACGGGCGTAACATTCGCCACGTCTTCTATGGGCATGTCCATCGCATGACCTATGTGAACTGGCGTGGCATCCCGTTCACCAGCCTGCCCAGCCTCAATCACCAAATCCCTCTGACTGCCGACAGTGTTGACGGGGAATTCTGTGATGAACCGCCAGCCTATGGTGTTGTGCAGATCGCGGACGACCAGATGACTGTGCACTATAACACCTTTCTGCAGCGCAATCCGCTTCATCAGACCTGAGATATGGAACTTGGCCTGATTGTTCTGGTTCTGATTTCGGCGGCGACACATCCGCTGCGGGATCTGTTGTTGAAAGACACGGCGCATCCGGTGTCCTGTTATGTTGGTGTAGCGCTGACCTGGGTCATTCTTGCGGCACTTCACGCCCGACTGGTTGGCCAGCCCCTGACCCTCAGCCGCGAGGTCTGGCCTCTGGTGCTGGTTTCTTCCCTGGGGTTGAGCTTTTATTACTATGGCACGCTTTCAGCCCTGCGCCGGGGCAACCTTTCGGTGTATTATCCGGTCATCCGGTCCTCGCCGATTGCCATCGTTGCCTTTAGCTGGCTTGCGCTGGATCAACAGTATTCGTGGCTCATCCTTGTGGGGATTTCGCTGGTCCTGATGGGCAGCCTGATGATCCAGAAATCTCCGGGCGGATTGCTGCATGATCACAAGGCTTTTGCGCTGGCTGTCATGGCGATGCTTGGCTCGGCCGCCTATTCGCTGAGCGATGCAGGCGCTATGCAAAAAACAACCCCCGCGCCTTTCCTGTTCTACTGTTATATCCTGGTGACATTGACCCTTGCCGGCATCCGGGCCTGGGAAGATCGCCATATGTCGACCCCATTTCTAGGCGTGGTACGAGGCTGGACACTCGCCCCGTGGCGGATCGTATTAGCAGGGATTGCGTCCTATCTATCCTATCTTTTTATCCTGAAAGCTTTCCAGTTAGGCGCCGAGGCCGCACCTGTCAGCGCGGTCCGGCAGGCCTCGATTCCGGTATCCGTAGTCCTTGCCGCGCTCGTCCTGAAAGAGCCGCGCTTTCTTCACCGCATCGGCTGGGCCTGCCTGATCGCGCTCGGGATATTGGCAATCACACAGTCCTGATTAGCCTTTGCGCGACAACTGGCAAGCAAGGCAGAGGTGCACCAGGTTTTCTACATCACTCGGCGAGGTGGCGAAGCGCCCAAGCTGATGATCTCGTTTGAAATCGGCGAGTAGATCACGGCCTACTCTGGTCCATTCGTGGATTTCGACGGGATGGTCGAGGGCGTGGATGACCAGAGGCAGGAGGCAAAATTTATTCGGTGGATTTTGAGGCGTCGCATTGCCCTAGCCAGTGCAGCATCTTGGCTGGCTGAACGTTTACATTGATGATCTGGCTTGGTACAAAACTGCCCTATTGATTTGACCGAATGTTTTTTTCGAAAAGTGACCACAAGGCGTTTTTCATGCGTGCGTTCATCTATTTTGTTTTCTTGATTTTGGCTGCGTGTACCGCTGATGTTTTGTCACCCGAAGTGTTGTCCTCGAAAGTAGCGCGCGCATCGTCCGCAGAGCTGTGTTCCGCATATCGGCTCCCAAGTACGACATTGCGGGGGAAACTGATGATCGAAGCAGAGTTGGCTGCTCGAAAAGTAAACCAATGTGGTTATAGCAATTATGGTCAGTACAGCCTGTCTACAGCTGGGACCAAATCCTACGAGCGACCGTTTTCATCCGAGGCAGCAGGGGGTGACTATGATTGTGATGACTTTCCGAATGGCGCAGCAGCGCAAAGGTTCTTCTTAGCCTCTGGTGGACCTGTATCTGATCCACATAATATGGATCTTGATGGCGATGGTCTCGCGTGTGAGTGGGGTGCTCAGATCAGGAGAGTATCTTCGTACCGCCGACCGGTTGCCAGCGTTAGGCGCGTGACCTCACGATGCTACACGGGTCCAAGAGGCGGAACCTACACAATCACGGCGAGTGGAAACAAGAATTATGGCGGCTGCTAAGTTGCTCTGATAGCCCGCAAGGTTGTGCATGTAGCGGGTGCAATCTCATTGGGCGATGACAGATGCTGGTTTGCTGTTGCTTAGCTTTTGTGCGAGGGTCGGTTTGGGTTCGATGTGGCTGCTTCAGGCCGTGATTCAAACCCTTGCCAACACTTCCGTTCCCCTGTAAATGCCGCCTCTATCGTCTTTGGGCGAGATTCTCTCGTGGGAGATTACCGGGATCGCGATCCCGGATCGGACCACGCAACATAATCTGGGTGAAACGCGTTTCACTTTAGTTGAAAGGAAAACCAAATGGCCAAGAAGCTTGCTGGTACAATGAAACTGCAGGTTCCTGCAGGTCAGGCGAACCCGTCGCCGCCAGTTGGTCCGGCGCTGGGTCAGCGCGGCATCAACATCATGGAATTCTGCAAGGCGTTCAACGCCAAGACCGCAGACATGGAGCAAGGCGCGCCTTGCCCGACCGTGATCACCTATTATCAGGACAAGTCCTTCACCATGGACATCAAGACGCCACCAGCGTCTTATTACCTGAAGAAAGCAGCTGGCCTGAAGCCGGTTGGCAAGCGTAATCGCCCCCGTGGTGCGGAAAACCCAGGTCGTGAGACCGTGGCATCCGTGACCTCGAAGCAGGTTCGCGAAATCGCCGAAGCCAAAATGAAAGATCTGAACGCCAACGACGTCGAAGGCGCAATGCAGATCATCCTGGGCTCGGCCCGCTCTATGGGCATCGAGGTGAAGTAAGATGGCAAAACTCGGTAAACGTACCCGCGCTGCGCGCGAAGCTGTCGCTGGCAAGGAAAACCTGTCGGTCGAAGAAGCAGTTGCCCTGGTCAAAGCCAACGCAACTTCGAAATTCGATGAGACCATCGAAATCGCTCTGAACCTGGGCGTTGACACCCGTCACGCGGACCAGATGGTTCGTGGCGTTGTTGGCCTGCCGAATGGCACCGGTAAAACAATGCGCGTTGCTGTATTCGCTCGTGGCCCCAAGGCTGACGAAGCGAAAGAAGCAGGCGCGGACATCATCGGCGCAGAAGACCTGATGGAAACCATTCAGGGCGGCACCATTGAATTCGATCGTTGCATAGCAACCCCGGACATGATGCCCATCGTTGGTCGTCTTGGTAAAGTTCTGGGCCCCCGCAACCTGATGCCGAACCCCAAGGTTGGCACTGTGACCATGGACGTGAAAGCGGCCGTAGAAGCAGCTAAAGGCGGCGAAGTTCAGTTCAAAGCTGAAAAAGGCGGCGTTGTGCACGCTGGCGTTGGCAAAGCGTCCTTCGACGAAGCCAAGCTGGCAGAAAACGTTCGTGCATTTGTGACCGCTGTTGCCAAAGCCAAGCCAACAGGCGCCAAAGGCACTTACATGAAGAAAATCGCGCTGAGCTCGACCATGGGCCCAGGCGTGACTCTGGATGTGGCTGCTGCTGCGGGCGAATAAGCCCCTAGCCTATAGCTAAAATGACTAGACCCGAACGGTAAAGGCTGTTCGGGTCTTTCTTTTTCAGCCCTCACTCATACACGGCTTGCAGGCGCAGGTTCAGGCGGTCTCTGCGAAAGCTCTCGTATTCGCTGCAGGATCTGTCCAATCGCCATAAGTCCAGCCAATCCATCACCAGACGTGCGCGCATGCACATATCCAGAACGTCCATCTGAATTGGATGGCGATATTTGCGAAAGAACATGTCTTTGTTCGTTTTCAGGATGCCGCTTTGATCAACCTGATCATCAGTGCCATCGCGAAAGATATCGGACTTTAGAAAGTCGACAATATCATATACAGCCAGCTTTTCCCGCGTTTCGGTAAAATCCAGGCCGATCATTTCGCCTTGCCCGACGATCAGATTTTGACTGTGACAATCTCCGTGTGCAAGGACCAGCAGTTCAGGGGTGCCTTTTAGCTGTAATGCCTCGTCAGTCAGATGCTGGACCATATTCCGCCCCCAGGGCTGTGCTATGTCCGGGGCAAGACGTAGCAAAGCCTGAAGCCTGTCGATCATCCAGCTAGGGCGGAAATCATAGGTCTTGATGGGTTGAAAGCTGTGCAGCTCGTTCAGCCACGATCCGGCGCGGCGATAGATGCGGCCGATCTGGTCGTCATCCAGGCTGTTATGGATAAGATCCGCAGCGGTGGGGCGGTCAATAAACTGCGTCACAAAAAACGCCTCACCCGGTGACATATAGACCGGATCGACAACCCCCGCGGTTTCGTACTGCGCAAAGTGGTCGGTCAGCTTTCTGAGCATATCAAACTCATCGCGCAAACGTCCCGTCCCGGGCGATTCCGTATCGACCTTTAGGGCATAGTCCTGGCGCGCACCTCGGACCCTGAGCACTATACGCGAGCCCGCAAAATCATGAGAACGATAGACGCACTCGAAACCCGCCGGTCCATCCTCTGGCGTTTGATCCAGGAACTCCTGAACAAAGCCGCGCGCGCGTTCGTATTCGTCTGTGGTGAGGGTCAGCATTCAGGGATGGATACCTAAGAAGAAAGGGGCTTAGCCAGACTGGACCTCAGCGTATGGAACATGTCAATCTAGGACACTGTTCCGATGCCGGCTGCGCTGCTCGATCATTTCCGGTTTCGGCCCAATTTACCCCTTGGAAACCCGGCGTAACTGCCATAAAGAGAGCTGCGAAGTAAAGCGTGCGATTCGTCGTGCGCTTTATTTTGTTTCGTCCAAGACGGTGGGTGGTGTCATCTGACCCCTTAATTACCTGCCTGAGACGGGTAAGACCAAAGAATTCTGAGGGCTTCGATCCTCGGGCGAATTTTGGCTGATCCCGTAACAACGGACCTGAACGCCGGAGCGTAAGCTGCGGCAAATATGAGCCGGGGTGAGATATCACCCCTAACTTGGAGAAAACTGTGGATAGAGCCCAGAAAGAGAAAGTGGTCGACGAGCTCGGCCAAATCTTCGAAAGCTCTGGCGTCGTAGTGGTTGCACACTACGCCGGTCTGACAGTTGCCGAGATGCAGGACCTTCGCGCACGTGCTCGTGACGCGGGTGGTGCCGTGCGTGTTGCCAAGAACAGGCTCGCCAAAATCGCCCTCGACGGAAAGCCATGTGAAAGCATTGCCGACCTGCTGACGGGGATGACCGTTCTGACCTATTCTGAGGACCCTGTGGCAGCAGCCAAAGTGGCCCAGGACTACGCCAAAGAGAACCAAAAGTTCGAAATTCTTGGCGGTGCAATGGGTGAGAACGCTCTGGATCGTGCCGGCGTTGAAGCCGTGTCCAAAATGCCTTCGCGCGAGGAGCTTATTGCTACTATCGCGGGCATGCTGGGCGCACCTGCTTCGAACATCGCTGGCGCAATTGGCGCACCTGCAAGCAACATCGCAAGCATCCTTTCCACCATCGAAGAGAAGGCGGAAGCTGCGTAAGCGGTTGGCACTGAATGATCTGCGTAGGGTAGTCACCCTGACGTTGGAACACACACTGTAAACGGAAAGAGCTGATAAAATGGCTGATCTGAAAGCACTCGCAGAAAGCATCGTGGGTCTGACCCTGCTGGAAGCACAAGAACTGAAAACCATCCTCAAAGACGAATATGGCATCGAGCCCGCAGCAGGCGGCGCAGTTGTCATGGCAGCCGGTGGCGACGCCGGTGGCGCAGCTGAGGAAGAAAAAACCGAATTCGACGTCGTTCTGAAGAACGCCGGCGCTTCGAAAATCAACGTGATCAAAGAAGTTCGCGGCATCACCGGTCTGGGCCTGAAAGAAGCCAAAGAGCTGGTCGAAGCTGGCGGCAAGATCAAAGAAGCTGTGTCGAAAGACGAAGCCGAAGACATCAAAGGCAAGCTGGAAGCAGCTGGCGCCGAGGTCGAACTGGCCTAAGTCAGTCTTTTGGTGCATCGCAGATGCACCGGAAATTTGGCTGGTCCCGGAGAAATCCGGGTCCAGCCGAACCTGTCTTAGAAAGGACCTCATGGATTGGGGTGTTTTCTAAGACGCGGTTCATGGATCGGGAGGCCGCCATTCGGGACGGTGGCCACGAATTGATCCGGACGTGTTGTCTCTAATGTGCAAGGCACCGGGGCCCGACGGTGTCTTTGTCCGCTGAGAACATCGAAAGGTGACATCTGACATGGCTCAATCGTTCCTTGGCCAGAAACGTCTTCGGAAATATTACGGCAAAATCCGCGAAGTGCTGGAGATGCCGAACCTCATTGAGGTACAAAAATCTTCATATGATCTATTCCTGCGCTCCGGCGATGCAGATGTGCCGACAGACGGCGAAGGCATCAAAGGCGTGTTCCAGTCGGTTTTCCCGATCAAGGATTTCAACGAAACCTCCGTTCTGGAGTTCGTGAAATACGATTTGGAAAAACCCAAATACGACGTCGAAGAGTGCATGCAGCGCGACATGACCTACAGCGCGCCGCTGAAAGTCACTCTGCGTCTGATCGTGTTTGATGTCGACGAGGACACTGGCGCCAAGTCGGTCAAAGACATCAAGGAACAGGACGTGTTCATGGGGGATATGCCCCTGATGACACCAAACGGGACGTTCATTGTGAACGGTACCGAGCGTGTGATCGTGTCCCAAATGCACCGTTCGCCCGGTGTGTTCTTTGACCACGACAAGGGCAAGACCCATTCCTCGGGCAAGCTGTTGTTTGCCTGCCGCATCATCCCGTATCGCGGCAGCTGGCTGGACTTTGAGTTCGACGCCAAGGACATCGTGTTCGCCCGTATCGACCGTCGCCGCAAACTGCCTGTGACAACGCTGCTGTATGCGCTGGGTCTGGATCAAGAAGCGATCATGGACGCCTATTACAACACGGTGTCGTACAAGCTGGACAAGAAGAAGGGCTGGATAGCACCGTTCTTCCCCGAGCGTGCACGCGGTACGCGTCCGACCTATGACCTGATCGACGCCAAATCCGGTGAAGTGATTGCCGAAGCGGGCAAGAAAGTTACCCCGCGCGCGGTCAAGAAGCTGATCGATGAAGGCAACGTCACCGAGCTGTTGGTTCCGTTCGATCACATCGTCGGGAAGTTTGTCGCCAAGGACATCATCAACGAAGAAACCGGCGCGATCTATGTCGAAGCTGGTGATGAGCTGACGCTGGAATACGACAAAGACGGCGAGCTGATCGGAGGCACCGCGAAAGAGCTGATCGACGCGGGCGTCACTGATATTCCGGTTCTGGATATCGACAACATCAATGTCGGCCCCTACATGCGCAACACCATGGCGGCAGACAAGAACATGGGCCGCGACACAGCGCTGATGGATATCTATCGCGTCATGCGCCCGGGTGAGCCGCCCACCGTCGAAGCGGCCTCGGCGCTGTTCGAAACGCTGTTCTTTGACAGCGAGCGCTATGACCTGTCCGCCGTTGGCCGTGTAAAGATGAACATGCGTCTGGCTCTGGATGCGCCCGATACGCTGCGCACCCTGCGCCGCGAAGACATCGTGGCCTGCATCAAGGCTCTGGTTGAACTGCGTGACGGCAAAGGGGACATCGACGATATCGACCACCTCGGCAACCGTCGTGTGCGTTCGGTCGGCGAACTGATGGAAAACCAGTACCGCGTTGGCCTGCTGCGCATGGAGCGCGCGATCAAAGAGCGTATGTCGTCGGTCGAGATCGACACCGTCATGCCTCAGGACCTGATCAATGCGAAACCGGCTGCTGCTGCTGTCCGCGAATTCTTCGGCTCGTCGCAGCTGTCGCAGTTCATGGACCAGACCAACCCGCTGTCGGAAGTTACCCACAAACGCCGCCTTTCGGCGCTTGGCCCCGGTGGCCTGACACGCGAGCGTGCGGGCTTTGAGGTGCGCGACGTTCATCCGACACACTATGGCCGGATGTGCCCGATTGAAACGCCGGAAGGCCCGAACATCGGTCTGATCAACTCGCTGGCGACCTTTGCCCGTGTGAACAAGTATGGCTTCATCGAAACACCGTACCGTGTCGTCAAAGACGCCGAGGTGACCGATGAGGTTCACTACATGTCCGCGACCGAGGAAATGCGTCACACGGTGGCACAGGCGAACGCGACACTGGATTCGGATGGCAAGTTCATCAACGATCTGGTTTCGACCCGTCAGTCAGGTGACTACACTCTGGCCCCGCGCGAGAATGTGGACCTGATCGACGTCAGCCCAAAACAGCTGGTATCGGTTGCTGCATCGCTGATCCCGTTCCTTGAAAATGACGATGCTAACCGCGCTCTGATGGGCTCGAACATGCAACGTCAGGCGGTTCCGCTGCTGCGGGCCGAGGCACCGCTGATTGGTACCGGAATCGAGGAAAAGGTTGCGATTGACTCAGGTGCTGCGATTCAGGCGAAACGCGCCGGTATCATCGATCAGGTCGATGCCCAGCGTATCGTTATCCGCGCGACTGAGGATCTGGAACTGGGCGACGCTGGCGTTGACATCTATCGTCTGCGCAAATTCCAGCGGTCGAACCAGAACACCTGCATCAACCAGCGTCCGCTGATCAAAGTGGGTGACACCGTCCAGAAGGGCGAAGTCATTGCTGATGGTCCGTCGACCGATATGGGTGAACTGGCCCTGGGTAAGAACGTGGTCGTCGCGTTCATGCCGTGGAACGGTTACAACTACGAAGACTCGATCCTGATCTCGGAACGTATTGCGCGTGACGACGTCTTTACCTCGGTCCATATCGAGGAATTTGAAGTCGCCGCCCGTGACACCAAGCTGGGTCCGGAAGAGATCACCCGCGATATTCCGAATGTCGGTGAAGAAGCGCTGCGTAACCTCGACGAGGCGGGCATCGTTTACATCGGCGCGGATGTTGAACCGGGCGATATCCTGGTCGGCAAGATCACTCCGAAGGGCGAAAGCCCGATGACCCCGGAAGAAAAGCTGCTGCGCGCTATCTTTGGCGAAAAAGCATCTGACGTGCGCGACACTTCGCTGCGCGTGAAGCCGGGCGATTACGGTACGGTCGTTGAGGTCCGCGTCTTCAACCGTCACGGCGTCGAGAAAGACGAGCGTGCGCTGCAGATCGAGCGGGAAGAAGTCGAACGTCTGGCCCGTGACCGGGACGACGAGTTGGCGATCCTGGACCGCAACATCTATGCGCGTCTGCAAGGCCTGATCATGGGTAAAACCGCGGTCAAAGGCCCGAAAGGCGTCAAGCCAGGGTCGGTGATCACCGAGGACCTGTTGGAAACCCTGACCCGTGGTCAGTGGTGGCAGCTGGCGCTGGAAGATGAGCAGGACGCACAGATCGTTGAGGCTCTGAACGAGCAGTACGAAGTGCAAAAGCGTGCTCTGGACGCCCGTTTCGAAGACAAGGTCGAGAAGGTTCGTCGCGGCGACGACCTGCCGCCGGGTGTGATGAAGATGGTCAAAGTCTTCATCGCCGTGAAGCGCAAGCTGCAGCCGGGCGATAAGATGGCCGGTCGTCACGGGAACAAAGGTGTAATTTCCAAGGTTGTTCCGATGGAAGACATGCCGTTCCTGGCCGATGGTACGCCGGTTGACTTCTGTCTGAACCCGCTGGGTGTTCCTTCGCGTATGAACGTTGGTCAGATCCTTGAAACCCACATGGGTTGGGCCGCGCGCGGTCTGGGTCTGAACATCGACGACGCGCTGGGTGAATATCGCCGCTCTGGCGACCTGACCCCGGTTCGCGAAGCAATGAAGCTGGCCTATGGCGACGATGTCTATGAAGAAGGCATCACTGGCATGGACGAGGGTCACCTGATCGAGGCTGCGGGCAACGTGACCCGTGGTGTTCCGATCGCGACTCCGGTCTTTGATGGCGCCAAAGAGGCAGACGTCAATGACGCTCTGGTGCGCGCGGGCTTCTCGCAAAGCGGTCAGTCGGTTCTGTTCGACGGTCGTACGGGTGAGCAGTTTGCACGTCCGGTGACCGTGGGCATCAAGTACCTGCTGAAACTGCACCACCTTGTGGATGACAAAATCCACGCGCGTTCAACCGGGCCTTACAGCCTGGTTACCCAGCAGCCGCTGGGTGGTAAGGCGCAGTTTGGTGGTCAGCGCTTTGGTGAGATGGAAGTCTGGGCTCTGGAAGCTTACGGCGCCGCCTACACCCTGCAGGAAATGCTCACCGTGAAATCGGATGACGTCGCCGGCCGGACCAAAGTGTACGAGTCGATCGTCAAGGGCGAGGATAACTTTGAAGCGGGCGTACCGGAATCGTTTAACGTTCTGGTGAAAGAAGTCCGTGGCCTCGGCCTGAATATGGAACTCCTGGATGCGGAGGAAGAGTAGGGGCGGCAACGCCCCAAACTCATCCCATCCCAATTTGTAAGGACGCAAAATGAACCAGGAAATTACCAATAACCCGTTCAACCCGCTGACGCCGCCTAAGGTCTTTGACGAGATCAAGGTCTCATTGGCCAGCCCGGAACGGATCCTCTCTTGGTCTTATGGCGAGATCAAGAAACCCGAAACCATCAACTACCGGACGTTCAAACCCGAACGTGACGGTCTGTTCTGCGCGCGTATCTTTGGCCCGATCAAAGATTACGAATGTCTGTGCGGTAAATATAAGCGGATGAAATATCGCGGCGTTGTCTGCGAGAAATGCGGTGTGGAAGTCACCCTGCAGAAAGTCCGCCGCGAGCGTATGGGTCATATCGAGCTGGCCGCGCCCGTCGCACACATTTGGTTCCTGAAATCGCTGCCGTCCCGCATCGGTCTCATGCTGGACATGACGCTGCGCGATCTGGAACGCGTTCTGTACTTTGAAAACTATGTCGTCATCGAGCCCGGTCTGACCGACCTCTCCTATGGTCAGATGCTGACCGAAGAAGAGTTCATGGACGCGCAGGATGCCTATGGCATGGACGCGTTCACCGCGAACATCGGTGCCGAAGCTATCCGTGAGATGCTGGCCCAGATCGATCTGGAAGCCGAAGCCGAACAGCTGCGTGCTGATCTGGCCGAAGCAACCGGTGAACTGAAGCCCAAGAAGATCATCAAGCGTCTGAAGGTTGTTGAATCCTTCCTCGAGTCGGGCAACCGGCCTGAGTGGATGGTGATGACCGTAATCCCGGTGATTCCGCCGGAACTGCGTCCGCTGGTTCCACTGGATGGTGGTCGTTTTGCGACTTCGGATCTGAACGATCTGTATCGCCGCGTCATCAACCGGAACAACCGTCTGAAGCGTCTGATCGAACTGCGCGCACCTGACATCATCGTCCGCAACGAAAAGCGGATGCTGCAGGAATCCGTCGATGCTCTGTTCGACAATGGCCGTCGTGGCCGCGTGATCACCGGCGCCAATAAGCGTCCGCTGAAATCGCTTTCGGACATGCTGAAGGGTAAGCAGGGTCGCTTCCGTCAAAACCTTCTGGGTAAGCGCGTCGACTTCTCGGGCCGTTCGGTCATCGTGACCGGTCCGGAACTCAAGCTGCACCAGTGTGGTCTGCCCAAAAAGATGGCGCTGGAACTGTTCAAGCCGTTCATCTACTCGCGCCTTGAAGCCAAGGGTCTGTCTTCGACCGTGAAACAGGCGAAGAAACTGGTCGAGAAAGAGCGTCCCGAAGTGTGGGATATCCTCGACGAGGTGATCCGCGAACACCCTGTCATGCTGAACCGTGCGCCAACACTGCACCGTCTTGGCATTCAGGCGTTTGAACCGGTTCTGATCGAAGGTAAAGCCATCCAGCTGCACCCGTTGGTCTGTTCGGCCTTTAACGCCGACTTCGACGGTGACCAGATGGCCGTTCACGTCCCGCTGAGCCTTGAGGCCCAGCTGGAAGCACGCGTGCTGATGATGTCGACAAACAACGTTCTGTCGCCAGCAAACGGCGCGCCGATCATCGTTCCTTCGCAGGATATGATTCTGGGTCTGTACTATGTGACCCTGGAACGCGAAGGCATGCCTGGTGAAGGCAAGGTCTTTGGCTCGATCGACGAAGTTCAGCACGCGCTGGACGCCGGTGAAGTGCATCTGCACACCAAGATCACTGCGCGGATTACTCAGATCGACAGCGAAGGCAATGAAGTTCAACAGCGGTTTGAAACCACTCCCGGCCGTGTGCGCCTGGGGGCTCTGCTGCCGATGAACAACAAGGCCCCGTTCGAACTGGTCAACCGTTTGCTGCGGAAGAAAGAAGTGCAGCAGGTGATCGACACCGTCTACCGTTACTGCGGTCAGAAAGAGTCGGTCATCTTCTGTGACCAGATCATGTCGATGGGCTTTAAGGAAGCGTTCCGCGCCGGTATCTCGTTCGGTAAGGACGACATGGTGATCCCTGATGACAAATGGGGCATCGTCGATGAAACCCGTAGTCAGGTGAAGGATTTTGAACAGCAGTACATGGACGGCCTGATCACTCAGGGTGAAAAGTACAACAAAGTTGTTGATGCCTGGTCGAAGTGTAACGATCGTGTAACCGAAGCGATGATGAGCACGATCTCATCTTCGGATCGGGCAGAGGACGGGTCTGAAAAGGAACCGAACTCGGTCTACATGATGGCCCACTCGGGCGCGCGTGGCTCGGTCACTCAGATGAAACAGCTGGGCGGTATGCGCGGCCTGATGGCCAAACCAAACGGTGACATCATCGAGACGCCGATCATCTCGAACTTCAAGGAAGGTCTGACCGTTCTTGAATACTTCAACTCGACCCACGGCGCCCGTAAGGGTCTGTCGGATACTGCTCTGAAAACGGCGAACTCGGGTTACCTGACCCGTCGTCTGGTGGACGTGGCACAGGACTGCATCGTGCGTGAGCTCGATTGTGGAACCGAGCGTGCGATCACTGCGGAAGCCGCGGTAAACGACGGTGAAGTTGTTGCTTCGCTAGCCGAACGTGTGCTGGGCCGTGTCTCTGCCGATGACGTTCTGCGTCCCGGTACCGATGAGGTTCTGGTCGCTGCGGGTCAGCTGATTGACGAACGTATGGCTGATATCATTGATGAGGCCGCTGTTGCGTCGATGCGCATCCGTTCGCCTCTGACCTGTGAGTCCGAGGAAGGCGTCTGTGCAACCTGCTACGGTCGTGACCTTGCACGCGGAACTATGGTCAACACGGGTGAGGCTGTCGGCATCATCGCCGCCCAGTCCATCGGTGAACCCGGTACACAGTTGACAATGCGGACCTTCCACATCGGTGGTGTTGCGCAAGGTGGTCAGCAGTCGTTCCAGGAAGCCAGCCACGACGGTGTCGTTTCGTTCGAGAACCCGCAGATCCTGGTCAATTCCGCGGGCGAAAGCCTGGTCATGGGCCGGAACATGAAGATGGTGATCAAAGACGAACATGGCGAAGAGCGTGCCAACCACAAGTTGGGTTATGGCTCGAAGCTGTTCGTCAAGGATGGCACCAAGGTGAACCGTGGCGACAAGCTGTTCGAATGGGATCCTTACACCCTGCCGATCATCGCCGAAAAGTCCGGTACCGCGAAATATGTTGATCTGGTTTCGGGCATTGCTGTCCGCGACGTGACCGACGATGCAACCGGTATGACCCAGAAGATCGTGATCGACTGGCGCGCGGCCCCCAAAGGCAGCGACCTCAAGCCTGAGATCATTCTGGTTGGCGAAGATGGCGAACCGGTCCGTAACGATGCGGGCAACCCGGTTCACTATCCGATGTCGGTGGATGCGATCCTGTCGATCGAAGACGGTCAGCAGATCGAAGCTGGTGAAGTTGTCGCGCGTATCCCGCGTGAAGGTGCCAAGACCAAGGACATCACCGGTGGTCTGCCGCGCGTTGCCGAACTGTTCGAAGCCCGTCGCCCCAAGGATCATGCGATCATCGCAGAAGCTGATGGTTACGTGCGCTTTGGCCGCGACTACAAGAACAAGCGTCGCATCAGCATTGAGCCGGCTGACGAGTCCATGGAGACCATCGAGTATATGGTGCCCAAGGGTAAGCACATCCCGGTTGCAGAAGGTGACTTCATCCAGAAGGGTGAATACCTGATGGACGGTAACCCGGCCCCGCATGACATCCTGTCCATCATGGGTGTCGAGGCGCTGGCGGATTACATGATCGACGAAGTGCAGGATGTTTATCGTCTGCAGGGCGTGAAGATCAACGACAAGCACATCGAAGTGATCGTGCGCCAGATGCTGCAGAAGTGGGAGATCCTGGATTCAGGTGACACCACCCTGCTGAAAGGCGAACATGTCGACAAGCAGGAGTTCGACGCGGCCAACGAGAAGACCCTCGCCCGCGGTGGACGTCCGGCTCAGGGCGAGCCGATCCTCTTGGGGATCACCAAAGCCTCGCTGCAGACGCGTTCGTTCATCTCGGCGGCGTCGTTCCAGGAAACCACACGGGTTCTGACCGAGGCTTCGGTTCAGGGCAAGAAAGACAAGCTGGTTGGCCTGAAAGAGAACGTGATCGTCGGTCGTCTAATCCCTGCCGGTACCGGTGGCGCAACGCAAAGCGTACAGCGCGTCGCGCAGTCGCGTGACAACGTTGTCATCGAAGCCCGCCGGGAAGAGGCCGAAGCCGCCGCTGCTCTGGCTGCGCCGATGATGGATGACGATATGGTCGGGGATGAGCTGGATGTTCTGGTGGAAACACCGGAAAGTCGCGAATAAGCGATCCTAAATTCCAAAGATCAGGCCCCGCGATTTCGCGGGGCCTTTTCATTTCAGGCTCGGGTGTGGCTCTGCATGAAGCGCCATTGGAAATGTCATGCTAGCAGAGCATTGGCGGGCGGAGCCATATTGACATCTCTTTCTTGAACGCCGCCAAATGCACTTCGTGGCCAAATGCGGAGTTCAAAAAGAGTGACGCCGAATTTCAGGGGTGCTTTGCTGATGATGGGCAGCATGGCTGCCTTCACCATCAATGACACTTTGATCAAGGCCGCCGGAGCCCAGTTACCGCTGTTTCAGATGGTTGCCATCCGCGGGGTTTTGGCGACCATTCTGGTGTATCTTCTGGCACGGTACTATGGGGCGTTGCATCTGAACTTTCCGCGTCATGACAAGTGGTTGGTCGCGGCACGTTGTCTCGCCGAATTGTTGGCGACAATTTTCTTTTTGGTCGCGCTGCTTCATATGCCGTTGGCAAACGTGACTGCCATTCTGCTGGCCTTGCCATTAACCGTAACACTTGGAGCCGCGTTGTTTTTTCAAGAGCATATCGGTTGGCGTCGGATTCTTGCCATCGTTTTCGGGTTCGCCGGTATGTTGCTGATCGTTCGCCCGGGCACGGACGGTTTCAGCATCTACGCGATATATGCTTTGATCGCAGTTGCTTCGGTAACTGCCCGGGATTTGATTACGCGACGCATGTCGGTGCATGTGCCATCACTTGCAGTAACGCTGGCAACAACCGCGACGATTACATTGACGGCGGTTCTTGTCACCTCTGTCTCGGGCTGGGTTCCGGTTCCGGCAGCCGCCGGTTCGATGGTAGCGTGTGCTGCGGTCTTTGTTCTGACGGGATATTTGTTCAGCGTCATTGTCATGCGCGCTGGTGAGATCGGCTTTATCGCGCCGTTTCGTTATTCCAGTCTGATCTGGGCGTTGGGTTTGGGCTGGGCCGTATTTGGGGACTGGCCCGACAGGATTACGATGGCGGGGGCGGCCTTAGTGGTTGGGGCAGGAATGTTCATGCTGTTCCGTGAAAGGACTCGTCAATCTGCCGAATGAATGCGGCGAACGGCGTCCTGGTCGATGGCGAACCGTGCGATGAATTCGCCTTCCTGCTCAGAGGTTAGGGGGGACAGCTCGGTCCTACTGTTTCGCGCATGCGGAGAATCGTTGAACTGGTTAAGCGTGCGGACCCACATAGGTGCATCCGGATAGCTGATAACGGGCATGAAATTTCCGATCCGGTGATGTGCGAAATTCATGATCGTCAAGTCACTCCCCCCGGCGGAGTACATTGCAAAGCCCACCCCCAGCAAAGGTTGATACACCTGTGCGGCCCGAATACCGCCCGCATCGAAACGGGCCAGGAACCCCTGATTGTAGTCAATCGCAACGGTTCTGTGGTTCCGCATTAAGCCCTGACCCTCATCTGCGGCGATGCGCAAGCGCTCAACGAAATCGACCGAAACCGCATCGTCATCATCGTGGCGGAACTGGATGCAGGGGGCGTCCGGTTTGGTGCGTGCTGAATTCAGGATCTCTTTCATGACCCTGCGATGACGCTTTGGTTCGCGCGCGATGATCTGTACTTGAGGCATGCCCGCTGTTAAGTCGTAAAGACGTTCGCGTGCCGTGTTTGGCAGGCATGCACCGATCACGATGAAAAACTGAAAATCCTCGTCGGTTTGCTCTTTTATGCAGGGCAGGCTAGTAGTTTCAAACAGGCGAAACCGCTCTTCCAGCCGGTCAGGTTGATACAGATAGGAGCGCCGGTCCTCGATCGTTTCGTGTTCGATCTGAAAGCCGCCGTGGGCGGGATAGGAAAAACGACACAGGCCAAGTATTTGCATGATTCATCCGTGGTCCAGACCAATGGGCTGACTATGCCTGCACGGACCTGTTCCTGCAACGGGCGGTAAGACTGGATGAGCTTTGGTTCCAGCGCGAAACGGCCTGATGTGGAACGGATCAGCTGCACTGTTGACACTGGGTCCGACTCCCCCTATTACGCGCCACATCTCGGTACCGGGGGCCGCCCCAAAACCGATTTCAGTAATGAACTGGTCAAGGCCCGAACTCTTTTATCGTTCGCGCCCTCTGATAACAAACCGCGACGTTCACCTCGGAATGGGAACGCTCGCGGGTTTTGCGCTTGTGGACGCACGAGTGCAGCGAATTTAACCGCACGCATCACGCGTGCATGTCATGTGTGTTGCAAAACGGGGATATAACCGGAATGCCAACGATCCAACAGCTGATCCGCAAGCCGCGGCAGCCGAAAGTAAAACGCTCGAAGTCCATGCACCTGGAGCAGTGCCCGCAGAAACGCGGCGTCTGCACACGTGTTTACACAACCACACCGAAAAAGCCGAACTCGGCGATGCGTAAGGTTGCCAAAGTGCGCCTGACAAACGGGTTCGAGGTCATCTCGTACATCCCCGGTGAAAGCCACAACCTGCAGGAACACTCGGTTGTTCTGATCCGTGGCGGCCGTGTAAAAGACCTTCCCGGTGTCCGTTACCACATTCTGCGTGGTGTTTTGGATACCCAAGGCGTCAAAGACCGTAAGCAACGTCGTTCGAAATACGGCGCGAAGCGTCCCAAATAAGAAGGAGAGGCTGATATGTCACGTCGTCACGCCGCCGAAAAACGCGAAGTCCTGCCTGACGCCAAATTTGGCGACAAGGTACTGACTAAATTCATGAACAACCTGATGATCGACGGTAAAAAGTCGGTTGCAGAGCGCATCGTCTACAACGCCTTTGACCGCGTTGAAGGCAAGATCAAGCGCGCCCCTGTCGAAGTGTTCCACGAAGCACTCGACAACATCAAGCCGTCGGTCGAGGTTCGCTCGCGCCGGGTTGGTGGTGCAACTTATCAGGTTCCGGTCGAAGTGCGCCCCGAGCGCCGCGAAGCACTGGCCATCCGTTGGCTGATCACTGCTGCGCGTGGCCGCAACGAAAACACCATGGAAGAACGCCTCGCCGGTGAGCTGCTGGACGCTGTACAGTCCCGCGGTACCGCTGTGAAGAAGCGTGAAGACACCCACAAGATGGCCGAGGCGAACAAAGCCTTCAGCCACTACCGTTGGTAATTCCAGAGGCTTATTGAAATGGCACGCGAATATACACTCAACCATTACCGTAACTTCGGTATCATGGCGCATATTGATGCGGGTAAAACGACCTGCTCGGAACGCATCCTGTACTACACCGGCAAATCCCACAACATCGGTGAGGTGCACGACGGTGCAGCCACCATGGACTGGATGGAGCAGGAGCAGGAACGCGGGATCACCATCACCTCGGCTGCGACGACCACTTTCTGGGAACGCACCGAAGACGGTGTAACTGCTGACTCGCCCAAGCACCGCCTGAACATCATCGACACCCCCGGCCACGTTGACTTCACCATCGAAGTTGAACGCTCGCTGGCGGTTCTCGACGGTGCCGTCTGCGTTCTGGACGCAAACGCCGGTGTTGAACCTCAGACCGAAACCGTGTGGCGTCAGGCTGACCGCTATAAGGTTCCACGGATGGTGTTCGTCAACAAGATGGACAAGATCGGCGCGGACTTCTTCAACTGCGTTGCAATGATCGAAGACCGTACCGGCGCACGCGCTGTTCCGGTTGGTATTCCGATCGGCGCAGAGACCGAGTTGGAAGGCCTGATCGACCTGGTCACCATGGAAGAATGGCTGTGGCAGGGCGAAGACCTGGGCGCAAGCTGGGTCAAAGCACCGATCCGCGACAGCCTGAAGGACATGGCTGACGAATGGCGCGGTAAAATGGTCGAAGCGGCCGTCGAAATGGACGACGACGCGATGATGGAATACCTGGAAGGCAATGAGCCCGACGTTCCAACCCTGCGCGCCCTGCTGCGCAAAGGTACTCTGGAAATCGCGTTTGTTCCGGTTCTGGGTGGTTCGGCGTTCAAAAACAAAGGTGTTCAGCCGCTGCTGAACGCTGTGATCGATTATCTGCCCAGCCCGCTGGACGTTGTTGATTACATGGGCTTCAAACCCGGTGACGAAGAAGAAACCCGTAACATCGCCCGCCGTGCGGATGATGACATGGCGTTCTCGGGCCTGGCGTTCAAAATCATGAACGACCCCTTTGTTGGCTCGCTGACCTTTACCCGCATCTACTCGGGCACTCTGTCCAAGGGCGACACGCTTCTGAACTCGACCAAGGGTAAGAAAGAGCGTATCGGCCGGATGATGATGATGCACTCGAACGAACGTGAGGAAATCACCGAAGCGTTCGCGGGCGACATTATTGCGCTGGCAGGTCTGAAAGACACCACCACGGGCGACACTCTGTGTTCGACCGGCGATCCGGTGGTTCTGGAAACCATGACCTTCCCCGATCCGGTGATCGAGATCGCGGTTGAGCCGAAAACCAAGGCTGACCAGGAAAAAATGAGCCAGGGTCTGGGCCGTTTGGCCGCCGAAGACCCGTCCTTCCGTGTGGAAACTGATCTGGAATCGGGTCAGACCATCATGAAGGGCATGGGCGAACTTCACCTGGACATCCTGATTGACCGTCTCAAGCGTGAATTCAAGGTTGAAGCGAATATTGGTGCGCCGCAGGTGGCCTATCGCGAAACCATCGGTCACGAAGCCGAGATCGTTTACACCCACAAGAAACAGTCGGGTGGTTCGGGTCAGTTCGCCGAGGTGAAGATGATCATCACCCCAACAGAGCCGGGCGAAGGTTATTCGTTCGAATCTCGTGTTGTTGGTGGTTCGGTGCCCAAGGAATACATCCCGGGCGTTGAAAAAGGCATCAGATCCGTCATGGATAGCGGCCCGCTGGCTGGCTTCCCTGTGATCGACTTCAAGGTTGCCCTGATCGAAGGTAAATTCCACGATGTGGACTCTTCGGTTCTGGCCTTTGAAATCGCCGCTCGTATGGGTATGCGCGAAGGCATGCGCAAAGCGGGTGCGAAACTGCTTGAACCGATCATGAAGGTCGAAGTGATCACACCGGAAGAATATACCGGTGGCATCATCGGTGACCTGACATCGCGTCGGGGACAGGTTTCCGGGCAGGAAAACCGTGGCAACGCCATCGCGATTGACGCGTTTGTGCCGCTGGCCAACATGTTCGGCTACATCAACACCTTGCGTTCGATGTCGTCTGGCCGTGCCCAGTTCACCATGCAGTTCGACCACTACGATCCGGTTCCGCAGAACATCTCGGACGAGATCCAGGCGAAATACGCATAAGCGAAAATTTGAGGGAGCTCGATTAGCGGGCTCCCTTCATTACCGATAAAGGAGGCCATCATGGCAAAGGAAAAGTTTGAGCGTAATAAGCCGCACGTCAACATCGGCACGATTGGCCACGTTGACCACGGCAAGAC
>NZ_JBXWOZ010000004.1:0-206404 GCF_059611145.1 Ruegeria sp. CDSB022 | reverse complement strand
ACTGGATCGAAACATCCAACGCCGATACCGGCTCATCCAAAACCAGAACCTTGGGGTTCAGCATCAGGGCTCGGGCAATCGCAATCCGCTGCCGTTGGCCGCCCGAAAACATGTGGGGGTAGCGGTCATAATGCTCGGGGCGCAGACCGACAAGATCAATCATTTCGCGTGCGCGAGTTTCCCGTTCCGCAGCGGTCATATCGGGCCGGTTGATGATCAGAGGTTCCTGCAGGATCTGACCGATCCGTTGTCGCGGATTAAGCGAACCATAGGGATCCTGAAACACGATCTGCACGTTTTCGCGCATCTCAGCCCATTTTGACGGGGTGATATCGACGCCGTCGATGGTCAGTGTTCCCGAAGTGGGCTCTTCAATCATCGTTACGACGCGAGCGAGGGTGGATTTACCGCACCCAGACTCTCCTACAATGGCCAGCGTCTTGCCAGGCTCTAGGGCAAAATCCACACCGGAAAGGGCTTTGACCGTTGCCGATTTCGACAGCAATCCCCCTTTGACCTCATAGTGCCGGGCCAACGCGTTTGCCTGAACGATCGGGGCGGTCATGCCAATTCTCCAGCGGTGATTTCCTTGACGTGGTGACAGCGGGCCTTGCCGAAATCTGCTCCATGCGGAGCGGGTGGTGTGTTCCGGCACAAGTCATCGGCGAATTGGCATCGCGGGCTGAACAAGCAACCTTTGGGACGGTCAAATTGACCAGGAACAACACCTGGAATCGTCGGCAGCAATTTCGAAGTTGCCCGTTCAGGCAAAGCGTTCAGCAAAGCTGAGGTATAAGGATGGCGCGGTGTGCGGAACAGATCGCGTACCGGCTGTTCCTCGACCTTTTGACCGGCATATTGGACCTGAACCCGCTCGGCGGTTTCTGCCACAACACCCATGTCATGGGTAATCAGAACAAGGCCCATCCCCTGCTCATCGCGCAATCGGACCAACAGATCCAGAATCTGCGCCTGAATTGTTACATCAAGCGCGGTAGTGGGTTCGTCCGCGATCAGAAGCTTCGGGGTGCAGGCAATCGCCATCGCGATCATGACCCGCTGATTCATGCCGCCCGACATCTGGTGAGGAAACGTATTCAGACGGCTCTCGGGTGCCGGGATACCCACCAGGTCAAACAGCTCAATCGCGCGCTGATGACGGTCTTTGCGGTTTAGCCCAAGATGGATACGCAGTGCTTCTTTGATCTGGAAACCGACCGTGAAACAGGGGTTTAGCGAAGACATCGGCTCTTGAAAGATCATGGCAATATCTTTGCCGATGATCTTGCGCCGATCCCGTGCCGAGATTTTGGTCAGGTCGCGACCCTCAAAGCTCATTTCATCTGCCGTGATCGTCGCCGTCCATGGCAGCAACCCCATCAGCGCCAGCATTGACACGGATTTCCCCGAGCCGCTTTCTCCGACGATGGCCATCAACTCGCCCTTGTTGACAGACAGATCAACGCCATCCACAGCGCGGAACTCACCCGACGCAGTAGCAAACTCGACCGAAAGATTTCGGATTTCCAACAGGCTCATGTCTTCAGCTCCGTTTCAGCTTGGGGTCCAGCGCGTCGCGCAGACCGTCGCCCATCAGGTTGATTGCCAGCACCGTGACCAGAATGGCCAGGCCAGGGAAAGTTACCACCCACCAGGCGCGCAGAATGAATTCGCGCGCTTCGGCCAGCATTGTGCCCCATTCCGGCGTGGGCGGCTGCGCCCCCATGCCCAGAAAGCCAAGTGCCGCAGCATCCAGAATCGCGGTCGAGAAGGACAGCGCCGCCTGGACAATGATCGGCGCCAGACAGTTCGGCAGCACGGTTTTGAACATCAGGCGTGCCTTGCTTGCACCGGCCACACGGGCCGAGGTCACATAATCCTTTTGCCGTTCGGCCAGAACCGAGGCGCGGGTGAGGCGCACGTAATGTGGTTGAAACACAATGGCGATGGCGATCATTGCATTGGTCAGAGACGGGCCCAGAATGGCGACCAGAACCAGTGCCAGCAGCAGCGACGGAAAGGACAGGATAATATCCATCACGCGCATGATCATCGTATCGACCCATTTGGGTGCAAACCCGGAAAGCAGGCCAAGAACCACACCGCCTGACACGGCCACACAAACCACGACGATCCCGACAAAGAAGGAATAGCGAGATCCCATAATCAGCCGCGACAGCATATCCCGGCCCAGCGGATCAGTTCCCAGCGGGAAGGCCCAACTGCCGCCTTCCTGCCACGCCGGAGGCTGCAGGATATGCTCGCGGAACTGTTCGGTTGGATCGTAGGGGGCCAGCAAAGGTGCGAAGGCAGCGCAAAAGACAAAGGCCGCGAATACCCACAGGCCAATCACCGCGCCGCGGTTTTCACTGAAATAAAACCAGAATTCGCGCAAGGCGCTTGGGCGGTCTTCGGTTTTGGGTGCGTTTGCAGATAGTTCAGCCATCACCGCCTCCGGATTTTTGGATTGATGATGCCATAAAGGACATCGACCAGTAGGTTCACCAGCATCACGATCACGGCGATCATCAGAAGACCGCCCTGCACCACCGGGTAATCGCGCCGGAAGATGCTGTCGACCATCCACTTGCCGATGCCCGGCCAGCTAAAGATCGTCTCGGTCAGAATTGCACCAGCCAGCAAAGTTCCAACCGACAGGCCGATCACCGTAATCACGGGGATCAACGCATTACGCAGAGCATGCAGCCCGTTAATCCGAGTGGGTGACAGGCCTTTTGCCCGCGCGGTACGAATGTAGTCCTCGCCCAGAACCTCAAGCATCGCCGAGCGCGTCTGACGCGCAATGACAGCCAGCGGGATCGTCCCCAGAACAATCGTTGGCAGAATCAAATGCCGAACAGCCGACGTGAATGCCCCGGGTTGCCCCGACAAAAGACTGTCGATCAGCATAAAGCCGGTCACGCTGGGGAAGTAATACAGAAGGTCGATCCGACCCGAAACAGGTGTCCAGCCCAGATTGCCCGAGAACACGATGATCAGCAGCAGCGCCCACCAGAAGATAGGCATCGAATATCCCACCAGCGCAGATGACATCAGCGCCCGATCAAAGAATTTGCCCCGGTTGACTGCGGCAATGACACCGGCGGGCAACCCAAGGGCCACCGCGAAGATCATCGCGCAGATTGACAACTCCAGCGTCGCTGGGAACAGGGCAAAAAACTCGTCCCAGACCGGTTTCTTGGTGACAAAGCTTTCGCCCAGATCGCCCTGCATAACGCCGGTCAGATAGTCCCAATATTGTTGGAGGACTGGCTTGTCGAAGCCCAGTTTGACCACCATTTCCTGATAGCGTTCCTCGGACATTCCGCGTTCGCCGGCCATGACGATGATCGGATCACCAGGCAAAACGCGAATGAACATGAAAGAGATAAGCGTTACACCCAGAAATGTCGGAATGAACATACCGAGACGAGAAAGAAAGTAGCCAAACATCAGCGACCTATGATTGTGAGATCTTTGGGAAAGTGGGTTAGCGACCGACAGCCATCCCCTGTAACAAGCACGTCATCTTCTATGCGCACGCCGAAATTGTCCAGCGCGTAAAGGCCCGGCTCGTTTGTCCAAACCATGCCCGGCAGGATTTTCTGGTCGTTTCCACGCATGATATACGGCGCTTCGTGAACGTCGCGGCCCAGACCGTGGCCCGTTTTGGTGCGGATCCGATCGGCATAGGGTGACGCTTCGAGAACGCCGATCACGGCATCGTCGATATCATGCGCCGTGACACCGGGACGGCAGGCTTTGAATCCTGCCAGATTGGCGCGCAGAACGGTGTCATAGACCGCCCTGCCCTCGTCCGAGACCTCTTCGACAAAGAACGTGCGGGTGATGTCGGCGGCAAACCCATGTTTGCGGGCTCCGAAATCAAACAAAAGCGCATCGCCCGGTTTGATCTGGTAATCCGCCCGCGCCTTGCCATGGGGCCGCGCCGAGTTGTCCCCGGCGGCAACAATCGGCGAAAATGCCAGCGAGGCGGCGCCTTCCGCAAACAGTGCCTGAATCAAGGCCTGTTCAATCTGCAATTCGGTCTGACCGACGCGCACATCCGCTATCACGCGCTCTAACGCGCGTTCAGAGATGTCGATCGCGGCTTGAAGCGCTGCGATATCGTCTTCTGTCTTGATGATGCGCAAGCCAGAAATTTCACGCTCGGCATCGACAATCCGCAGGTCCGGTAACGCGTTGGTAAACGCTTTCGACACAAAGACTCGCATCACCTGCCCTTCCACAGCCAGCGATGTCAGCAGCATATGCTTGGCGAGGGCTGCAAAGGCGTCATCATACCCGGTCTGGTCGAACCAGTCGAAAACGGCGCCTTCAAATCCAACCAGGTCCCAACTGCCGAGCTCAAGGTTGGGAACGATGGCCGCAGGAGAACCTTCGCCGGGGACCACGACCACAAAGGGCCGTTCGTGGCTCATGAAAGGTTTTCCCAATGCGCGGGTGAAATTCGGGCCGGGCACAAGGGCCACGGCATCAACTGACATGTCCTTTGCCAGTTGACGGTACTCGGACAAATTCGGCATCAGGGCCGACCTCCAATAAGAAACCGGAGCCGCCACGCGGGCGGCTCCGGTCGGTAAGTGATGAATTATTCGACGCTCACACCGTAGAAGATGTGGCCGCCCAGCGGGTGCACTTTATAGCCCTGCACTTCGTTGCGCATCGGCATAAAGACCACCGAGTGTGCGATCGTTGCCCAAGGCGCCTGCTCTTTGAAGACCACCTGAGCGTCTTCGTACAGCTTGGTGCGTTCGGCCTGATCGGTGGACTGCTTGGCCTTGAGGATCAGCTCTTCGAAGGGCTCGTGGCACCACTGCGCCCGGTTCGAGGCTTCGCGTCCGTCACAACCCAGCAGAACCGCCAGGAAGTTGTCTGGATCGCCATTGTCACCGGTCCAACCCAGCAGAACGGCTCCGTCACGGTCCAGATCTTTCGAACGCGACAGGTATTCACCCCATTCATAGGACACGATTTCGACGTCGACACCAACCTTAGCAAAATCCGCTTGGATCAGCTCGGCCATACGGCGTGCATTCGGGTTATAGGGACGCTGTACCGGCATCGCCCAAACCTTCATCGACAGGTCGGATACGCCTTCGGCTTCCAGCATCGCCTTGGCCGCTTCGGGATCATACGCGTCATCGGTGATGGCGTCGTTATAGCCCCACATGGTTGGCGGGATCGGGTTCTTGGCAACTTGGCCCGAGCCCTGGAACACGACGTCGATGATCGCATTCTTGTCGATCGCCATGTTCAGCGCCTTGCGGACCTTCGGATTGTCGAACGGTGCCATGGTGGTGTTGTAGGCGAGGTAGCCGACGTTCAGGCCTTCCTGCTCCAACATGTTGATATCCGCATCGTCCTGCATCGCCTGAATGTCGGCCGGGTTCGGATAAGGCATGATATGACATTCGCCCGCTTTCAGCTTTTGATAGCGAACCGATGCATCCGGCGTGATCGCGAAGATCAGGTTCTCCACATCCGCAGGGGCCTTCCAGTAGTCGGCATTCTGCGCATAGCGTATCACCGCGTCTTTCTGATAGGCTACAAACGAGAACGGACCAGTCCCGATCGGTGCTGTGTTCAGCTTCTCAGGCGTACCCGCGGCCATCATCGCATCCGCATATTCCGCAGACAGGATCGAGGCAAAGTCCATCGCCATGTTGGCCACAAAAGGCGCTTCAGGCTTGGACAGGGTGAACTTCACTGTGTAGTCGTCGACTTTTTCAATCGACTCGACCAGGTCCGGCATACCCATGCCCTGGAAATATTCCCAGGTACCACCAGATACCTGATTATAGGCATGGCCTTCATCCTTCTGGCGCATGAACGAGAAGATCACGTCATCAGCATTGAAATCACGCGTCGGCGTGAATTCGTCATTCGAATGGAATTTGACGCCCTGACGCAATTTGAAGGTATATTCCAGACCATCATCGCTGGCCTCAACGCTTTCCGCCAGACCGGGGATAACATTGGTAGTACCGGTCTCAAACTCGAGCAGACGGTTGTAAATCGGGTGTGACGAGGCATCAAAGGTTGTCCCTGCGGTGAACAGCGCCGGGTCAAAGCCTTCGGGTGATCCTTCCGAGCAATATACCAAAGTATTTGCTTGGGCCGCAGCACTGGACAACGCAATCGCTGCAGTTGCGGCCATCAATCTAAGTTTCATGAGTTTCTCCCAGAAATGTTTTTTCTTCAGATTTTCGCGTTGTTCTAATTTCTAGTCAGAACAATCTTTGATGACTGTCACCGCCGCGAAATCCCTGCCCAATGTATCCAAAATACAAAATCCATTGTCAACTGAGTTCACCGCCCAGCGATCAGGAAGTAAAAAAGAGGGCAGGTACAGCGTTATGATTTGCCTGGTCGAGCCTGTTTTCTAACTGATTTCGGTTCTTTGGCGATTAGAGCCAAGCAGTGGCGAAGCCACCGGGCAGGAGCGTCCGAACTCTTGAATACCATCAATCCTAAATGCCGCGGGCTTCAGGGATCGACCTCCACATCCATGCCTTGAATCGAGTCGATCCGACCCAAATGTCAGACGCCGTAACGGGCCATGAACATGTCGACAGCCTGCAGCGCTACCTCTTCAATCTCAGCCTCTGAAAAGCTGCTTTGAATGCCGAATGTGGATCGGGGCCAAAGGCGGACCTTGCACAATTCCGAAAACTGTTCAGCGGCAAATTGAAGGTCCTCGATAACCAATTCGCCTTTGTTCACCGCTTTTTGCAGATATTCTGCAAGTTGCCGGGTGCCATTTTGCGGCCCCGCCTCATAGAAGGCGCGGCCAAGTTCGGGGAACCGATCTTGCTCGGCCACGCAGATGCGGAACACCTGCTGCGCAAAATCCGACACCAGAAATGCGGCCAGCTGGGTCGCAGCGATGGTCAGCACCTCGCGTGCGGGTTTTGTATCGTCAACCATCGAAACGACATTCTCAGCCATACGGCAGCATTCGTTCTGAGCGACCTCCATGAAAAGAAGACGCTTATCCGGGAAATAGCTGTACAAAGTCGCCTTGGAAACACCCGCCGCGCGCGCAATGTCATCTACACTAGCTCCTTCGAAACCATCTGCCATGAACACCGATCGGGCTCCTTGCAGGACCTGATCAAATTTTCGGCCTGTTCGCAAAATGGCAGTTGCTTCGGACATGCGCTCTCCTTCAGGGGTGGATTCGTCGAATCTATAAACTGATCAGTTCAGATACAACGATTCGCATAGGATTTCGTCCATGGGCAGGCGGGATTATGGTAATTTTTCCGTTAGGCCAGTCCGCGAAGGTCGTTCGACGGGGCTTGATTGGCCAGGGGTTGCCGCCAGAGAAAACCGTGCTAACACTCTGGCCATGGCTGATATTTTTCTGCGTACGCTGCCGTTCTTTGCGATTATCGGCTTGGGGTATTGGGCTGGGCGCAGTCGGTTCTTTTCGGAAGAAGCCACGGCCTATCTGACGAAATTCGTGTTCTATTTCGCACTTTCGGCAATGTTGTTCCGCTTTGCCGCCACCCTGCCCTTTGCTGAGATATTCGACGGCAGATTGGTCGCGGGCTATCTGCTGGGAACGCTTACGGTTTATGCTCTGGCCAGTCTGATCGCGTGGATGCGCCGCCTTGACATACCAACCTCTGCCGTCGAGGCCCAATGCGCTGCGATCGGCAATGTCGGCTTTCTGGGGCTGCCGATGCTTGCGCTTTTGTTCACCGAAGCAGCAATCGGCCCGGTCATGCTGGTATTGACTGTCGACCTTGTGGTGTTTTCCTCGCTGATCGTGATTTTGATCAATGCCGGACGCGATGGGCGGCTGACGCCGGCAACATTTCGGTTGATTGGCCTCGGTTTGCTCAAAAACCCGATGATCGTATCTATTTCAGCGGGGCTTTTGTGGTCAGCCTTCCAAATTCCCGTGCCCGGTCCACTGAACGATTTTCTGACAATCCTGGGCGGGGCAGCCACTCCGGGAGCCTTGTTTGCGATAGGGGCATCGCTCGCCAGCAAATCCGCCGAGCGTGTTCAGATAGCTGCCTGGCTGAGTTTTTGCAAGCTGATCATTCATCCGCTCTGCGTTGCTGTCTTCGTAATCTGGCTGATCCCGGCGGAAAGCTTCTCGGCTTCGGTTGCCATTGCAGCGGCAGCACTGCCGGTCGCTGGGAATGTCTATATGCTGGCGGCCTATTACGGGGTCGCACCCCATCGGGCTTCGGCCGCAATTCTCTTGTCTACCGTGGTCAGCATCCTGACACTGCCACTGGTGATTGCCATAGCCGGAACATTCTAAGCCACAGATAGGGAAAATACTCGCTGGCCGCAGGAACACAGACTTTACGCACGGACCGAGTAACGATAGCCATGGCGCGAACCTAACGTAAGGACGGAACCAAATGGAAACCCTTTCGGAAAACGCTTGTTTCGGAGGCGTCCAGGGCGTCTATCGCCACGCCTCGGCTGCCTGCCAATGCGACATGACTTTTGGACTGTTCCTGCCCGCCGAGGCAAAGGACGGCCCGGTTCCGGTTCTATGGTATCTGTCAGGTCTTACCTGTACCCATGAAAACGCCATGACCAAGGCCGGGGCGCAGGCCTGGGCCGCGGAACAGGGTATCGCCCTTGTTTTCCCTGACACATCCCCGCGCGGCGAAGGCGTCGCCGATCACGAGGACTACGATCTGGGCCAGGGCGCGGGGTTTTATGTGAATGCCACGCAATCACCCTGGGCACCGCACTTCAACATGTGGGACTATGTGGCCGAGGAATTGCCCGCTCTGCTGGTTGAAACCTTTGCAATCGACGCAGACCGCCAGGCCATTACCGGCCATTCCATGGGCGGCCATGGCGCCCTGACATTGGCAATGAACCTACCGGGTCGGTTCCGATCGGTTTCGGCATTTGCACCAATTTCAAACCCAACAAGCGCCGATTGGGGCCGCAAACAACTGAAGGCATATCTGGGCGATGACGCGGCCCAATGGGCCAAGCACGACGCATCGCTGATGATGAAGAACACCGGTTTCGACGGCCCTGTCCTGATCGACACCGGCGACAATGACCAGTTCATCGACCTGTTGCGCCCCGAGGCGCTGGCCCAGGCGATAGCCGAACGTCGCCAACAGGCAGTTTTCCGTCTGCAGCCCGGCTATGACCATTCTTACTTCTTTGTGTCGACCTTCATGGAAGACCACATCACTTTCCACGCCGAAGCACTGTATGGAGACTGAGGCATGAGCAAATACGACTATGACCTGATCATTGTCGGGTCCGGCCCTTCCGGTCGTTCGGCGGCGATTCAGGCAGGCAAGTTGAAACGCCGGGTGCTGGTTATCGACCGCAAGGATCGGTTGGGTGGGGTCTCGGTCCATACCGGGACCATCCCGTCAAAAACCCTCCGCGAGACAGTGCTGAACCTGTCTGGCTGGCGCGAGCGCAGCTTTTACGGGCGCTCGTACCGGGTAAAGGATCAGATCCGGGCCGAAGACCTCAAGGCTCGGCTGCACATGACGCTGGACCATGAGGTCGATGTGCTGGAACATCAGTTCAACCGGAACCACGTGGAAACCTTAAATGGTCTGGCAAGATTTGTCGGTCCCCACGAGATTGAGGTTGCAACCGACGCAGGCGAAACCACACGTCTGTCCGCCGCAAAGTTCCTGATCGCCACCGGAACCAAGACCTATCGTCCCGATTATGTGCCCTTCAACGGGAAGACCATCGTCGATGGCGATGATTTTCTGGAGATGGCCGAGATACCGCGCTCGCTATGCGTGATCGGGGCCGGTGTAATCGGTGTGGAATATGCCACGATGTTTTCCGCGCTTGATGTACGTGTCACCCTGATTGAACCCCGTGAGACGTTTCTGGATTTCATCGACAGCCGGCTGATCCACGACTTTACCCACCAAATCCGCGAAAACGGTGTGGATTTGCGACTGGGCTCTGCCGTTGAAAAGATCGAAGATGGAGGTAGCCACGTAGAAGTGACGCTCGAGAATGGACGGCATGTCCGGGCCGAGATGTTGCTGTTTGCCGCCGGGCGGATGGGCGCGACCTCGGCGTTGAATCTGGATGCGGTCGGGCTGACAACCGATCACCGCAACCGGATTGAAGTCGATCGCAAGACCTATCAGACAGCGGTACCGCATATCTATGCGACCGGAGATGTAATCGGACATCCCTCGCTGGCATCAACCTCGCTGCAGCAGGGGCGCGTGGCGGCATGTCACGCGTTGGAGACCCCGACCCTGCCGGAAAGCCCCTGGTACCCTTACGGCATCTATTCGGTGCCCGAGATATCCACCTGCGGCATGTCCGAAGAAGAGTTACAGGAGCGCGATATCCCTTACGAGGTCGGCGTCGCGCGATTCCGCGAAACTTCTCGCGGGCATATCATGGGGTTGGAACATGGCATGCTGAAGATGCTGTTTTCACTGAAAACCCGCCGGGTTCTTGGTGTGCAGATCGTAGGCGAAGGCGCGACTGAGCTGATCCATATCGCACAGGCTGTATTGAACCTGAAAGGGACAGTGGATTATTTCGTTCAAAACACATTCAACTACCCGACCTTGGCCGAGGCCTATAAGATTGCTGGTCTGGATGCGTTCAATCGGATGCCCATCCCCGAGGAATTCAAGGTCAAGAAGAAGCCTGCCGAGAAACAGGCAAAGAAAGCGTGACAACCCTGTACATAGACGCAGATGCCTGTCCAGTGAAGGCCGAGGCCGAGCGTGTAGCGACCCGACATAAGATTCCGATGGCTCTGGTATCGAACGGTGGCCTGAGGCCTTCGGCCAATCCTCTGGTACAGGTTGTGATCGTGTCCGCAGGTGCGGATGAGGCCGATAAATGGATCGCAGAGCGTTGTGGTACAGGGGACGTGGTTGTGACCTCTGACATTCCTTTAGCCGCAAAATGTGTTGAAGCAGGTGCGCGTGTATTACGTCACAACGGCGAGGCCTTTACCGCCGCCAATATTGGTCAGCAACTGGCGATGCGCGACCTGATGGCAGACCTGCGTTCGGCAAACCCTCTGGGCGCGGGCGGCGGTGGCAAGCCTTTTGGCAAGGCCGATAGGTCCCGGTTTTTGGATGCGTTGGAACGGGAATTGCGGGCGGCACTAAGGGCGTGACCTTCCCGCCCGTCTCAGACGCATCAGAGATGCGTCCCCTCCGGTTGGGCCGGGCAGCGCTGCGCGCTGCAGTTCCTGTCTTGAAAAGCGCAGCAAGGATTGATTCAGTCAGCCCCAGCAGAGATTCTAAGAAGGATTATTCATGCCAATAGAAGCGGTGGTTTTCGACATCGGGAATGTCCTGATAGAATGGCAGCCAGAACGGTACTACGACGCGGTTATTGGTGAAGACCGTCGCCGGGCCATGTTTGCCGAGGTTGACCTGCATGGAATGAATGATCTTGTTGATCAGGGGCAACATTTCACTGACACCATCTATGGCTGGGCTGATAAATATCCCGAATGGCGGGATGAAATCCGGATGTGGCACGACAAATGGATCGAATTGGCCACGCCCGAAATCCCCCACTCGGTACGGTTGCAACGTGCGCTGCGCGCCAAAGGCATCTCGGTCTTTGCGCTGACAAATTTCGGGGTGCAGAATTTTGAGTATGCAACCACGGTCTATCCATTCCTCAACGAGTTTGACCGGCTGTATGTTTCGGGTCGCATGCAGACCGTGAAACCGCATGTCCCGATTTACGAGATGGTCGAAGCCGATTGTGGTCTGGCGCCTGAGGCGTTGTTGTTCACCGACGACCGGATCGACAATATCGAAACGGCGCAGGCGCGAGGCTGGCAAACGCATCATTTTGAGGGCCCGCAAGGATGGGCAGACCGGTTGGTGGCAGAGGGGCTTTTGACCCGCGAAGAGGCCCGCTAAATCAGGCTGCGACGGAGAGCGGCCGGTTCTCGCGGATGGGAAGGTGAACGATGGCGCTGAAGGCGCCGATGGCCACGCCGATCCACCAGACAAAGGTGTAATCTCCGTACTGGTCATACATGCGGCCGCCAAGCCAGACGCCAAGAAAACTGCCGACCTGATGGCTGAAGAAGATGATGCCGTAAAGCGTACCCATGTAGCGCAACCCGTACAAATGTGCGACAAGCCCCGAGGTCAGTGGAACCGTTGCCAGCCAGAGCGAACCCATGACCAATGAGAATACAACGACCGTGAATGGCGTGATTGGCAGGATTATGAAAGCCGCCGCTGTAAGCGTGCGGGCGGCATAAATAGAGGCCAGAAGGTATTTCTTGGGAAAGTGCATTCCGGCCCACCCCGCCAGCAATGTCCCTCCGATATTGGCCAACCCGATCAATGAAATCGACACAGCCCCTAATGCGGAAGTTGTCGTTATACCAATGGAATCCAGTATTCCACCCGGCTGAATCGGGCCGCACATTTCGGTAACGAAAGCGGGAAAATGCGCTGTGATAAAGCCAAGCTGATAACCACAGCTGAAAAATCCCAGGAAAATCAGGGTATAAGACGGGTCCCGGAAGGCCTTGCCCAGAATTTGCCCCATGCTTTCTTCGATTTCGGCTTTGGTTGCGGCTTGGGGGGCGCGCATGAAGGGCAGAGTCATGACCAGTGCCAGGATGGTAACGGCAAACACGATGAAAACCTGTTGCCAGGGCATAAAAGACAAAAGCCATTCCGCCGTTGGAGCACCCAAAACCTGGCCAAAGCTTCCTGCCGCTGTCACGACGGCCAGAGACATAGAGCGGTTATGATCAGAGGACGCCCGCCCAACTACGGCAAGCACGACACCAAACCCCGTGCCGGCAATCCCAAAGCCCACAAGCCAGGCGTACATCTGATGCTCGAACGGGGTAACGGACCACGCCGACAACACCATGCCCGCTGCATAGGTCAATGCCCCGAGCACAATCGCACGGCGATCCCCCACCTTCTCGGCGATGGCGGCAAAAATGGGTTGTCCAATTCCCCAAGCGAGGTTCTGGATCGCAATCGCCATCGAAAAATCGGAGCGCAGCCAGCCGAATTCAGTCGCAATAGGGATCTGGAATACGCCAAAGGATGCCCGCACTGCAAAACTGACTGCGATAATTATGCAGCCGACGATCAAGATCGGGTTTAGCAGGCGCGCGTGTTGGGGCATTGAATCCTCGGGATGGCAGAGCCGCGACGGTACGCAAATTTGTACCGTGGTCAATTCAGGAGTTTTGACGCCGCGGATAAGCAAAATTGATGCATCTTCCAAATGCCTTCTTTTCAACGCCCTGAGGTGAAGGTATCCCTCGGGATATGTCAGATTTGATATCGATTTACGAGGCACGCATCGCCGATGACACTTTGACGCGGGACGATGCGCAAGAGGCTGTCCTTCCGCATTTCGAACGCATTCGCGCGGCCTTGGCTACCCCGGTCAAGCGTGGTTTCTTTCGCAAGGCACCCCCGCCGCCCCAGGGACTTTATCTGTGGGGCGGAGTTGGTCGTGGCAAGTCGATGTTGATGGATATGTTTGTCGACGCGCTTGGCGACATCCCCGCCCGTCGCGTCCATTTTCATGCTTTCATGCAGGAAATCCACGCGGGAATGCACAAAGCTCGTAAGGACGGAGTTGAGGATGCGCTTGCACCGGTCGCGGACTCGGTTGTTAAATCCGTAAAACTGCTGGCATTTGACGAGATGCAGATCACCGATATCACCGATGCGATGATCGTCGGGCGGCTGTTTGATCTTTTGCATGCTGGCGGGGTCGTGGTCATCACCACATCCAACCGGCACCCGGACGAATTGTACAAGAACGGCTTGAACCGCCAGCTCTTTTTGCCATTCATCGCGCATATCAAGGAACAGCTTCAGATATGGGAGCTGGTCTCGCCCACTGATTACCGACAGAACCGTCTTGAAGGTGCGCCAGTCTATTTCACGCCGATCGGCCCCGAGGCTCGACAGAATATCCGATCCGTCTGGAACGATCTCGCGGGCGGTGCGGCGGAACCGCTGGTGTTGCAGGTAAATGGCCGTGCTGTCGAATTGCCGGCCTTTCGGAACGGGATAGCCCGAGCAAGCTTCTATGATCTGTGCGGACGGATGCTGGGCCCTGCAGATTATCTGGCCGTTGCCGAGGCAGTCAAAGTTCTGGTTCTGGAGGACATCCCGCGCCTGTCCCGGAATAATTTCAATGAGGCCAAGCGCTTTGTGACTTTGATTGACGCCTTGTATGAGGCGCGGGTTCGCCTGATCTGTTCGGCGGCCGCAGAGCCCGAGATGTTGTATGTCGAGGGTGAAGGGACGTTCGAGTTCGAACGCACTGCCTCGCGATTGCGCGAGATGCAGGCCGAGGATTGGGGGGCATAGGGGCGCTGCCCTGTCACGTTTTGCGCGCCTCCCTCAAGGTATTTCAGCCAGGTGAAGACCTATCCGTTTTCGCGTAGGATGTTGCCCGCCAAATAGAGTGATCCGCAAATCAGGATACGGGCCTGAGGGTCTTGGTCTGTGATTTTCTGCAGGGCCGCGGATACACTCTCTGCTGTGTCGGCTTTCAAGCCAACCTGGTCAGCAGCCTGCGCCGTATCTTCAGCGCTAAGCGTCGCGGCCTCACCCGGTATCGATACTGCGGTCAGGCTTTGAGCCTGCGTGGCAAGCGGTGCAAGATAGCCAGCAACATCTTTGGTGTTGAGCATTCCGCAGATCAAATGTGTCGGAGATTGCGGTAATTTTCTCAGCACTTCAGCAAGCGCAATTCCCGCGGCGGCATTGTGTCCACCATCCAGCCACAGCTCGGCCTGTGCGGCCTGTTCAAAAAGCGGGCCGGATTTCAGACGCTGCATTCGTGCTGGCCACTCGGCCTTGGTAACGGCGGCCTCATAGGCCTGATCACCAAGTTCGAGATGGCGCAATACCGCTATTGCCGCACCCGCATTCTGAATTTGATGTGCGCCAAGCAGGTTGGGCAGCGGCAGATCCCGCAGCCCGATTTCGTCCTGATACACAAGACGTCCGTTTTCCTCGGTCACATGCCAGTGCTGACCGTGTACCAGCAATGGGGCGCCCAGACGGGCCGCTGTATATTCGATGACCTCAAGCGCTTCGTCCTGCTGTGGGCCGACGATACAAGGGACGCCCGGCTTGATGATCCCGGCTTTTTCGGCAGCGATCTTGCCCAACGTGTCGCCTAGAAACTGTTCATGGTCGATGGAAACCGGCGTGATAACCGTCACGGCGGGTTCGTGCACCACGTTTGTTGCATCCAGGCGCCCGCCAAGGCCGACCTCAAGCAAGGTATAATCAGCCTGTTTGCGGGCAAAGGCCAGCAGGGCCGCACAGGTCGTAATCTCGAAATAGGTGATGTTCTCACCACCATTGGCGGCATAGCACTCATCAAGGACGTTTGTCAGTTCGGCTTCCGAAATCAACTCACCTGCCAGCCGAATACGCTCGTGAAACCGGGCAAGATGCGGAGAGGTATAGGCGTGAATCGTTTTCCCCGCCCCTTCCATACCGGCGCGGATCATGGCCTGCGTAGACCCCTTGCCGTTTGTCCCTGCGATATGCACGACCGGAGGCAATTTGGTCTGAGGGCTTTCCAGTGCGGCAAGCAAACGCCACACCCGATCCAGCGTCAGGTCAATGATCTTGGGATGCAGCGCCATCATCCGATCAAGGATGACGTCTGACGATGGCGAAGTCATTCCTGATCCGCGTCTTTCTCTGGGGCTTCGGGGGTGGGCGCGGGCAAATCACCTTTGACCGCAGGAGGCTGATTCATCAGCATGCGGGTAATCGTGATCAATTCGTCACGCATTTCGGTACGCTTCGTTACCCGGTCCAGCATTCCGTGGTCCAGCAGGTATTCTGCGCGCTGAAATCCTTCGGGCAGCTTTTCCCGAATGGTCTGTTCGATCACGCGCGGGCCTGCAAAGCAGATTAGCGCATTGGGTTCCGAGATATGGACGTCGCCCAGCATCGCATAAGAAGCGGTCACGCCTCCGGTGGTAGGATGGGTGAGTACAACGATATAGGGCAGTTTGGCCTCTTTCAGCATCTCAACCGCCACGGTGGTTCGCGGCATCTGCATCAAGCTCAGGATGCCTTCCTGCATTCGCGCGCCACCCGCTGCCGAGAACAGGATCAGCGGGCGTTTCAACTTCACTGCCTCTTGCGCGGCCGCAATGATGGCATTGCCGACATACATACCCATCGAGCCGCCCATGAACGAGAAATCCTGGGCCGCTGCCACGACCGGCGTACGTCCGATATCACCTTTGGCGACCAGCATCGCCTCTTGCTCGCCAGTTTTCTTCTGCGCTGCTTTCATCCGGTCGGGGTATCTCTTCTGGTCCCGGAACTGTAGCGGATCATCTTTGGGAGCGGGAACATCGACCTCGGTAAATATACCACCGTCAAACAGGTGCCCGAACCGGTCGCGCGGTGTGATCGCCATATGATGATCACATTGGGTGCAGACATTCTGGTTTTCCGCCAATTCGCGGTGGAACAGCATCGTGCCGCATTCGTCACACTTGTGCCAAAGGTTTTCGGGGACTTCCCGGCGTGAGAAGATCGAATTAATCCGGGGACGGACGTAGTTTGTGATCCAGTTCATGTCGGAACCTTGCTAGTACGGCGTTGACGTCACATAAGACGCTACGGAAAGAATTGCAATCAGCGCCTGAGCGCAAGGCGCGCGATAAACCAGCTGACAATCATCACGGCAAAATCCACATATAACCATTGCCGCAATGTCAGAGTATCGGTCATATCAAAGGGCAGTACAAATAAGGCAAGACCGCTGAGGGTGTCAGGTAGCGAGACAAACAAGAGCGCTATGACATTGTTGAAAAAATGCAGCGCTATGGCCGGGCCCAGGGTTCCCGCCCGCGCGGTCAAATCCGCAGCCAAAAGTCCAAACAGACCAGTCCACAGCACCAGCAACTCTGCATTGCCGCCCGCCGCATCGGGCGAATAGTGCCCCACCGCGAATAGAAGCGACGGTACCCCCATCCAGATGATCGGAGAACGGAATCGCGCCGCCAGGCTTTGCTGCATATATCCGCGGAAAAGCAGCTCCTCCGCACTGATTTGGACAAACACAGCCAATAGCGACAGAGGCAGGAATACCAGCCAAACCGAAAAGGACAGGTTTTGAACAAGCGGCGCGTCCATAATGAAGTGCGGCACGGTTACGATAACCACGCCAAGCACCATCAGGGCGCGCAGCACAAGCCAGAACTGTCTGGCCGCTTTGCCCCGAGTCCCTAAAATAGAACCCAGGGACCGTTTCTGAAACTGTCGCGCTGCGGTCCACACACCAAATGTGACAAACCCAAAGCTTGACAGCAGGATCACCATCGAGATCGGGGTCGAGCCGTTCATCAACCCGCTGGCCCATTCCTGCGGTCCGGCCACGGTTACGACTGCAAACAGGATCAGATTGAAGACGGTTGCAACGACTACGATTGTTGCCAGGCCGGCCAGCAGGCGCCACAGCTGTGGTTTGTCGCGTGCGTCGGCGACCAGTTGCTCATGCGGGGCGTAAGAGGGCGCGCGGATTTCAGACATTCTGGTGGGAACTTTCGGTCTGGTCCTCATCATCGAAGAACAAGGTCGATGCTTTGGTGGCGTTGATCTTTTCCGAAATGGTTGTCAGGTATCCGGCAACTGTTTCAAGCAACTGAACCGCAACGCTTGCATCGCTTTCGATCACCGCGCGCAGTTCCACTGCACCAATCCGCAGGAATGAACAGTTTTCGCCTGCCACAAGATCCAACTGTCTGGTCTCACCGGTGATAACAGACAGGTCACCGATCAGGCGCCCGGGTTCAATGACAGATATGGACCGGGTCGAACCGTCTTCTTCGTGCCACATAAGCTTCGCATGACCCGAAATGCACAGATAGGCCGCATCCGGCGCCTGCCCACGAGAGAAAATGACCTGACCAGCGGCAGCATCATACCACTGCGCCGAAAACGCCAGCAATCTCTGGTTGCGACCGTCGATATTGGCAAAAAGCGGAGTTGACGAGATAATCTTCAGCTTTCGGCTGAGGTCAGCGGTGGTGCCGGATTCTTGTTCGAGCTGCGTTTTCGAGACACCGTCAATGCGGCCATCCTTGATTTCAACAAACAGATCATAGGCCTCGGGATGGGCGAAACTGTCCTCCATGAAAATCATGATGGAATCGGGCAGCAGTTCGCGCAGTTTCAACCGGGTGCGTAAACGGCTCTCAGAGTCATGGCTGGCCAACGCTTTATCCAGGATTAGCAAATCCGGCCGTTTAATCCCGGCGCGCGAGAAGGCAATTCGTTCCTGAAAGACGGTTGTCAGATTGTTCCCACCCAGCCCTGCGGACAGATCATAGACGATGGCCGCTGCCTGTCTACGCAGACCTGCAGCATTGATCACTTCGGCAACCACATCCTCTATCTCGTCAGCATGAGCACCCGCCGTCACAGACACCCGCCCGAAAAGCGCATTTTCCATAACTGTCATACGCGCGATGTATGTGTCCGGTGTGACCGGTACAAATATCTCTTGCAGGCTTCCGCGTAGCCTCTCGCCCTGTTCAGTGCGGATTTTCAGAATCTTCTGTTTGTATTCATCCGGGAAATCAGGGCCAATCTGTTCGGCGGTCAGCAGGAACGGAACGGTCAGAAGAAAGGCGTGTTCGCGCTGCGACAGCTCGTCCACTCCTTTTGCCTTGCGCTTGTCTTCGATTGCCAGCAGCCGGTGGAACATTTCCTTGCTCAAGCCCAGGCGCAGGAACAGCGGATGGTCAGTTCCGTCCCGCCCAAAAGCATGGTTCAGCGTTTCTAGAACAGCGCTTGAGATACTCAGCGCGTCGTCATCAAGCTCATGTGTACGCAGCATCTGCATGAACCGATTATCGCCGGCCAGAATGTCCGGCGAGATTTCCTGCGACGGTGCTGCATAAAGAAGGTTGCCGCCCAAAGGCACAGTTGGGTTGAACCTGTCCGGATCGAACCGGTAGACAAAGCGGTCCAGATCTTTTTCCACCAACTTGTCATGGATGGAGCCACGGAGGTCGATGATATTTTGCACAAACTCGGGATGCTGATCCGGATTCAACTGGCTGCGCAGGGTGCGGCGGAACATGAATTCATCCGTTCCCATCGCCTCGACCAGCTTGAACCACCAATCCTGGATGTCGTCAGTGTTGTTGAGCCCGGCCAGACCGGGATCAATCCATTCATCTGACAGTGAATCCACCGAGTTCCCCGCTCGCGCGGCCTCGATCTGGCGGCGGCTAGGGGCCCTGGCGGCGTCGGCTTCATGCTGAGGGCGTGTTTTCAGGGGCATCATCAAGTTGTCCCCAATCGACCCATCAAACAGATATGGTCGAGAATAGGCATATCCGATCCGCGCCGCGATGACGGATTGGTGCAAAGATTGGATGTCATGCCCGGCAATCGTGACGTCGCCCTGAACCGGCAGCAATTCGCGGGTCAGCAGCTGAGCCAATGCCCCTCTTTCGGCCGCATTCGAGGATTTGATGGCCACGCGGGCCCCTTTGGGTATGACGAGGTCTATATCCTCGAGAACAGTTTTCCCATCGTTATCCCGAACGGTAATATTCTGCAGCTTGATCTCGCCAGTCAGATGCGGAATGGAATCAGGCTCGCCCTCAAACAGCTCTTCGGGCACCATGTTGTCGGGCGCGAAGCGTTCGGTCACGATTTCCCACCGCAACGACATGTCCTGAACCTGATTGTAATAGGTCAGCAGATCCTTCCAAGGTCCGCTAAGATCCTTATATGCTCCCAGTGCCGCCACCAGCGCGCCCACTGTTACCTCGCCCGTGATCGCCAGGTATCCGCCCACCGAATAAAACAGAAACGGGGTCATCTGAGTGATCAGATTGTTGAGAAACTTCATGAAGAACTTTTTGTTATAGATCTTGAATCGGATCTCGAACAAAGTTCCCAAACGATGGCTGAACTGGGCCAATCTGTGCCGCCAGCCTCCGTTGGTGCGCAGATCACTGATCCCGGCTGCGCTTTCGCCGATTTCTGAGCTCAAGCGCCTAACTTCCTGGATTCGGTCTTTGTTCAACAGGTTGATCTGGCGCTGCAATTTTGGAATCAACCAAGCCTGCAGCGGAATCAGCGCAATACTTGCAAGACCAAACCACACGCTTTGCATGAACAGAAACGTCACAATGGTCATCATCTGACCAAACTGGAATACAGGTTGTGCGATCGCATCTCCCATCAGGCCGCCCATCGGTTCAGCCTCGGACGTGATCATCGACACCAACTCGCCCTGACTGGTGGTGGCAAAATAGGATTTCGGGAACCGCAGAGTTCGGTGGATCAGCGTGTACCTCAGTCGGCGTAACATGCGTTCGGCCAACACACCTTTCATCGTGTTGATCCGCATTTTCATCAGACCGCTGGCGATGACCGTCGCCAGAAAGGCCAGACACAGAATCAACAAATACTGCACCTGCGTCACCGTAACTCCTAAGAAAGTTACCGAGCTGCCTGGTGCACCAATCGCATCGTTAATGATCTGCTTGGGCAGCTCCAATGATGCATAGAGGAAGGGAAAAGAAAACAATGTCAGCAGCAACAATACCAGTTGCTGTTTCTTGGAATGCTTCCAGATGAATGCGAATAGAGTGGGTTCCATGCCCCGTCTTTGCCTCGGAAATATTGCTATAGGGTTGTAACGGATGGTCCACTGCAATCAGGTGTCAGACGGTACGCACTGACCGGGTCGATTGCAAGAACGGCGCCCTCCGTAACAGGTCACAACTTTGCTGCCTAGCCAAAAGCGTGTTCACATTTTCGGTAATTTACCGACGCTATGATGCAAATCGGCTTTATCCTCGGGTGGATATCCGACAAAAGATGTGTGGAGCAATAGATTGGGATCATGGGCAAGCTACTGGATCGCTATATTCACCGCAAAGCACTTACGCGCTGGCAGCGGGACGCCCGGGCAGCGCCCGAAGCTGTGCTTTCTGAATTGCGGCTGCAGCGTGATGATGCACGTCGCTTGCGATCCGAGCTGGATGCGCTGATCCTTCAGGCCAACAGCCGCCTTACACGGCCTGTGGCGGGATCAACCCAATTCCCGAAACCGTTGGGCACCGACTGGAGCTGGAGGCCCGAGCTGTGGCGCTATCCTCAGCCCCGCCCCGGTGTCGCCTCGGCGCCGCGTAAGGCACGTATCAACGATGAGGCAACGCTGTTTCACGACTGTCCGCGCCAGGAAATCAGCACGCGCCAGATCCGGAACACGCGCAAGCATGATCTGTCACCGTTCAGCTTGGCGGTCGAGGTTTTCGGGTTCGAGGGATCATTTCTCTCTCTCTCTATCGAGCTTCCACAAGAGGCTGTGCAAGGGCTGACGCAGCAGCATCTGATCCGAGTCGATTGCCATATTGAGGCCGAACGCCCACAGGAATTGTTCGCGCGGCTCAATATTCGACACGGCCCAAACGCCGAACAGGTTCTGCGCAAACTTGATCCCACTGGTCCTTCAAACAGCGTGGATTTTGATCTTGCACATTTACCACTGAATGAACGCCGCATGGACAAAGTCTGGCTGGATATCATTCTGGATAATCCTCGGATGAACCGGATAGTGTTGCAGGACCTGACCGTCTGTCGTCACCATCGCGCCGATTTATGAGAACCCAGCCATGACTAATCTGATACTCACATCACTGGGCCTGGAAAATGGCACCTGGATGGGCCACCTGCAGGCCGATACGCAGCCCGAGATCAGCGTGTCCTACCGTGGTGACGCGCTGGATGAGGTTCACCTGTCACCAGCCGACACCGGATGGGAGCTTCGTGTACAGGTGCCTGATGTGGCCCTGTCTGACGGGGTCCACAGTTTTGTAATCTCAGATTCCGTTTCAGGGCTTAAACTGGGCGGGTTCTCGATCATTGCAGGAAACGCCGCCGCCGATGACCTGCGCGCCGAACTGGACCTGATGCGAGCAGAGCTTGATATGCTAAAACGAGTCTTTCGCCGGTCTCAGTAGGCGGTAGAAGGTCGGACGAAGTGCGTGCCTATAATTCAGGCGTCATTGTCCGCTTACTGTTGGCCATGACCCGATCACATCGAAGAATCATCAATTACCAATGAGGGTTGAAATTTTTCTTTCGGCAGGAGCTTGAAGCGCGTTTCGCCCATTGAGGCCCCAAGCATCCGGTCGCACCGAAATGTCCTTGGTTCGTTTCTCAGACGGTCGATCGCAACGACGTACCAAATGGGATACTTCAACAAGAGATACTGAGGCTCAATTTGCCGGTTGGAAATAACACCGTCTTCTCTTTGATATCGCAGCTCCAAGACCTTCTGATCGACGAAAGCCTGATGAACCGCTTGCACAATCCTTTTTGGTGCGGCGCTCGCGCTGGCTTGAACATAAGTCGAAGCCGTGACGCCTATGAGAATACGGGACTTGAGCTGGTTCACCTTGTTGCGTTTCTCGGGTGAAAACGAGGCCACAAGCTGCCGCCTTACCGATGCCAAGTTCGCAAGCAACATTGGTGATTTCATCTGCTCTGCGACAGCGATACTGATTAGCAGATCGACCGCCTCAGCGTATGTCAGGTTCATGCGACCAACGCCCCAGTTGCGGTCGAGGCGCACACCTCCTCCACGACCGCGATCAGCGTCTATCTGCATGCCTTGGTCCCGCATAAGCACAAGGTCGCGGGCTATCGTGCGCATACTGACACCATGCTGTTGCGCCAAGTCTCTAACCGTACAATGGGCATCTTGCTTGAGTTGAACCGCAAGCAATTCCAATCGCCTCAGTCTGTTGTGTGTATTAGCCCGTGCCATGAATCAAATAAGACATAAAATGGCACATTAGTCGATATAGCTTGGGTCACTGAAACCAATGCCTGACGCAGGCCACTCACTTGCAGGAGCTAAATCGATGAAAATGAATTACTTTGTTGTCGGAACGAATGACATGGCAGCTGCAAGAACCTTCTACGACACACTGTTTTCGCAATCGGGTCTCCAAAGCATGTCGCCTTCAGAAAGAATGACTTACTGGCTTGGAAAGGATTTTGCCTTCGCCGTGGCCAAACCCTTCGACACGTTGCCGGCCACCAACGGTAATGGAACGATGGTTGGATTTTGCGTTGGTGGCGAAGCAGAAGTCAGAAGGCTGCACGCTTTAGCCACAGATCTCGGGGGTGATTGTGAGGGGGCCCCCAACCAACGCGGGCCAAAGTTCTCTGCATACGTTCGAGACCTGGATGGAAACAAGATGTGTTTTTCTGACTAGCTTTTCACAGAGCGGACGTTGGTTGGGAGACAACATAGGTGGCATCGGGCTCTAATCAGCCACCTTACCTCGATCGGCAGCGGCCCCATCAGGAAATGGGCCGCCTGTCAGGCGGCCCGGTTTCTTTATTGCGATGGCCCGTCCGGGTTGAAGGCTGACAGCCCCTTGAGGATGTCGATGGCATAGGCCAGCTGGTAATCCTCTTCCCGCAATTCGGCGGTGGCTTCGGCCTTGGCCCTATCTTCTTCGATCTGGCGGATTTCATCCTCGCTCAGGCTGTCATTGTTCAGACTGCCACGCAGATCGGCCTCGGAACGGGTGTTCCCATTGGCCTCTTCTTCCTCGGTCTCCGGGGCTGGGCGGGGCTGTTCAACGATGATGTCGGGGCTGACACCAAGCGCCTGAATAGACCGGCCCGACGGCGTGTAGTAGCGCGACGTGGTCAAACGCATCGCGCCATCGCTCCGCAGTGGCATGACAGTCTGGACCGAGCCTTTGCCGAAACTTTTGGTTCCAACAACGATTGCGCGGCGATGATCCTGCAGCGCGCCGGCTACAATCTCGGATGCTGAGGCGGACCCGCCATTGATCAGCACCACAATCGGCTTTCCTTCTGCCAGATCACCCACAGTTGCGTTGAAACGCTCACCATCGCTTGGATCGCGGCCACGGGTTGATACGATCTCACCCTCGTTTAGGAATGCGTCCGAAACCTTGATTGCCTGTGTCAGCAGACCACCGGGATTGTTGCGCAGGTCCAGAACGACACCATTCACCTTGTCGATCCCTCCGGCCTCTTCGATCTGCTCGGCCAGACCTTCCTGCAAGTTGGGATAGGTTTGGTCGTTAAAGGTGGTCACACGCAGAACCACACTTGTCCCTTCGGTGCGCGCGCGTACTGCCGTCAGTTTGATTGTGTCGCGGATGATAGGCACGTCAAAAGGTTCCTGTTCACCCTCGCGGACAACGGTGATCACGATTTCCGAGCCCACCGGCCCGCGCATCAGATCGACCGCTTTGTCCAGGGTCAGGCCCAGTATGCTTTCGCCATCGACATGGGTGATGAAATCTCCGGCTTCGATCCCGGCCTCATCCGCAGGCGTATCATCGATCGGCGAGACAACTTTGACAAAGCCCTCTTCCTGCGTGACTTCGATACCCAGACCGCCAAACTCGCCACGGGTCTGGACCCGCATTTGTTCGGCATCATCCGGCGACAGATAGCTGGAATGCGGATCCAGCGAGGTCAGCATACCGTCAATGGCCGCCTCAATCAGGTCTTCGGGCTCAACCTCTTCGACATATTGCGCGCGGATGCGTTCGAAAATATCGCCAAACAGATCTAGCTGTTCATAGACACTGGCCTTGTTTTCGGCTTCTTGGGCAAGCAACGGACCGGCGATCTGCGTCGTTACAATCAGGCCTGCTATAGTTCCAGCCAAACCGGCCATCACAAATTTCTTCATACTCGTTTATCCATCCTTGTCGGTCCGAAACCACGATTCCGGGTCCACGGGGCTGTTATCCTGTCTTACCTCTATATAGAGCGTTTCTGATCGGTCAGTTCCAGTGCCATCACCGCTTGTTGACAAAATTGCGCCTATTTCCTTCGATTCTGCAGGCATCAATCCGACTGGCGTCCCCCGGGGAATCACCTGACCGGCTTCTCCGTAGACCTCTTGTAGCCCGGAAAAGACAAATAGAAGCCCCGGTTGCGGCTCGAGGATCACCAGATTCCCCAACTCCAGTAGTGGCCCGCGATACCGTATCGTGGCCGCCGTTGGCGAGGTGACTATTGCGCGCGGTCGGGTGCCCAATACGATACCAGGGCGTTTGACACCGGCCGCATCGGTTTCATTTGCCCGGTGCAGGATGATGCCCTGCGTCGGCAGCGCAATTTGACCCTTGATACTTGATATATCCGCATCCGTTTCGGCGATTTGCCCTTCGGAGATCTGGGAAAGCCCGCTGGCAAAACCGTCAAGCGTTTCAGTCGATGAGATCAGGATAGCAGTGCGGATCGGGTCCTCGACAAAGCGCCGCGGCAAATCCGTTCGGTCTGCGATGGCGGTGCTCAGCTGGGTGCGGGCATTCTGTACGCCGGTCAGCCCCTCGACCAGGGTTTCCGAGGCGCTTTGCTGCAGCAGTCGCAATGTGCGTACTTCCTGAAGATCACGCGCGAGGGACTGCGCTTTTGCGTTCAGGCCCGGTGTGACCTCGGACAACATCATACCGGCCCGGGCCGAGCCCAACGGCCCCGACGGGTGCAACATCAGAACCGGAGGCGCCGTAGTTTCGATCGTTTGCAATACGCCCAACAGCTGTGCCACGTCCTTTTCTCGACTGCGCAATTCGGCTGTTAGCTGGGCTTCGCGTGTTGCCGCCCGTCGTAGGCCATCGCGCATGGCCGACAGACCCGCCTCATACGCCTGTATAGTTTCGGTCAGGGCACGGACCCGGTCGCGGGCGCTTTCGGCCTCGGTCAACGATACTGATGCCTGCTCAAGCATCTGCGCTGCATTCAATGCAGCGGTCGCGGGGTCGGTCTGGGCAACCGCCCTGGATGCAAAGAAAATCGCCAGAAGCAGCGCACGAAGCGTCATGAAAGCAGGCTCTTTCCAGTCATTTCAGGGGGCTGATCCAACACCATCAGTTTCAGCAGTGTGGGCGCCAGATCGGACAGGCGACCATCCCGCAAGGATACCCCTGCTGGTCCCCCGACTAACGCCACGGGCACGGGGTTCAGCGTATGGGCTGTATGCGGCCCGCCGGTTTCGGGATCGACCATCATCTCGCAATTTCCATGATCGGCCGTTACAATCATTGCGCCCCCCACTTTTTCCAACGCGGCGACCACTTGCGCCAGCCCTTGATCCACAGCCTCACAGGCGCGGATTGCCGCTTGCAGGTCGCCGGTATGCCCAACCATATCCGGATTGGCATAGTTGGTTATGATCAGATCATAGCCCGCCCCGATGGCTTCGACGAATTTTGCGGTTACTTCGGCCGATGACATCTCGGGTTGCAGGTCGTAGGTCGCCACTTTGGGCGATTTAGGCATAAAGCGGTCTTCGTTCGCCTCAGGCACTTCCTTGCCGCCATTGAGGAAGAAGGTCACATGCGGGTACTTCTCAGTCTCGGCCAGTCGGAACTGGCTGAGCCCATTTTTTGCCACCCATTCGCCCAGTGTATTGATGATGTCACGTTTGGGGAAAACAGTGGTCATATAAGCGCTGTGCCCGTCGGAATATTCGACCATGCCCAGCAGGGCTGAAAGCTGTGGGCGCGGGCCGGTGTCGAAATCATCAAAGCCGGGTTCGCCAATCGCCCGCAGAATCTCGCGGGCCCGGTCGGCGCGGAAGTTGAGGCAGAAGAACCCGTCTCCGTCTTTGATGCCGTGATAGCCGTCGAGGACGGTCGGAACGATGAACTCGTCCGTTTCCGACTGCTGATAGGCCTGATCCACGGCATTGCGCGCCGAAACAGCGCTGCGCCCTTTCCCCTTGATCATTGCACCATAGGCTTCGCTAACACGTTCCCATCGGTTGTCGCGGTCCATGGCAAAATAGCGCCCGCAGACCGAGGCAACACGGGCGCCGTCGGGCAAGCGCTCCTCAAGCTCTGTGATATAGGTCAGCGCTGATTTCGGGGCCACATCCCGGCCATCCGTAACCGCGTGCAAGGCAACGGGCACACCAGAATCCGTTACCGCCTTTGCCGCAGCAATGATATGGTTCAGGTGGCCATGCACTCCCCCGTCCGAGACCACCCCCAACAGATGTGCGGTGCCACCTGCAGCCTTTACCTTACCGATAAAGTTCTGCAGCGCGGAGTTGGCAAAGAAAGAACCGTCCTCAATCGCCAGATCAATCTGGCCCAAATCCATCGCAACAACGCGGCCAGCCCCAATATTTGTGTGACCGACTTCGGAATTGCCCATCTGACCACTTGGTAGACCAACATCCGGACCATGGGTGATCAGCTTGGCGTGTGGGCCCTTGGCCATGATCGCATCAAATGTTGGCGTGTCGGCAAGGTAAGGCGCATTGGCCTCGGTGTCCTCGGACAGGCCCCAGCCATCAAGAATACACAGGACGACGGGTTTCGGGGCGGTCATTTCGGCTCTCCGGGTTTGCTGCTCTTGGTTGGTCTTGTATCGCCTGCCCCGCGCAGGGTGAACCGCCTTTTGCCCTGATCAGTCAGAATTCATGTTACAAAGGCTATTCCTTGCCGGTATGGTCCTGATAGGGGCGCGCTTTGCGGCCTCTGTATTTCACGGTCAAATCCAGTGGTGCGTCGTTTTCGTCATAGATTCCAATAACCACCCCTCTGCCCCGACTATTGGTGCGCATATCGATCAGTTGCTGTTCGGAACGTGTTGTGCGCTGCGACGGGCGACGCGCCCAAGTGAACAGATGGTCATACATCTTGGCGATGATATCCGCGTGTTCAGCACTGTTGCCAAGGTCGGTTAGTTCATTCGGGTCGTTTTCAAGATCGAACAGCAGTGGCCGATGCCCGCCTTCGCAATGGATCAGCTTCCATTTCTTGTTGGCCACCATGAACATCACTGCATCCCGAACCGAGGCATTCAGCTTTTCCGCCATGGGCGAGGCGGAATAGTCATACTCACTGATTGCCACTTCCCGAGGTGTCTCGACCTGATGGCCACGCAAGATCGGCAACAAGGAGTGACCTTCCAGAATGTGACCCGACGCTTCGCCTCCGGCTATGTCCAAAAATGTTGGGGCGAGGTCGATGGACTCGACCAGCGCGTCGCTGATAGTGCCACGGGTTGCCTCAGCCTCGGGGGATGGGTCATAGATGATCAACGGCACCTTGACCGATGCGTCCTGGAAAAAGGTCTTCTCACCCATCCAGTGATCGCCCAGAAAATCCCCGTGGTCCGAGGTTAACACGATCATCGTGTCCTCCATCCGACCCGTCTTTTCCAGCCATGCGAACAGCCGGCCCATTTGGTCGTCGGCCTGCTTGATCAGACCCATATAAGCGGGGATCACGGCGTCGCGCACATCCTGCCGCGAGAACGCCTCGCCAACCTTGGTGTCCATGAATGCCCGGAGCACCGGATGGGCATTCCGGCGTTCCGCCTCAGACCGGACCACGGGCAGGATATGTTCCGGTCCGTACATTGAGGCATAGGGTTCCGGCACGACATAGGGCCAATGCGGTTTGATAAAGCTCAGGTGGCAGCACCAGGGGCCGTCATGGGTTTCCATGAATTCGATCCCGCGCCCGGTCAGATAGGGCGTTTCGCTGTCTTCCTCGGCAATATTCGCCGGCTGGGTAGAGTTCTTGAGAAACCAGCCCGACAGAACGTTGCCCTCAGCATCGAGACCAGAATTGGCGAAGTCATGCCAGGGGTTGTCGCTGTCATATCCTTTGGCCGATAGATATTTGTTGTATTCCTTGGCTCCGTCCGGGTCATAATACCCATCCGGCCCTTCGGGCAGCATTCCGTCATCACGCTCGAACACGTCGAACCCGCATTCGGCCACGCGCGCACCAATCAGACTGTCCGGTTCCAGCCCCAGCCGCGCCATGCCTTCAGCATCCGCGCGCATATGGGTTTTGCCCACCAGCCAACAGTCCATCCCGGCCTTGCGCAGATGATCACCCATGGTCATCTCACCCACTTTCAGCGGGATACCGTTCCAAGAAGCCCCATGCGAATGCACATAGCGCCCGGTATAGGTCGACATACGGGAGGAACCGCAAATAGGAGACTGAATATAGGCCCTGTCGAACCGCACACCACGCGCAGCCAAGCGGTCTATGTTGGGGGTGTGCAGATGCGGATGCCCGTAACAGCTCAGATAGTCCCAGCGCAGCTGGTCGAACATGATGAACAGGATGTTTCTTGCTTTGGCCAAATCTGCGCCCCCGTTATTCAGGGACCTGCTTAGCCAATTCCAACCGCCAAACGAAGCGCTAAGTTATTAGGCTTGCCGTTCCATCTGCTCAAGCATCTTTTGGGCGCGTTTGCACTGAAGCTTGTCGCGCAAGGGGCTGTTAGGGTCCACGTCCTTTTGGCAGACCACACATTTATCCGCCCCCGAGATCGCATTCAGGCCACCGCAGCTGCCCTTGATGGTCTTACCCATCAACATCACACCCAGCGACATGCCAACCATGATGATCAGCAGCAGAATGAAGGCCAAAATAAAAGTGCTCATCTCAGCTCAACCCGTCAGTTGGTGCCCAACGCCTCTTTGAACGCTGTGCTGTGTACCGTGATATAGGCATCCTCACCGCCTGTCACATCCCGCGAGATGAAATACACGGCAAGTTTATGCGTCTCGGCAAGTTTCAAACCCTTTTCCTGACCCAAGGCCAACATCGCTGTCGCCCAAGCATCTGCCATCATAGCATTTTCGGCCAGTACCGTGACCGAAGTGGTCCGATGCGTGATCGGGCGGCCAGTAGTTGGGTCAATGATATGCGAATACCGCACACCATCTTGTTCAAAGAAATTCTTGTAATCGCCGGATGTCGCCATACCCAGATCATCAAGCTGTACGATCAACTGCAGATTCTGCGCATCGGCCTGGGGTTTTTCGATCCCGATCCGCCAAGTCTCACCCTTGTCGTTATCGCCTCTTGTGACCAGATCGCCGCCGATCTCGACCATATAGTCCTCAATCCCAGCCGTGCGCAGCGTTTCGGCCACGGCGTCGATGCCATACCCCTTGGCAATGGCGGACAGGTTAATGCCGACTCCGGCATCGGCCTTCGCCAAAGTTCCGGCATCGCGATCCAGTTGCAGCAATCTGGCCTGTCCGACCTTGCCCAAAGCCGCCTGGATGTCAGCATCTGCGGGCACCGGATCTTCCGGTTTGCGCGGACCAAAGCCCCAAAGCTCAATCAGCGGGCCGAGAGTCACGTCGAATGTACCCCCGGATTTCTCGTGCACATCATTCGCGGCATCAAGCACCAGCGCAAATTCATCCGAAACGGCTACAGGTTCAGTGCTGCCCGAGTCCGAGAAGGTCGAAACCTCGGAATTCGGGTCCCAGTTCGACATCTTTGCGTTAACTTCGGCCAGTGTCTGTTCGACCGCACCCGCCAGCGCTTCTTCATCAACATCGACACCGATGGCCGTGATGTTGAATGTCGTCCCCATCGTTTCGCCTGACAGGCGTACCACCTCGGGCTCTTTGTCGAACAAGCAGCCGGAAATAAGTGTGGCGACAGCCAGGACTGGCAAGAAACGCATATGGGTCCCTCCTGAGGAAAAGCGTGCCCGGCATATGACAGCGGCCCCAATCAGAGTCAAACCTGCATCAGGCTTTCAGCGGCAGGAAGCCTAGCGCCAACAAACCGATTCCGGCGGGCACCCCGAACAGCCATGCTTTCTTCTGCCATCCCGGAGCCTGCTGTTTCCAGGTCATGCGAAAATTATGGCCACAAACGACAACCGCAAAAAATATCAGCGCGGCAACAGGCGGGGTCAGAAAAAAGTTGGACAACGGGCCGGATTTCCTTGGTTTTTGGCAGTTTTCCCCGGTTAGGGCATTTGTACCCTATACAGGTCATATGGCTGCGGTAAGGTGAAAAGCAAAGCAAGAGGAGATTGCCCATGGCCCCAAGCTCTTACCAGCCACCGACACGCGGCGACAAGGCCGCGGCTGCCTCGCATAGCCAGTCGGTTGAATCGAACCTTTCTCATACACAGACAACAGTCGAAAAGCTGCTTGTTGGCAAAGGGGACGCGGTTTTTACCGTGCGCCCGAAAGACACAATTCATTCGGTGGTGAATATCCTCAAGGAAAAGCGTATTGGCGCTGTGGTGGTGACAGATCAGAATGGTACGCTTCAGGGTATCCTGTCCGAGCGTGATATTGTGCGCCGTATGGCCGATACTCCCGGCCAGACCCTGCCCCAATCTGTCGAAGATCTGATGACCCGCAGTGTACAGACCTGCGCGCCCGAGGATCTGTTGAACGATGTGCTGAAAACCATGACAGAGGGGCGCTTTCGCCACATGCCCGTCCTCAGCGATGGCCATCTTCGTGGCGTGATCACGATCGGTGATGTCGTGCATTTCCGCCTCAAAGAGCTGGAGTATGAAGCCCTTCGCATGAAGCAGATGATCGTCGGTTGACAGCTATTCCGGCTGCTCGTTGGTTGCGATGAACCGGACCTCGCCGGCGCGAATATCAGTGGCGGTCAACCTGCCACTGAAGAAGGCGCCGGTGTCGATCGAAACTACGCCATTCTCAGCGCGGGGCTCTGACGTGATCGTATGACCATGGACAACCCACTGGCCATCTTCCCGCATCTGCCGTGAGAAATTCGGATGGCCCCACAGGCGGACTTGGCGTGTCTGCTCATCCAATGGCTTGCCTGGGTCCAGCCCTGCATGCACCACGGTGACATTGCCGCTGGTCCAGGTCAGGGGACGGTCGTGCAGCCATGACAGCAAATCTTCTCCCATTGCGCGTCGCAATCTGTCAGCCACCGAGACAGCATCCGCACCAACCGTGTCTTCATCCACACCGGTAATTCCAAATGAGGCGAGCGTTTGCAGGCCACCGTTTTGCAGCCAAAGCCTGCCGACCCGTTTTGGGTCATCGGTGAACCGCAACAGCATCTCCTCGTGATTACCCAGCAGGCAAATGAAATCATTGCCCCGGACCCGGCTAAGGTGCCGTAACTGGTGCAGCACCTGGGCGCTGTAATTGCCACGATCAATGTAGTCCCCAACAAAGATTGTGGGGCAATCTGGATCCAGCCTTGCCAGCAAAGTCTGCAACAGATCCAATCGCCCGTGGATATCCCCCACGGCATAAAACCTCTGGTCAGGCGCGATGTCAGAAACTGAATTCTGTGCCGCCTGAGGTTTTTTCCACCTGGTTTTGATCCAATCCCACACCATCGCAATTTCCTACCCTGACTGGCGGGCAACAACAATCCGCAAGTGAATTCGGGTTCTGGATTGCCCCAATGGCGCTGTTTGTAGGAAAATCCCCTTGACCTTGAGGGGCTGAAAGTATCCCTGATGTTTCAAACGGTTTTGGTTTGGGTCGAGGGTTAAATGAAGCGCGTATTAGTCACAGGCACAGCAGGGTTCATCGGTTTTCACCTGGCAAAACTACTACTGGCCGAGGGGTTTCAGGTTCACGGCTACGATGGGATGACGGATTATTACGACGTCTCGCTCAAGCAGCGCCGCCATCAGATGCTCTTGCAATCCCCTGGGTTTTCCGCAACCGAGGATCTTTTGGAAAACTACGAGCAGCTTGCAAAGGTCGCAGAGGAGTTCCAGCCCGAGGTGATCGTGCATCTCGCGGCGCAGGCTGGTGTCCGCTATAGCCTTGAGGACCCGCGCAGCTATATCAATTCCAACGTGGTCGGCACGTTCAACGTCATGGAAATCGCGCGCGAGCATAAGGTGGATCACCTTCTGATGGCCTCGACATCCTCGGTCTATGGCGCCAACGAGGTCATGCCCTTCACCGAGGTCGAAAAGGCCGACACGCCGCTCACGATTTACGCCGCGACCAAAAAGGCAAATGAGGCGATGGGCCATTCCTATGCCCATTTGTGGAACCTGCCCACGACCATGTTCCGGTTCTTCACCGTCTATGGCACCTGGGGGCGACCCGATCTTGCGCTCTATAAATTTGTGGACGCCATCCTGGATGACCGCCCGATCGATATCTATAACCACGGCGACATGTATCGGGATTTCACCAATGTCGAAGACCTTGTCCGCGGTATCCGACTGCTGATCGACGTCCCTCCGGTGCGGCCGGACAGCGCAGATGAGATTGAAGAAGGTGACAGTCTGTCGCCGGCGGCGCCCTGGCGCGTGGTGAATATCGGCAATGGCGACAAAGTGCGGCTGATGGATTTTATCGAAGCCATTGAGGAAGCTATCGGCAAGAAAGCCATCCGCAATTACATGCCTATGCAGATGGGTGATGTTCCTGCCACTTGGGCGAATAGTGATCTGCTGCAAAAGCTGACCGGCTATCGTCCGCAGACAAATTTCAAAGATGGAATCGCCCAGTTTGTCGAATGGTTCCGCGACTATCATGGTAAGTGACGCATATGCTTGAAACCGACCCCAATTCCCGAAAGATTGCTGTGATCGGGCTGGGTTATGTCGGCCTGCCCCTGGCCGTGGCCTTCGGCAAAATTGGCAAGGTGATCGGATTTGACATCAATGCGGCGCGGGTCGAGGCACTACGCGCTGGCGTAGATGCAACGCATGAGGTTGAGCCACATGACCTGAGCGCGGCGGGCGGCCTGAAATTCACAACCAACCCCTCGGAGATTGCCGATTGCGATACCTATGTCGTAACCGTCCCCACGCCGATCACCGCAGGTAAGCAGCCTGATTTAGCCCCCCTTCTGGCTGCGTCGGAAACAGTTGGCCACGTATTGAAATCCGGTGATTTGGTGATCTACGAATCCACCGTCTATCCCGGCGCAACCGAAGAAGATTGCGTTCCGGTGCTGGAACGCGCCTCGGGCCTGACTTTCAACACGGATTTCTTTGCAGGCTACAGCCCCGAGCGGATCAACCCCGGTGACAAGACCCACCGTATCGCGGACATCTGCAAAGTCACCGCTGGTTCAACCCCGCAGGTCGCTGATCTAGTTGACGCGCTCTATGCCCGGATCATCACCGCTGGAACCTACAAGGCCGAAAGCATCCGCGTGGCTGAGGCCGCGAAGGTGATCGAAAACACCCAGCGCGACCTGAATATCGCTCTGGTGAACGAGTTGGCGATGATCTTCGGTCGCATGGGCATCGATACCGAGGCTGTGCTGCGCGCAGCCGGAACCAAATGGAACTTCCTGCCCTTCCGCCCCGGTCTGGTCGGCGGGCATTGCATCGGCGTGGATCCTTACTACCTGACGCACAAGGCCGAGGCCGTGGGCCATCACCCGCAGATCATCCTTGCAGGGCGGCGCCTGAATGACAGGATGGGCAGCTATGTGGTGTCGCAACTGGTCAAACGTATGACCCGTTGCGGTATCAATGTTGGCGCGGCCCGTGTTCTGGTGATGGGCCTGACGTTCAAGGAAAACTGCCCCGACCTGCGCAACACCCGTGTCGTCGACATTATCGAAGAATTGCAAAGCTATGGCATAAGCGTCGATGTCCACGACCCTCATGCCGACCCCAAAGCTGCGCAAGAAGAATACGACCTGGACCTGATCGACCAACCTGAGCCAGGGCTCTATGACGGGGTCGTCCTGGCCGTCGCGCATGCGGAATATCGGGCACTCGATCCTTTGCAGTTTCGAGCCTATGGCAAAGAAAACAGCGTAGTCTTCGACATCAAATCCTGCCTGCCACGCGAGGCAAGCGACCTGCGCCTGTAATCGAACCAAAAGACCTAAAATGAAACCGGCGCCACAGGGCGCCGGATAACTGATTACCCGCCGAAATCGTCGAGCATGATATCTTCGCGGTCCACACCCAGATCCAGCAGCATGTTGATGACCGACTGGTTCATGATCGGCGGTCCGCACATGTAGAACTCGCAATCCTCGGGTGCCGGGTGGTTCTTGAGGTATTCGTCGAACAGCACGTTATGGATAAAGCCGGTATAGCCTTTCCAGTCATCCTCGGGCTGGGCATCCGACAGGGCGACATGCCATTCGAAATTGTCGAACTCTTCCGCGAGGCTGTCGAAATCCTCGACAAAGAACATCTCTTTCTTGGACCGGGCACCGTACCAGAAGGTGATCTTACGGTCGCGATTCTCAAGCCGTTTGAGCTGGTCGAAAATATGGCTGCGCATGGGCGCCATACCAGCACCACCACCGATGAACACCATCTCTCTTCCGGTCTCGCGGGCGAAGAATTCACCGAATGGACCCGAGATCGTGACCTTGTCACCCGGTTTCAGGTTGAAGATATACGACGACATCTGGCCCGCCGGTATCCCTTCGGAACCCGGAGGCGGTGAGGCAACCCGGACGTTCAGCATGATCATGCCCTTTTCGTCCGGATAGTTGGCCATGGAATAGGCGCGTTCGATGGGTTCGGCAACGACCGAGTCGTATTGCCACAGATTGAAGCGATCCCAATCTTCGCGATATTCCTCCTCGACATCGAAATCAGTGTATTTCAGCGCATGGGCGGGGGCTTCGATCTGGATATAGCCACCAGCGCGGAAATTCACATCCTCACCTTCGGGCAGGTCCAGCGTCAGCGCTTTGATAAAGGTGGCAACGTTTTCGTTCGACCGAACCGTGCATTCCCATTTCTTGACGCCAAAGACCTCTTCGGGGACCTCGATATCCATGTCTTGTTTAACTGCAACCTGACAAGACAGACGGTCGCCACAAGCGGCCTCGCGCTTGGTGATATGGCTTTCTTCGGTCGGCAGGATCGAGCCACCGCCGGAATGGACGCGTACGCGGCATTGTGCGCAGGTCCCGCCGCCGCCACAGGCCGATGGCACGAACAGTTTCTCAGCTGCCAGGGTTTGCAACAGCTTGCCACCGGCGGGCACGGACACGGTTTTCTCACCATTGATGGTGATGTTGACATTGCCCGTCGACACCAACCGCGACCGGGCGGCCATGATAAGGGCGACAAGCGCCAGAACGATCAGCGTGAAAAGAACGACGCCTAGGCTAAAGGTTTCCATTGCCGCCCCCTTACAGTTTCACGCCCGAGAAGGACATGAAGGCCATCGCCATCAGACCCGCGGTGATAAAGGTGATCCCCAGACCCTGCAGGCCATCAGGAATGTCCGAATATTTCAGCTTTTCGCGCACCCCCGCCATAGCGGTAATCGCCAGCGCCCAGCCAAAGCCGGAGGACAGACCATAGGTCGTGGCCTCGGCAAAGTTATAATCCCGCTCGACCATGAACAGCGAGCCACCCAGGATGGCGCAGTTCACTGTGATCAGCGGCAGAAAAATACCCAGCGCGTTGTAGAGCGGGGGGAAATACTTGTCCAAGACCATCTCGAGGATCTGAACCATCGCGGCTATCACGCCGATATACGAGATCAGGCCAAGGAAGGTCAGGTCCACATCCGGGAACCCGGCCCAGGCCAGCGCGCCCGGCTTCAGCAGATAGGTCAGCAACAGGTTGTTGGCGGGAACGGTGATCGCCTGCACGACCATGACCGAGATCCCAAGACCCAGCGCGGTCGAGATCTTCTTGGACACGGCGATGAAGGTACACATGCCAAGAAAGAAGCTGAGCGCAAGGTTTTCGACAAAGATGGCCTTTACGGCCAGTGAGATAAGCCCTTCCATCAGTGCGCCTCTACCTGCTGGATTTTGTATTCACGTTCTTCGACCTGGTTCGGCTTCCATGTACGGAAGGCCCAGATGATCAGGCCGATGATGAAGAACGCCGAAGGTGGCAACAGCAGCATACCGTTGGGTACGTACCAGCCGCCATTGTTCACAGTCTGCAAGATGGTGACACCGAACAGCGACCCGGCCCCCAACAGCTCGCGGATAAAGCCGACTAGCAGCAGGATCAGCCCATAGCCCATGCCGTTGCCAACACCGTCGATAAAAGATGCTATCGGGGGGTTCTTCATCGCAAATGCCTCGGCACGGCCCATCACGATACAGTTTGTGATAATCAGCCCAACGAAAACCGACAGGGTTTTCGAAATCTGGAAGGCATAGGCCTTGAGAACCTGATCCACCAGGATCACCAGCGACGCGATGATCACCATCTGAACGATGATCCGGATTGAGCCGGGTATCTGGTTGCGCAACATCGAAATGAACATCGACGAGAAGGCGGTCACGAAGGTCACAGCCAGCGCCATTACAAAGGCCACCTGCAACGAAGAAGTCACGGCCAGCGCGGAACAGATGCCCAGGACCTGCAGCGTGATCGGGTTATTGTCGACAAGCGGGTCGACCAGCATCTCTTTCTTGGTCTGAGACATCAAAACTCTCCTGCTTGCAGTTTGGACAGGAACCGGGCGTAGCCCGCGTCACCCATCCAGAATTTCACCAGGTTATCGACACCAACCGAGGTCAGAGTGGCCCCAGCAAGCGCGTCGACATAGAAATCGGGACCGGCGGCGGGCTGCGACTTGGCGACGGTAATCTGCAGCTCGCCTGCATCGTCGCGCAATTTCTTGCCATTCCACAGACCTTTCCATCGCGGGTTGTCCACCTCGGCGCCAAGGCCGGGGGTCTCACCATGCTGATAGAACTGCAGGCCGTAGATGTCGTTGCCGTTACTTTCTAGAGCGATAAAACCATAGAGCGTCGACCACAGGCCATAACCATGCAGCGGCAGGATCACTTTGTCTAAATCGCCCGCATCATCGCGCAACAGATAGATCACTCGGTACTTGGCCTGACGACCAATACCCGCCGGGTCAGTGTCCAATGCTACGCTGAGTTCAGGATCACTTGCAGCAGCCTGGTCATCAAAGGTTGCCGGTTCGAACTGATCGTCGACAAATTCGCCGGTGGCAAGCTCGAGCACATGCGGCTCGAACGCAGCGAAGGCTTCGGTCACATCTATGCCCGGCTCGAAGACACCAGCCACCTGCAAAACGTTAACCTGTTTGTCCTTCAGCGCGTTGGCTTCTTGCACCGGGCGCAGGCTGACCGCAGCGGCGGAGACCACCATCGAGGCAACAAGACAGACAGCAACGGCGACGAAGATCGTCTTGCCAACCGAATCCGGCGAGGCGGCCAGAAAGCGAGCCAATGCGCCCTTGGGTTCTTGAGGTTGCGGATCAGACATGGCGACGCGCCCTCCGTTTGATATTGGCCTGCACGACGAAATAGTCGATCAGCGGTGCAAAGACATTGCCGAACAGGATGGCCAGCATCATGCCTTCGGGGAAGGCCGGATTGATCACGCGTATCATCACAACCATCACTCCGATCAAGGCGCCATAGATATAGCGGCCCAGGTTGGTGTGGCTGGCGGAAACCGGTTCGGTCACCATGAAGGCCAGGCCAAATGCATACCCACCCAGAACCACATGCCAATACCACGGCATCGCGAACATCGGGTTGGTATCCGACCCGATCAGGTTCAGCAGCAGAGTAAATCCGATGGTCCCGGCCAGACAGCCAACGATCAGGCGGTAATTGGCAATCTTGGTCATCAGCAGGAAGGCCATACCAATCAAGCAGGCCAAGGTCGAGGTCTCGCCAAAGCTGCCCTGAATGGTGCCGTAAAAAGCGCTGGACCATGTGATCCCTTCGGCAGCAAGAGCCTGTACGCCCTCGGCCGCTGACACCGCCAGCGCGGTTGCACCCGAGAACCCGTCAACCGGGGTCCAGACCGAGTCCCCCGACATCTGCGCAGGATAAGCGAAGTACAAAAACGCACGACCAACCAGCGCGGGGTTAAGGAAGTTCTTGCCGGTGCCGCCAAATACCTCTTTGCCGATCACCACACCGAAGATAATGCCCAAAGCCACCTGCCACAAGGGTGTAGTGGCCGGCATAATCAGAGTGTAAAGCATTGATGTTACGAGGAAACCTTCGTTCACCTCATGACCGCGCACGGTGGCAAAGATGACCTCGAATATGCCGCCTGCGACCAGTGTGACGATGTAGATAGGCAGAAAATACATCAACCCGTGCATCACATTTGCAAAGACACTGCTGGGGTCCAGCGAGATACCAAACATCTGCAGCAGAGCGATGCGCCAACCGGCGGCAGAGTCCGGCCCGAGGCTGGCGATGGCCGAGTTGGCCTGATAGCCGGTGTTCCACATCCCCCAAAGGATACAGGGAATGGTCGCGATCACGACATAGGTCATGATCCGCTTCATATCCACGTAAGACCGCGCATGCGGGGCCACAGAGGTCACGGTTTTCGGAGTGTAGATAAAGCTTTCGACCATCTCGTAGATGGGGAAATACTTTTCGTACTTGCCGCCCTTGGTAAAGTTCGGCTCGATCCGATCGAAGAAGCTGCGCAAACCCATTTGGATCAGCCCTCCTTTTCAATCTTGTTCAGGCAGTCGCGCAACGCCAGCCCGTATTCATATTTTGCCGGACAGGCAAAGCCGACAAGGCCCAGATCCTCTTCGTCCAGCTCTAGCGCGCCCAGAGCTTGCGCAGTATCGGTGTCCATCACCAGTAGTGCCCGCAGCAGTTGCGTCGGCAGATAGTCCTGCGGCATCAGCTCTTCGAACGTACCCGTGGGCACCATGGCGCGGCGCCCCCCATTCAGATTCGAGCTGAGCGCGTACAGCTTTTTGGCGAAAGCAGAACCCAGCACCGGCTGAACCGCAAATTTCGAAGGCATCGGGCGGATCCAACCCATCGGAATCTGGTCGTGGTCCTCACGGATGATGGTCATCTGCCTTGCAAAACGCCCCAGATAAGCCGTTGGGCCATCCGCATGCTGACCAGATAGGATCGAGCCCGAAATGATCCGTGCCGTGCCCTCCACATCAATCTCATCCCTGGTCAGGTCTTCGGTCGACGCTCCCATCACCGTACGGATCAGGCGCGGCTGACGGGCACCCGGGCCAGTCAGGGCGATCACCAGATTAGGGTCCAGATGGCCCGTCTGCATCAGGCGGCCAATGGCGATGACATCCTGATACCCGATGGTCCAGACCTGCTTTTCGCCCGCAAGCGGTTCGAGGAAATGGATGTGGGTTCCGGCCAAACCCGCAGGATGCGGACCAGAGAATGCCGCCGCCTCTACGTCTGGCAGATCGCTACCCGGAACTGAAGCACCGTCCTGCTGGCACAAATAGGTTTTGCCCTCGGTCAGCTTGGATACGGCTACCAGACCATCCGCAAATGCTTTGCCCGCGTCATTGATGATGAGTTCTGCATCTCCGGCCAGTGGCTCGCTATCCATGGCGGTGACGAAAATCGCTGCTGGCTTGGTGCCCGGAACTGGTATCTTGGAATAGGGACGCGTACGGAAAGCGGTCCACAGCCCCGCGGCGCATAGCTTGGCGGTAACACCCTCGGCGCTGTCCGCATCACCAACACCCGAGAAATCGATACCCGTGTCGTTGGCATCCGCAACCTCGATCACAACGCTTTGCAAAACCCGGCGCGCACCACGGTTGATGGCAACGATCTTACCACTTAGCGGGGTGACCATCATCGCCTCGGGTGCGTCCTTGTGACAGAAAAGCGGAGTGCCACGTTGAACGTCATCCCCCTCCTGAACCAGCATTCGCGGTTTCAAGCCAAGGTAATCGCCCCCCAAAACCCCAACAGTCTTGAATTCTGGACCCGGATGGATGGTTTGTTCCGGTGCGCCTTGCACCGGCAGCTCCAACCCTTTTTTCAGTTTGAAAGTTTGCATGTCGCTACGGTCTTCCAAGCCTCTTTACCTGTGCCGGCTGAGCCAACACCTATCTAGTGTCAGACAATAACGCGAGAATTCCAAGCAGTCGTCGCAAAAGCGTCGAATTGCGACTGAAATCCGCGGCCGTCCCTCTGATTGTGGCCCCTTTACGCGGGGATGATACCAAAAGCAAACCTGTAACCGTCAAAATTCCCTCACGGTATTCACTTTCTTGTATCACTTTCGCTGAAATTGCCTGTCGCGCCCCGATCATGTCCAGTGTAAGCACCCTTGATGGAACAAACGAACGATCTGGAAATTTTTCTGGTAGCAACGCCCGGACTAGAGGCGCCGCTGCATGCCGAGGCCACCGAACAGGGATTCGCCGATGCTAAGGTCATTGCTGGTGGCGTGGTTTGTCGGGGCGGGTGGCCCGAAGTATGGCGTGCCAACCTTTGCCTTCGGGGCGCAAATAAAGTTCTGGTTCGGATTGGCAGCTTTCCCGCTGTCCATCTGGCACAACTGGACAAACGCGCCAGAAAATTTCCGTGGTCAGATTTCCTGCGCCCGGAAGTGCCGGTAAAAGTCGAGGCGACAAGCCGCAAATCGCGCATTTATCATGCGGGTGCCGCGCGCCAAAGGATCGAACGAGCGCTGGCCGAGACACTGGGGACTCCAATCTCGACAGATGCAGCCCTGCGCGTGCTTTTGCGGATTGAGAAAGACATCTGCACATTCTCGATCGACACCTCCGGAGAGCCCCTGCACAAGCGAGGTCACAAGACTTCCGTCGCCAAGGCCCCCATGCGCGAGACAATGGCGGCCATGTTCCTGCGCGAATGTGGCTATCACGGGACCGAACCGGTGCTGGATCCCATGTGCGGGTCGGGCACTTTCGTCATCGAGGCTGCCGAGATCTCATTGGGCCTGCTTCCCGGTCGCACGCGTAATTTTGCATTCGAAAGCCTAAGGAGTTTTGATCCCGACATCTGGTCCGACATGCGCGCTGGGTCAGAACCCCCTGCCCCCGAGGTTCAGTTCTTCGGCTCCGACAGGAATGCAGGCGCGATCGAGGCCGCAAAAGCCAACGCGGAACAAGCCGGTGTTTCGACCAATACAACATTTCATTGCCACTCCGTCAGCGATCTGAAGCCCCCGCAAGGTGCTGAGGGGTTAGTGATCGTAAACCCCCCTTATGGCGCCCGGATAGGCGATGAAAAACGGCTGCGATCCTTGTATGGGAGTTTCGGCAAGGTTCTGATGTCACGCTTCAAAGGCTGGCGCGTTGGCATCGTAACAAGCACCCCATCCTTGGCCCATGCCACGCGCCTTCCTTTGCTTCCGGCAGGGCCGGTAGTGGATCACGGCGGCACAAAAATCCGACTTTATCGCACTGACCGCCTGGTCTGACATGGGTCTAATCGCGGGGATTTTGAGCCTGTCCAAAGCCTGTTATTAATCACAAACCAGACCCAGAATCCCTCTTGCACATCCAAACCCTCAGGTATAAATCACCCGCCACGGTCGGAGTGTAGCTCAGCCTGGTAGAGCACTGTCTTCGGGAGGCAGGGGTCGGAGGTTCGAATCCTCTCACTCCGACCAATAAAATCAATCAGTTAAATACGAATGAACTGCGCCGCCACCGCAGCATACCCGGATTTTGTCCGGATTATTCTGTTTTCAGGGTCTGGTTTCCGAAGAAAAGTGAAAGAAAAACCGCTGAGGGGGCGGCCACCCACCTCAACGGTAATGCAAATTTATCCGCACGAACAGAATACCAAATTCGCAGCCGGTCCGCAATCGCGGGAGGCGCATATGTCTAGGCTCAATCGCTTTGAATGGCTCAAGGCCGTTCTGCAATGCGCTGACCTCAACTCGTCAACTAAGGTAGTTGCCTCAGCGCTTTCGGTACAGTTCGCCAACGACAGGACCGGCCAACTCAATCCCTCACTAAAAACGCTTGATGAGTTCCTGGTCGGAATGTCGCTAGCAACCATCAAACGCTGCCTCAAACAGCTTGTCGAGTTCGGTTGGCTGTTTCGAACTGAAGGGCGTGGCGCAGGCAATCACACAGAATACGACCTTCGCTCCCCAACAAAAATCATCCCGTTTCGCCGGAGGAAAAAGGATGCACCGATGAGCCTTTCAGAAGGGCGAAAGGGTTCGCCCGTGAGAGACAAAGGGCGCATGGGTGATCTTTCCTATATAAAGAAAGAACAATCCATAGAACAAAACCTCGCGCTTGAGCCGGATCTGCCGAATGGTGGGCCATCCGACTCGGCGCGCGTGGGCAGTGCGCAACCCGAATTCGTCTCGCGCCAATCTTTCGGCTGCCGCCAATGGGAGCAGTTCACCGAACGAATGTTTGGTGCTTGGATCGACCGGGTACTTCCTGAAGCCATCGAAAACAACGAGCGCGGCTACTGGCTCCCCGGCAGGTTCCCTCCAACGAACAAGAACGAGTGGCCCGTGTTGCGCAGCTGGCTCATCACCGAAGGCTGGACCCTGTTTGCACCATCGAAGCAGGAACTGTGCCATGCGGTCTGAGCAAAGAGCAAGGCGACCCATGTCATACGCTGGCGCTGCTGACACGGGACCTTGCGAGGGGTGGCAAGCCTCCCCTTCGAACCCCACCGGCGGAGGCACGCCGCCCGCCAAAGCGCCGCTCACCGAGACCTTCGTCTTTCGATGTAGCGTTGCTGAGAAGGCTGAGCTTCGCGCCAAAGCCGAAGCTGCCGGAGTGTCTGCCGCGACCCTCTTGCGCGAAGCCTTGGGTCTGACGGAAGCACGTCGTCGCAAGCCTGCGCCTCGCGTCGACCCCGCTCTGGTCCTGGCACTAGGGCGCATTGGCGGTAACCTCAACCAGGTTGCGCGGGTTGTGAATCGGGCGCTTCTGATTGGTCGGGTTGACATGGATACGCTGGCCGTCGCCCGACAACTGGTTGTGATTGAACGCCAGCTTACCAAGATCCTTGATGAGGCACGACAATGCTGATCAAGTTCTTTCCCAATGGCAAAGGCGCGGGTGCTGGTCCAGTTGGCTATCTCGTCACGCGTGAGGTCTTGGCCTATGACTCCAATCGCGATCTAATCCGCGATGCTGATGGCCAGCCCATGACGGTCATACGCGATCCTTTGCCTGAAGTGCTGCGCGGCGATTCCACCCGCACCGAGGCCCTGATCGACGCCAGTCGCAATCAGTGGACCTACCGCGCGGGCGTCATCAGCTTTGCCAGCGAGGACGCACCCACCGTAGCCCAGCAGGTCGAAGTCATGAACGCCTTCGAGGCACTGGCATTCGCTGGTATGGACAGTGAGCAATTCGACTTGCTCTGGGTCCGGCACAGCCACGAAGACCGAGTTGAGCTGCATTTCTGTACACCGCGTTTGGAGCTGACAACCGGTAAAAGCCTCAACATCGCACCACCTGGCTATCGGACAGCCTATGACAGTCTGCGCGACTTAATGAACAAGACGCACGACTGGGCCGATCCGATGGATCTGGAACGCACACAGGAGGTTCAAGCCACCGTTGAGGCCCCAACTAGGGCACAGGGCCGCGAAGAACTCCACGAATGGATCTTAGACCAGATCAGCATCGGCACCATCACCGACCGCGCAAGCATGGTCGATGCCCTGACCGACGCAGGTTTCGATATCCCCCGCGTAAGCAAAAATTACATCACGGCCAAAGACCCCGACACAGGCGAACGCTGGCGATTGAAAGGAGAGATTTTCCATGACGACTGGCAAGCCGACCCGGCTGAGCGAGAAATTGAACGCGGACTTGGACAAGATCCGAAAAGAGCACGCCGCCTTGATGGATTCTCAATTGCAGAGCTTCAGGAGCGATATTCAAGCATGTGTAACACTCGCGCGGAATACAATCGAAGCCGATACCCGCACGTTTTTGGATTGGAGCGGGACGACCTGGCAGAGTCACATCGACAAGATCAAATTCCTGATTCAGATCTCACCTTGGGCGGTGATAACGGCCTGTATGGTGTTGATCGCAGCAACCTTAGGACTGACTTTTCTGTGGAGCTGGAAACTCTCAACGATAGCCGCCTCGACGCAGCTAGAGAGGTTGGGCATCCAGGCGGTACTTCACGAGGGAGCGACTTATTTGATCCTGCCGCCAGAAACATCAAGCATGCGCACCTGTTCGGTGGCGAGCCGATTGGTTTCTTGCATCAGAGTGGAGCCAAACTAGATGGACCAATCCCTGACAGCCTTGGAGCGAGATTTGCTCGCGTGCGTCGAGCAGTTGGTGACGGCTTGCGAGACCTCCGCCTCGGAATTGCGCAATTTGGAAGAACGCTCGACGACCGGGATCGAGGCCAGGCTAAATGGCTTAACGCAGTGCATCGAGCTGCTGATGAAATCACATCTCAAGTCCGTAGCTACATTGGCCGACTTGCTGACCGAAGAACAGAACTACACCACGCTGGAAGAGAACTTGCAGACGAGTTTGAAGCTAGCGAGAGCCGCCGAAACTCTGCTGCAAGAGAGCTGAATCATGGGCTGCTTGAACGAGACCAAGACTACGGCTTCCATCTTTGATCTGAAGGAATGACGATGCCCACTCATCACGAACGCTTCACCATGAGCTTCCGCCAATCCTGCGCCTGCGGGATTGACTACAGAGAATTTGAAAGAGTCGACTCGCTACCGATAGGCATTCCACTAGTTGCAATTGCAGGGGTTTGGGGCGATTGCTACAACTTACGGTGTCTGTTTATGGACACTGACGGAAATCAGTATTTGCGGAATGTGTTCAGGACCAAAAACGGCTACTTGATACCAGAACTTGGGGTCGATGCGAAAATGATCAAAATAGGCCAAGTTGTTCTAGCCTAGCGCTCAACTGCGTATTCTCAGTGAATTGACGCCTGAATCCCAATAAAACTGCCGCCCAATCCCGTTAAGAACGTGCATCCAGACCGATGACCCTCGATCGCCGTGCCACAGGCTACTTGGCAGGAATGGCCACTCAGCTGCCATTCGCTGCGATTGCAGCACCGAGCACCAAGGATGGTATGAATGCGCGGAAAGCGGATATTCATGAAGTTAGCAGCAAAGGTCTGCAACGAGCCTATTGGCGACATTTTTTCGCCTCGCGTTCCTGACGCTCAAACAGCTTTGCGGTTGGATGATGGACGGCTAAAGTGGAGTTACGGACGAGGGAGAAGTCCAATGCAGACAGTTCATACAGAACGTCACCGCGATTATCTTGGCCCGGTCACGAATACCGACATTTGGGATGAATTTCAGCTGCGGCCCAACGACGTGATTGTTTGCACGCCCCCAAAATGCGGCACGACATGGACGTTGAATATCGTCATGATGCTGATACATGGCAGGGTCGTTCCGGATGCCGGCAACAGAGAAGAAGCACCTTGGCTCGATTGTGGATTTCGCGACCGAAAAGCAATCGCCGCAAAGCAAGCCAGCTTGACGCGTAGGCGCTGCCTCAAAAGCCATACACCCATGGACGGCATCTCATATGGTTTAGAGCCAACCTATATCGTTGTGTATCGTCATCCGATCGATGCCCATTTCTCCTTTCGGAGCCACGTTGAGAACATGAAAGACGCTGGTCCCCTTTTAGAGATGTTCCCTGATGATATCCGGGCAGGCTTCAACAGATTTGTTGAGGAACCAGTGACCGATACGGGCACAGATGATCTTACAGTGCACTCCATTATACGTCACTACCAGCAGGCCAGAGTGCGTGAGGGCAAGGGGAACGTGCATTTCTTCCATTACGCCGATCTGAGCAAAGACCTGCACGGACAGATTGCGCGGCTTGCTCGAATTTTGGAAATCGATCTGCCACCGGAAATTTTGACTGCGCTGACAGAGGCAAATACGTTTGCCAATATGCGCAAGGTAGTCGAAGCCAGCGAAAGACGCTTTCACAAAGATTCGCCCTTCGTGGACCAAGCGAAGTTCTTTGCTTCCGGCACATCCAACAAGTGGGAAGGCCGCCTTAGTGACAATGAACTCGCACGCTACCATGAACGTTGCGCTTCGCTCCTGTCGCCCGAGGACGCTGCCTGGTTGAACTGGGGGGATCAGCGAGAACCGTGAGGCTGTCGTCATTTGATTTGACGCCTCGGTTATACACAAACGCTTAACAGAAACGTCGTCCCGCTCAGCATTGTTATGAAACGCGGCCAGCGAATGGCAGCTTAGTCCGCGTCACAGCCATCCACGAACCAGACAGGAAATGTCCGGTTTGCGCGGATCGCGACCTGCTGCATGAGCGAAAGGCTGAAGTGTGATCAATGGCGGTTCAGGGCTCATTCGACCAATTCGGGCCCGTCGCAGAGAAAGTCCGGTGCGAGCCCAACCTGCTCGTTCTTCAGGTTGCAGCGAATGGCCGATTTCAGTCGCCGTTGACAGGTGCAGACGACATCTGCGCGGATTTGTGAACGACTACGCCGATCGTTACGAGGACCACGCCCAGGGCATCCACACCGCTCGGAACCTGAGTCAGGACACCGGGTCCTGCCGTACCGCGTGGTTCGCGCGGAACTTGATGCCTTGACTGCTTGAGCCGTAAAGCCTGGATTTTTGCCACTTCGCAACCTCAAAGTTCCCGGGTTGGTTCAGCGGATTGGATATATACTTGCAAACTGCATTTAATTGCAGTACGCATTAAATAGGAGTTTACCTCTCCGCAATCAACGCGAAAAACTCTCCAGGGAGGAGATCATGACCTACAAGATGCTCAAGCCTTTGCTTGTGACAGCAGCCATGTTGCCGCTTGCGAGCGTGGCAACGGCTCAAAGCGAAGCTCGTACCGATCTGGTAATCGCTGACCTTGGCCAGCCGGAAACAAACCCTTGGGTTATCAACCGCCATCGTTTTGAACGCTGCGTCGCTGAAGCGCTGGGTGTCGAGCTGAAGGAGTTTGACGATCAGAACTCGGAAGAACAGCACGCGGCGCAAGCTGAATCCATCATCGCAAGCGGCCCGGACGGGCTGATCTTCAACCCGCTGACGTCGCCGGCCGGTATCCAGGTCGCGCGTCTTCTCGAAGAGAATGATATTCCTGGTATTGCCGTCGGTCGACTGGTGGTGTCCAGCTATGACGATGACTATGAAGGTGAGGATTTCATCGCGCAGGTGACCCAGAACAATGACACTTGGGGTCAGGCAATCGGCAAAGCCACCGCAGATCTCGGACACAAGAAAGTCGCGATGGTCTGGAACCAGAAAGGTGTGACTTCTGCGGAAGAAATCTGGGCGGGAGTTCAATCGGAATTGGACGCGGCAGGGGTCGAAGTGATCGCTGAAAGTTGGGATCGTCTGAACCGGGAGAATGGCCAGAAATATGCCGAGCAGTTCATTGCCCGCTTCGGACCCGGCGAGATTGACGCGATCATCGTGCTTGGCGCGGTCGCCGGTCTCGGCAGTCAATTTGCGGTGGAACAGGCAGGGCGTGACGACATCGCCATCATAACCACCGACATTGACGAGCAGGTCGCTCAATTCATCAAGGATGGCAAACTGAGTTTCTCGATCGGTGGCCATTGGATGGTTGGCGGGTTCGGCCTTATCCAACTCTATGACTACTTGCACGGTCACCCGATTGAAGACACCCAGCCGCGGGTCGGCCTCATTCCGGTAACAGCCGACAATGTGGATACCTATGCCAACAGTCTTCTGAACGGATGTATTCTTTCACCGGAAACCGTTCGCAGCCTCAGCAAGGTCCATAATCCCGACGCTGATTTGCCCGGTTTCATCGACGCGTGGCAGGCAAACTGGCAAGACTACGTGCAATAACTCCCCTTGCACGCAGCGAGCCCTCCCCCGGTTCAATGGGTCGGGGGACTAAAAAATCAAACTCTTTTCGAGGTCCGCAGATGAGACTTTTCGGATACGCTCCGGAGCGCGGTGCTGCCGCTGGTGATACAATGCCATTCTACCACGATGGCACGTGGCATCTGTTTTTTTCCCAACCCCCTGTGGGCGCGTGGGAATATGTTGAGCGGGCGCGCGTCTCGACCGCTTATCTTCGGTCAGATGACCTCGTAAACTGGGAGGTGATGCCCGACGCTTTTGGCCCCGGCGCGCACGGTGAGTGCGACGGCGATGGGATCTGGACCGGCTCTGTCATTGAGCACAAGGGCGTGTTTCACTTCTTCTACACAGGTTACAATCGTCAATCTGCTTCACCGCAGTCAATTTGCAAGGCAACATCGACTGATCTCAAGTCCTGGGAGAAATCCGGATCCAACCCGATGATCTTCCCCGATCCCCGCTGGTACGAAACCGTCGATTGGCGCGACCCCTTTGTCTACCGCGACGAAGAGGCAGGGTGCTTCAAGATGCTGATCTCAGCGCGCCTCAAGGAAGGTCCGCAGTTTCGCCGGGGCTGTGTTGCCGTTGCCACGTCCGATGATCTGGAAAGCTGGGAGGTTGGCCCGCCGCTGGCGTCCTCGATGTTGACGCATTGCCCGGAATGCCCGGAAATCTTCAAGTTGGGCGACTGGTGGTATCTGGTTGAAAGCCGCTACTCGGAACGAATGCAAACAGTGTATCGGGTGTCAAAATCCCCGGATGGTCCTTGGGAAAGCCGCAAGCTCGACAGTCTTGACGGGCGTCGATTTTACGCTGCCAAATCGGCCAGCGATGGCGACCGTCGCATGAGTTTCGCATGGATACCGTTCCGCAAGCATCATGGCCCCAAGCGCAGCTGGGTTTGGGGCGGAGAACTGGGCAGCCCGCGCGAACTTGTCTCGCTGCCAGACGGCACGCTGACCTGCAAATTGCCCGATAACGTGGACCAGAGTTACGCAGAGACCGTGCCCCACAAGCTGCGCCCCATGTTGGGAGACTGGACCGGCGATGCAGACCCTCGGTGTGATGCGACAGGATCATACGGATACGCGTTCATCGACGGTCCGAACCGGGATGACGTGTTGCTCGATGTAGTGATTGAACCTGATCCCGCCACCGAAGCTGTGGGTATTCTCATCGAACCCCGAGGCGGCGATCATCTGGACAGCGGTTACAGCCTTTCAATCGAGCCCATGAAGGAGCGCGTCCTGTTTGATCGCTGGCCTGCCGCGATGGATCCACTTTGGGACAGCCTGGTGCTCAATGAGCGGCATGGCATTGAGGTCCGTCAGGAGATCGACAGCCCATTGGTCGAGCGTCCGCTCGCCTTCACACCGGAGGATGGGTGTTACCGGGTCCAGATCCTGCGCAACGGGTCGGCCATCGAGTGCTTTGTGGCCGGGCAGGTTGTTGCATCCTTCAGGGTCTATGACATCTCCAATACCGATGCCTGGGGTCTCTTTGTTCAGGAAGGCTCGGCGAAATTCCACAATCTCAACTTCCGCAAGTAAAGGCCTCGCCATGCCCCTCATAACCCTCAGACAATTGCTTGATTATGCGGCGGATCAAGGATTTGGTGTGCCGGCGTTCAACATCTCCAATATGGAGCAGGGCCTTGCGATCATGAACGCTGCGCGCGCCTGCGATGCACCGGTGATCCTGCAAGCCAGCTTGAATGTTCGCAGGGCCTATGCCGGAGATCGGATGATCGTCGCTATAGTGAACGCACTGGCGTCCATGTATCCCGACAACCCAATCTGTCTGCATCAGGACCACGGCCATGATGAGCAGGCCTGCGTCAGCGCCATCGCTGCGGGGTTCACCTCGGCCATGATGGATGGCTCCCTGATGGGCGACGGCAAGACACCCGCCAGCTATGCCCACAACGTCGATATCACGGCTCGCGTTGCACAGATCGCACATTGGACGGGTGCCTCAATCGAAGGAGAGCTGGGTGTTCTTGGATCGCTTGAAACCGGCGAGGCGGGTGAAGAAGACGGGTCCGGGGCAGAGGGCAAACTGGATCACGATCAGCTATTGACCGATCCCGATCAGGCAGCGGAGTTTGTTGCTGCAACCAAGGTCGATGCGCTAGCGATAGCCTGTGGGACGTCTCATGGCGCTTATAAATTCACAAGGGAACCGGATGGCGACATCCTGGCCATCAGCCAGATTGAGGCGATCCATCGTCGCGTGCCGAATACCCATCTTGTCATGCATGGGTCGAGCTCTGTGCCACAGGGTTTGCAGGACTTGATAAACGCCTCTGGCGGTGAAATGCCACAAACCTGGGGCGTCCCCGTCGAAGAGATCGAACGCGGGATCCGGCATGGTGTTCGAAAAATCAACATCGACACCGATTGCCGCATGGCCATGTCCGGCGCAATGCGGCGCTTCTCCCGGGACAACCCATCGAATTTCGATCCTCGGGCGTTTATCTTGGCCGGGATGGCGGAGCTTGAAACGCTGGTCCGTGACAGGTTCGAGAGGTTCGGGGTGGCGGGCCACGGGCGTAAAATCAAGCCGATCCCAGTTGCAGAAATGGCAAAGCGGTATGCTGATGGCGGGCTCGATCCATCCCGGAAGGCCGCGTGAGCCGGGCGCTGTTCATAGGCCGCTCGGTGATGGATGTCACCGCGCTTGTTGAGGATTTTCCGGGTCCGGACGGGAAGACCAAGGCTTTGAGCAATGATGTGATCCCGGGCGGGTCTGCTTTGAACGCTGCCGTTACGTTCGCCCATCTTGGTGGAACGGCGGCGCTGGCCACATCGCTGGGCGCGCCGGGCCCAATGAAGACAATGCTGACGTCCGATCTGAAGGACAGGAACGTTACGGTGCACGACATCAGTAATGACCCGGACTATCGCATCCCTCTTTCGACAGTTGTTTCAACCCGGAGCCTTGGGGCCAGGATGATTGTCAATGGCGCAGGGGATGAGTGCGAAAAGGTGCGTTCTCAAGAGGGTCTGATCCTGACGGAAGGATACGGGTTGATTCAGATCGACCAGTACGAACGGCATTTTGTTGCGGCGCACGCTGACGCCTTACGTGCGTTTGAAGGGCCAATCATTTTGGATGGCGGCGGCTGGAAAGACTGGTCACCGGATTTTCTAAAGCTGGCCGATATTCCAATTGTCAGCGACGTGTTTTGTCCCGAGGGACTGCGCGCCTTTGCCAATATGTGTGAGGAACTGGACATCCAACGCTGGGCAATGACACGGGGTCACGCTGGGGTCGTCTGGCATGATCAGGGACGACGGGGCGAGATACCCGCTTTGGAGGTGGACGTTGTCGATAGCTTGGGCGCAGGAGACATTTATCACGGCGCTTTCTGCCACGCGTATCTCGAGACCGGGTCATTTGTAGATGCGTTGAATATCGCCAACCAGATCGCGGGTAAGTCATGCACCCATGCGGGTACGCGGAGTTGGATGGATGCCTGAGCACCTCGCCGACTATGCCAGCCTTCTGGGCGCAATTGAAAAGCGGATAAGTGCAGGTCAACCGCCGCTCATTGTAGCAATTGCAGGGCCTCCGGCGACGGGTAAGTCTACGCTGTCCGAGCGGCTGTCCGAGGATCTACGCGCTGCCGGGCACATCGCTGCCTACTGCCCGATGGACGGGTTTCACAAAACAAACGCCCAGCTTGAGGCCGAAGGGCTTAGAAGCGTGAAAGGCCGTATCGATACGTTTGATGGCAACGCGTTTGCCCACGCGGTGGAACGTTTGTCCAGGGGAGATGCGTTTTGGTGGCCGCGATATTCCCGGCACATACATGACCCGGTCCCAGAAGGCGCCAGGATCGAAGGAAACGAGGCCCTTTGCATAGTCGAGGGCAACTACATTCTGATGAATGAAGCGCCTTGGATTCGAGCGGCATCGCATTTCGACCTGCGTATCTTTGTAGACACGCCGGATGAACTCCTGAAGCAGCGCTTGAAGCGACGCCACGAGCGTGGCGGCAGAGGTGAAGTCGAGACGCGGGAAAAGATCACCAAGACCGACATGCCCAACGCGGAGAGGATCCGACAAAGTGCTACATTCGCCGACATCCTGTTTCAGGAGGGCGTCGATGCGTAGCACCCGAGAGTTGATTGCAGGTTGCAAGCAAAACTCGCTATGTTTGAGCCAAATTGAAAAAATTGGGGTTCGGACATGAAACTTGCTCAAAAAGGCTTGTCGATCGAAGGTATTCAAGGCCACAACAGGCGCGCCATCCTTGCAGCTTTGCACGACATGGGAGAATGCTCGCGCAAGGAAATCAGCGTAGCCACCGGATTGGATCAGGCGACTGTCACACGTGCGATAGCACCACTTATTGACAATGGCATCGTTGAGGAAGTGGGACTTGTTCGTGGGGGGCGTGGTCGGCGATCGATCAACCTCAGCTTTGTTGGTTCCGGGCGATACATCCTCTGTCTTAGATTGCAACGCCGTAGCTTTTCCATTGCTGCATTTAATCTGCGCGGTGACCTGCTGGAGACCAGTGAATTCCCCATCGCACGGGACGGGTCCGCCAAGCAGACTTTCAAGGAGATCTCCGAGACACTGGATCGCCAGATTGGCAATTTGAAACAGGTCGATGGCATTGGCGTGGCTGTTCCTGGCCCGTTCCTGGAGCGCGATGAACGTGTCATCCTCATGACTGAAAGCCCTCAATGGCAGGGCTTCGATCTGATCCCCGAGCTGCGCTCCCGCTATCCTGACATTCCTGTTCACTCCACACACGACGCCAAGGCAGCAGCCTTGACTGAATGGCGCCATCATGGCCGGGCGCTGGGGGCCAAGGTCATGTTGTACGTGTCTGCCGGTCAGGGGATCGGCTCGGCGCTTGTCGTGGATGGCCATGTGCACCGGGGTGCGCAAGGTCTTGCAGGTGAATTGGGGCATACGTCCATCAGCGTTGATGGCGAGCAGTGCAAATGTGGAAATAGAGGCTGTCTGGAACTCTTCACGTCGCGCATTGCGCTACTGCGTGCCATACGGGAGCGCGCAGAGAACGTCAGCAGTACAACATTGACTTCAGACGCTGATTTTTCTCAGGTCCTTGACGCATACGCAGCGGAAGACGGGCTTGCCAGCGAAGAGGTGCACAGGGTTGCACGCTATCTGGCGCAAGGCATCACCAACTGCATCAACTTCGTCAATCCGGATTTGGTTGTGATCGGAGATGAATATGCCGGGTTCGGTCAAAGGTTTCTGGAACACATCAAGACCCATGTAAAAGCGACGGTTTTGCCAAGCATCTACGATGCCGTCGACATCGAGCTGAGCCAGCAAAGTGAAGATACTGTGCTGCGCGGGGCCTTTCTGGACGTACTTGCACAAACCTATCTCGGTTCTCCCAGAGCCGAGCCAGAAGCCCTTGTTGCTGAAGCAAGCGGATAGGAATGAAGGAGAACCCACTATGAATGACCAGACGGCTCAACCTCTTCTTTCGGTGAAACACGTTTCGAAGTCATTTGGTGGTGTCCAGGCATTGCGTGACGGCTCCTTTGATCTTCATCGCGGTGAAGTTGTCGCGATCGTGGGCGGAAATGGTGCCGGAAAATCAACGTTGATGAAGGTTGTGGCTGGGGCCCATGTTCCGGACGGCGGACAGATCATCATCAATGGCAAGGAAGTATCCCGGGCTGAGCACAGTGTTTCGCATATGCAGGAATGCGGGATCGAAGTCGTTTATCAGGATCTGGCACTGGTTCCCAATATGACGGCGCCCTACAACCTGTTTTTGGGGCGCATCCCCCGCAAATGGGGGATTTTTGTGGATGAACGAAAGATGCGCGAAAAAACCCGTGAAGCCCTCGCGCAGCTCAATGTCACCACCGTTCAGGATCTGTCGCAACCAATCTCCTCCATGTCCGGAGGACAACAACAAAGTATCGCGATCGGGCGCGCAATTGCCTGGGGGAGCGACATCGTAATCCTTGACGAACCGACCGCCGCACTTGGACCGAATGAAACGGCGGAAGTTGAGCGATTGGTTGAGGATGTGCGCGACAAGCAGGGCACGTCATTCCTTTTGGTAAGCCACAATCTCGATCAGGTGCGCCGCCTGGCTGACCGTATCGTAGTGACCCATCACGGGGTCACATCGCGCGAATTCAAACGCGACGAGATTACCTCGGACCGGCTCGTGAAGGCCATAACTCTCGGCGAATGAGGAGAACGACATGACCGAAACAACCGCCTCCCGCCCATTCCTGACGCCCAAACGCGCCGAAATGTTGCGAGACTATGTGCCTTTCATTGCCATTGTTCTGGTAATCTTGTTGTTCTGGGCGATCTCGGGCGACCGCTTCATGTCGATGCGCAACTGGACGTTCATTGCGCAGCAAACGCCTGTCTTGATGTTACTGGCATTCGCGCAGTTGATGATCGTGACAACTGGTTCAATTGATATCTCCATCGGGTCAAGCCTGGCATTTTCGGCGTTTCTGGGTGCACTTGGAATGCTCTGGTTCGGGGATGTGGGCTTGATCCTGGGAATTGTCGCAGGTGGCCTTGTTGGCATGGTCAACGGCCTGATTATTTCACTGCTCAAGATCCCATCATTTGTGACAACATTGGCAATGCTGATCATCGTGCGCGCCGTTGTGATTATCGCATCAGACGGCACGGCGATTTATATAACGGACGATAGCGTGTCAGGCGGCACCAACATCTCGTCTGTCGCAGCACCTTGGCTTCTGTCGATGGGCAAATTCCCCGCGATCTTCATCCTCGCGGCGATTGTCGCGCTGTTTATGTGGGCCTTTTATGAGAGGACTGTTTTTGGTCAACAGTTGCGAGCCGTTGGAGGCAACGAGAAGGTTCTCCGCCTGGTCGGCATCAATGTCACGACGTTCAAGATCAAGGTCTTTGCCGCTGCAGGGCTGATGGTGGGATTGGCGGCTTGCGTCAACCTGGCAAGGGCAGGAGCGGCGACGCCCCAGGCGGGTCTGATGATTGAGCTCGACGCAATTGCTGCGGTTGCGCTTGGTGGTACGCCGCTGACAGGTGGCTATGGCAGTGTGGTCAAAACAATCATCGGGGCATTGACCCTGACAATCGTCCGCAATGGGCTGACAATCGCGGGCGTACCCCCTTCGTGGAGCCAGGTCGCCTTGGGTGTTTTGCTGATTGCTGCAATCGCTATTTCGCTAAACAGAAGCAAGGTAGACGTTGTGAAGTGACAGCGAATGACATCGTGGTGTGGCTGCCGGAGCTGTGCGCTACGATGCCGAGGAATCAAATATTGGCTGCGTGCACCGTCGACAATCGCAACGGTCAATGGTGTGCACAGAACCTGAGACATGTAACCGTGGGGAAGGACGTTAGTTGATTGCATTTACCGGCGCAACTATCATGCCAGAGGTCTAACATCGCGTGTTCCACAGCGTTGGAGTGATCCCCGGATGAACATGTTCGAACTTCGCGTACCCTTCTTTCTTCCGCTCTGGCGGCGGGTTGCCGTCACACTCTTGAGCGTTGGATGGGCGATCTTGGAGCTTGTAACCGGGAACTTGTTCTGGGCCATTCTGTTTGGCGCGATTGGGACCATCGCGACCTGGCAGTTTTTCCTTTCTGGTTGGCCGGACGAGGCGTCAGATCAAGAGTCTAAAGAGTGAATCCCCGCGGTCACAGTGCCCTTGATTACTGAACGATTGTGTCACGATGTTTCTAAAGCACTGCAAAAGCAGACGTTTGATCGGTCATCATGTAGGGCAGCAAAGTCCCGCGTAGCAGTCGTTCAAGCAAGTTGCAGCGAATGACTGCTTCGAGCCCAACCTGTTCCTTGGATTTTCTCGCTGCTTGCACTCGCAGCGTCAGGAATGCCAAGTGAGCAACAAGTTCGGTGCCGCTATGCAGCGGAAGCAACGGTCATTCATACAGGCTGCAGCGAGAATCACACGTGGAATTCACAAGTCGCGGACGAAGCCGAAACTGGACAACTGCGTGGTTAACCCTAAGCTTTGGTACCTAGGGCCAAAAGATCAAGCAGTTGTCATGGGAAGTCTCCTGTACGTGGTTCCGCCGCGGTCGCAGTAGCGGCGGGTTAGTTCAGAAAGTAAGCCGATATTTCAAAGGGCCGAACGGGCGGCAGTCTCCAAAGCATGGTGCAGAGAGCGCGCGTAAGAGCGCGGGCCAAGAACCGCGTAGTGGCTGGCAGTTTCAAAGCAGATGATCACACAGCTAAGGTGCTCCAGCAGCGCGCGTGTGGCGCTCCCGGGCTCCATCGCAGCCAGATTGACGCCGCTCAAACGTTCAAACACACCCCGGCACGCACCCTCCAGATCAAAACGGCACCAGCCGTCTGTTTGCTCTGTTACCGAGGCTAGGCCCTCCACGGCATCCGCGAGTTGGTAGGACATAAGTTCATGCTCCGGGATTTCTGCGGAGATCAGCCACTGATCCTGCGCAAACCAGCTAGCCGCGTATGAGCCCGCTGCGGCGTGCTTCCCGACCGCAGGCAAAGCTAATCCCAGCATGGCCTCGGCCGCTTTCCGGCCTTCGTCTTCGCGCCCCCTACGCAATGCAAGCGAGGCAAGCGCCCGGTTCGGAACCTCAGTGATTGTCAGCCCATTGAATCGGTCGACACGCGGCGTTTCTCCCCAAAGCGGGGTGATGGATTGAAGATCAAGCACGCAGGCGCCCTCCTTCCGGGTCAAAGAAATGTGTGGGAATGACCTGAGCCTTTACATCGGTTCCCCGCACGGGATCGACTACGCGGATAATCTCGCCCATGCGCTGATCACCGCCTTTGAGAAAGGCCATTCCGATGGAGTGCCCCAGATGTGGCGAGATACAGGCTGATGTCACATGCCCCTGTTCGCTGTCGATATGAACAGGCGCAGTTTCATTCACCAACTGGGAACCGGCGGTTATCACTTCGCTTTGGTTCACGGGCTTCAGACCGACAAGGCGCAATCCATTGGGATCAGTCACCCCCTCCCGCTGGTCCATTGTGCTGCCGATGCTGTCTTTTTTGCGGGACACCATGCGCCCCATACCCAGCATCAGTGCGGTGGCCCTGCCGTCGAGTTCGCGACCCGTCGGGTGGCCTTTTTCAATGCGCATGATGTCGAGCGCTTCAAGACCATAGGGAGCTACTCCAAGATCTTGCCCCAACTCTAGCATTCGGCGCCACAGCGCATCTCCATAACGGGTGGGAACAGCCAATTCATAGGCCAGTTCACCCGAGAATGAGATCCGAAACAGACGTGCCCTCAGGCCGCCGCACAGCGTCACGGAACCGCAGGCCATGAACGGGAATGCCTCGTTTGAGATATCGAACTCAGAGTCCACAATCCGCTGCAGCAGCTCGCGCGATTTCGGTCCGGCAACAGCAAACTGCGCCCAGGCCTCGGTGGTTGAGATCAGCTGCACGTCCATGTCCGGCCACAGGCATTGACGGGCGAATTCCATGTTTCTCAGAACCGCCCCGGCATTGGCTGTAGTGGTCGTGATGACGAAGTGTTCTTCCGCCAACCGTGCAGCGGTGCCGTCATCGTAACAGGCGCCATCTTCGCGCAGCATGATGCCATAGCGCACCTTACCCACTGCCAGCTTGGCAAAACCATTGGCATAGACCCTGTTCAGGAATGACGCGGCATCCGCGCCCTGAACGTCGATTTTTCCCAGTGTGGTCACATCGCAGATGCCCACATTCTTGCGCACGTTACAGGCCTCTCGGTCAGCGGACTGGCGCCAATGGGTCTCGCCCGGCTGCGGAAACCAACGCGCCCGCATCCAGTCGCCAGCAGTGTCAAAGGGCGCATTGTGTTCCCTGGCCCATTTGTCAGTCGGGGTTTCGCGCGTCGGGTGGAAGTGTTTGCCCACCGTGCGCCCGCCGATTGTGCCCAGTGCAACCGGTGTATAGGGCGGCCGGAAAATCGTCGTTCCCGTTTCGGGGATCGATTTGCCGGTCAGCTCGGCCATTATTGCCAAAGCATTGACGTTAGCAGTTTTGCCCTGGTCAGTGGCCATGCCGAGAGTAGTGTAGCGTTTGAGATGCTCGACCGATCGGTAGTTCTCCTGATGTGCCAGCTTAACGTCCTTGACGGTCACGTCGTTCTGCTGGTCCAGCCAAGCCCGGCCCTTGCCATGGGGCACATGGTAAAGTGGCTGGAGGTTATAGGCGCCGTTATCGGCGCGCGGCAGCTTCAATGCGCTGGCGGCGATACCCAGGCTTTCCAGGGCAGCCACAGCTTCTTCCGCCCCGCTGCGCAATGCGTCTTCAGTCGAAAACAGGCCTTTGGCCGCACCCGCCACCGACATGCCAACTGGGATGTTCCGGCCGGGAACGAAAGCTGCAATACTCTCAATCCAGACAGGACGGCCGCCCTGGTGGCAGGTCAGGTGGACGTTGGGATTCCAGCCGCCAGACACGCCCAAGGCGCCACAGGCTAGCGTTTCCTCGTGGCCATCCGCTTGACGGACCCGGATGCTGCTCAGGCCATGCCGCCCCTTGGTGCCGATAACATGCGCGCCACTGATCAGCCGCACATCCGTCAGTGTCGGCGCATCCAGCCGGGCATCGACGATGGCTGTGACATCAACACCTTTTGCCATCAGGTCTACCGCAGTGCGATGGCCATCATCATTGTTGGTGAAGACCGCCACCTTCCGCGCGGGGGTTGCAGCCCAGCGGTTGGCATAGGCCCGCATCGATCCTGCCAGCATCACCCCCGGACGGTCGTTGTCCGGGAAAGCAATTGGACGCTCGGTTGCCCCGGCACAAAGGATCGCGCGCTTTGAATAAACCCGCCACAATGTCTGCCGCGGCTTCCCTGCCACAGGGGTTTGCAGATGGTCCTGCACCCTCTCAACCACACCGTAAACCCCGTGGTCAAAGGCCCCCATCGCCGTGCTTCGCGGCATCAGGCGCACATTGTCCATCGCGGTTAGCTCGGCCACAGTCTGCTCAACCCATTCGACCGCAGGCTTTCCGTCGACATCTTCCTGTTCGACGTTCAGGCGCCCGCCAAAACGGCTATCTTCATCCGCGAGGATGACGTTTGCGCTTGCACGGCCCGCGGTCAGTGCCGCCATCAGGCCAGCGGGCCCACCCCCAATCACCAGCAGATCGCAATGGAGGAAGCCCTTTTCATATTCATCCGGGTCATCTTCCCCAGACAGGCGACCAAGGCCTGCAGCTGAGCGGATGATGGGTTCATAGACTTTCTCCCAGAAAGCCGCCGGCCACATGAACGTCTTGTAATAGAAACCGGCGCTCAGAATATCCGAGAACAAATCGTTCAGGGCAAGCAGGTCGTAACGTAAGCTGCCCTTGTAATTCTGTGAGCAAGCAACCAGCCCTTCGTACAGCTCCGCTACTGTAGCGCGTGTGTTTGGTTCCTGCCGGGCTCCACTGCGCAATTCGACCAGCGCGTTTGGCTCCTCGGAGCCAGCGGTGAAAATACCACGCGGACGGTGATACTTGAACGATCGACCCAGGAAACGCACGCCATTGGCCATCAGGGCAGACGCCAGCGTGTCGCCCTCATACCCCAGATAGGCACGCCCATCGAAATTGAAGTTCAGTGGCTTTCCGCGGTTGATCAGGCCGCCATTCAAACGGTTGGATTGGGTCATTTGCTGCGCCCCTGCTTGCGGGCCACATCGCTGGCCAGTTCGACATTAGTGATTTCATGCGTCACCGTGTTGCGTGTTACGACTAGCCACGAGCGGTCGCCATGCTCGTGATACCAAAGCTCGCGGTGCTCCCCGGCTGGATCATCACGCAGGTAGACGTATTCGTAAAACTGATCCATCGCGTTCCCGGCCTGCCAGTCGGGACGGTCAATCAGGCAAGCATCGCCGAGATAGGTGAATTCCTGCCGGTCACGCGGCCCCAAAAGAGGGTGATTGATAATCATTTGACCGCTCCTTACTGCCGGTTCGGGTTCGGGCCTTGGCCCTTTTCATCAAGCAGGTAGCCGGTCCGGAACCGGTCAAGACGATAGGGCTTGGCAAGTTCATGCGGCTGTTCTGTGCTTAGAAGATGAGCAAAGCATTCGCCGGCTGCGGGTGTTGCTTTGAATCCGCCGTAGCACCAGCCGCCGTTCAAATAGAGACCCTTGATCGGCGTTTCGTCGATCACCGCATGGCCATCCATGGACATATCCTGCAAACCGCCCCATGCCCGCAAAAGACGAGCGCGCGACAGCATTGGGAACAAGGTCACAGCGGCTTCAATCACCGATTCAAAGACCGGCAGGTTGCCCCGCTGGGCGCAGGAATTGTACTGATCCAGGTCGCCTCCCATAACCAGGCCGCCTTTGTCCGACTGCGAAATATAGAAGTGACCTGCGCCATAATTGACTTGGCCGGGAATGATGGGCTTGAGCCCTTCAGACACGAAAGCCTGAAGAACATGGCTTTCGATTGGGGTACGAATGCCCGCCATGTCCATCACTCGGCTGGTATTTCCAGCTACCGAGACACCAACCTTCCTTGCGCCGATGAACCCGCGGGTTGTCTCAATCCCCAGGACCTTACCTTGCTCAATCCGGAACCCCATAACTTCGCAATTCTGAAGGATATCTACTCCGCGCCTGTCGGCCGACCGCGCATATCCCCAGACCACAGCGTCATGGCGGGCGGTGCCACCGCGCCGGTGAAGATAGGCACCCGTGATAGGGAAACGTCCGTCGAAATTCATCGAGGGGTACATCTTGCGCACCTGCTCAGGCCCCAAAATCTCGCCATCTGTGCCTTGCATCCGCATGATGTTGGTTTTGCGATAGTGGTCGTCCCTCTCTGAGTCGTTGTGGTGCACGAACAACAAGCCACGCTGTGAGTGCATGACATTGAAGTTCAACTCCCGCTCCATCTTTTCCCACAGGCCAACACTGTGATCGTAGAAGCGGGTATTTGGAGGCAAAGTGTAGTCACCACGCACAATTGTCGTGTTACGCCCGGCATTGCCGGACCCAATCCAGCCTTTTTCGACCACTGCGATGCTTTTCTCACCATATTTCGTCGCTAGGTAATGTGCAGTCGCCAACCCGTGGCCTCCGCCGCCAATGACAATGATGTCGTAATTGGGTTTGGGTTCCGGATTGCGCCAAGCAGGCTTCCAACCTTTTTGGCCATTCAAGGCCTCTCTAATGACTCTTAGCCCTGAGTACCTCATGGCATTCTTTTCCTTTATGGCATGGGTGCCCATTTGGCACCCAGTTCGTGGAACCGGCCAGTTTCAACGCTGATGTGGGCAATGCCGAATCCCATGTTCTGGAACGCTTAATGCTCATAAGTTAATCGATTAACTTCCAATTCGTCAATCACCTTCAACGCCAATAGGAGTCGCAGTTCAAGTATCGCTTACAGTGCTGGGCGTTCGCCCGGGTGGGCGGACGCGTGCCCGATACTTGCGTATCGGGCGGGTAAACGCGATCAAATGCGACACCCTCCAAAAGACAACTCAGGCAACCAAATGGCGATCTTGTGCCTGATTCACGAATCGGGACGACTACAAAGCTCTTGAATGGTGGCGACAAGTTTCGCATCTATGGCACGGTTGGTTGTATCATTGCGGTTGTTGTGGCGCCTTGCGCCCGGCAGACGAGATCCCGGAATTGCCTCGTATTTTTCGAAAAACTCTTCGCAATGGCCCTCCCAACCTTCACCGGCCAGTAGTGATGGCGAAAATGCCAGGAAAAACTCTCCCCCACGGGGAGGGCCACCATCACCGTTGTCGGCATCTTGCGCTTCATAGCTAAACCGTTCACCGGTCGCACCAGCCGCCAAGAGTTCAACCATCGTTGCAATAGCAGAACCCTTGTGCCCTCCGAAGGGAAGCAAAACGCCTTTCAAGATTGCTGCCGGATCGGTGGTTTCATTGCCATTTTCATCCAATCCGGTTCCAAGGGGGACCGAATGGCCATCTCTTGCGGCAATTGCTACATCGCCGCCGGCCATTGCGGAAGTTGCCATGTCGAATACAAATGGTGGTTTGTTTTTCCGTGGCCAGGCAAAAGCGAGCGGATTGGTACCAAATAAAGGCTTGTTTGAACCATGTGGTGCGACATTTGGCATATAACTTACACAAGCCATCCCTGCCAAATTTTGTTCGGCCAATGCCTCAACTTCTGGCCAAAGGGCGGCAAAATGATGCGTGTGGGTAAGAGTCATTGCTGCGATACCGAACTCACTCGCTGCTTTCGCCAGCGCTGGAATACCTCGCTCGATTGCCAAGGGGGCATACCCATCGTCGCCATTCGCGTTAACAATTACAGGTGATTTGTTGGAAATCTGCGGATCGGCGGCGCCGTTGACCTTCCCACTACGTAGGGATGCCACATATCCGGGCACCCTGAACAAGCCGTGGGAATGAGACCCGTCTCGCTCAGCAGCAACAACCGTCCGGGTCAGGGCCCCGGCGTTTTGAGGGTCGCATCCATTTTGGGTGAATGCTTCTAGTGCGAGATCATGTATCTCACTTAGCGATAGGTTTACGACGGTCATTAGAAAAGCCTCCTCAGCCGGGCACGGAACGAAATCGAAATGTGTAGCGCAGTATTTTTCATGACTTTCTTCTTTTGGTGTTTGGGCCATTGTTCATGGCTGGTGATGTTGCGGAATATCTCAATTCAACGGTCCCAAGTGTTTCGAGAACCGGTGGATGCATGCTGCGCCGAAATCAGTCGCTGGCAATGAGGGTTCTCGACTGCCGCCAAGCTCAATTCCCAAACGCGCTGCGGCCAGCATCTTTCCATAGGTCAGGAAATGTGGAATTCCCTGCATGATAAAGCAGAGAACCGGCAATAGATCGGCATATAGCTTATCGGCCCGCTCTTCGGTCCCAGCAGTGAATTCAGCGAAAATTTCGCTGGTCTTATCTACCGTATCAATCGCCGGGATCAGCCCACTGGCACCCGCGCGCAGGTTGTCAGGTAATTCCAGTCCGCAGCGGCCATTGAAAAGCATCACGCTATCCCCGAGCTCTGACGCAACAGACTCAAGATCGACGGCGTTGCATTCCAGTTTCGCGATGGTGAAATTTTTGTGGTCATTCGCAAGCGCGATCAAGCTCTGGTTGCTTAGTCCGAAGCCAAGGAACTCCGGCGCATTCTGGACCCCAATCTGGCAATCGACCGCCGAGATAATCTCGGAGAAGAAGCCCGCCAGCTTTGCATCGTCCATTTTCTGCGAGGGAGGCTGGAGCATCAGCGCCGACGCACCGCTTTGAATTGCTCGCTTCGAAAACTCAATCTGCTCGGTGATCGTATCGCCATAGACGGTCGCTAAGAGCGGCTTGCGTCCATCAATGCGCTTCGCGACGACTTCAAGGACCTCGACGCGCTCATCGAATGAGAGCTTCGAGACCTCCGTACCCAACCCCAGAATCGCAACTCCGGCAGCCTGGGTGCCCAAAGCCGCATCCACCTGACGCCGAAACGGATCCTGGCGCAATACACCGCGATCGTCAAAGAACGCATAGAGCATTGGATAAATGCCGGGCGATACGACCGCAGGTGAATTGTCTTGCAATGCTATCATGTTACCTCCAAACCATTCTTCTTGTCGTAGGCTTCTGCGGCCCGACCAACGGCGTCCTCGTTCAGGGTAAATCCAAGGCCAGGGGCGGACATGACCGGAATTTTCCCGGCATTTGGCGTCAGATCCGGGCTTTCGACGATGTCCTCTTGCAGGAGCTGCCACATGATCTGATTGCCATCATCCAAATTCGGAACACCCGACGCAGCTTGTATCGAGGCGCAGGTGGTAATTCCGGTCTCCCAAACACCGTGAATACACACGTTGATGTCGAATACCTGAGCTATCGCAGCGACGCGGCGGAACCCAAGAATACCTCCAGTTTCGTGCAGACCCACAGTCAGCAGGCTTGCCGCACCGCTGGAGCACATCGAGTGAGCCTCCTCTAGTGTGTACACGGACTGGTCGGCGGCAATTGGGACTGAGCAGGATTGTTTCAATGCCTTCAATGCCGGAACGCCGGCAATCGCCGACACCGGCTGTTCAACCATCTCGAGATCATACTTGGCGAGCTTATTGATCATCACCTGGGCCTCCATCAAGTCCCAGGCCTCATTCGGGTCGATCCGAAGTCGCTTGTTGCCAATTGCCTTTCTGACAGCTTCGACATTGGCCATATCTTTATCGTTGGTGTATCCGGCCTTGAGGTAAATCACTTCAAAGCCGTCCGACGCCAACTGACCGGCATGTGCTGCAACCTCTTCCGTACTGTCTCCCTGGACAAACCCCATGAAACTCACCGTGTCATGGATCTTCCCACCCAACAGGGCATGAACCGGCAGATCCAACGATTTGCCAAGTGCATCCCAAAGGGCCAATTCAACACCTGCAAACGCAAAATTGCCTATTCTTGGATGAGATTGGCTGGCATAGTGATGTCCAAAATTTTGCGTAAAGAGCTGTTTCATCAAATCGGTGATCTGAGTGATGGGCTGCCCTATCAGGACCGTTTTAGCGGTTAGTAAGAGCGCATGGATCGCCTCTGGGGACGTCATCGTCGGGGCGGTTTCGCCGTAGCCGACGACGCCCGCATCCGTTTCGACCTCAATCAGGATTGTTGTTTGACCAAGATTCTTGCCCATGGCCCAGACATAGGGCGTCTTGAACTTGGAAAAGAGCCGTGTGAGGCGAATATCTTTTATTTTCATGACCTTGTCTTCCATTAGGTTTATCTTCTGTCTAGTGTGATCGAGTTACTGCATAGCTGGATGCGTCCAAGGCTGTTGGCTTGCCCATGATGAGGTCAGCAAGCAACTCTGCCGACCCGGTGGCGAGGGTCCAACCCAGATGGCCGTGCCCGGTATTGACCCAAAGCCCCTTGCTGGATGCTTCGCCGATATAGGGCAAACCGTCAGCACTCATCGGGCGGAATCCAGTCCACGGCTCGCGCTTGCAGCCGTCAAGCGTCTGCGCAAGGTTGGGGTAAACGGATTTGGTCAGGCGATCGAGTTGCCGGATTATTTTGGGGCTTAGAGTGTCGTCATGCCCGGCGAACTCGGCAATTCCAACAGCGCGCAATTTGCCATTTATTGGAACAATCCCGACATGCATCCCTTCGTCGATAACGGGATACGAAGGCAGGTCGTTGACGCCGGTTGTATCGTATGTGACCGAGTACCCTTTCACGGGGCGCACCAAGATTGATCTTGCGTCGTTTGCAGCCAATTTTCTTGTATTGGCCCCAAGGGCCAGAATGGTATTCTTCGCCCGAATATCTCCGATTGTTGTACGCGCGCCGATGACCTTTTCGCCTGACATCAGCAGTTCATTGGCTTGGCAACTAACATGTATTATCTGACCGGAAGCGACGAGGTCATCGCGGAGGATTTGACAGAATTTTCGCGATTCCGCCACCACATCAGCGGAAAAACGAATTCCGCCTGCCAGCTGCGGGGCCAGCGCTTGAAGGTGCGGCTCAGCCTCAACAGTTTGATCAGGCGTTAGTGCCTCCCAATCTAGCCCAACCTCACTGAGGTGACGATTGGATCTGATCTGGGCTTCCAGACCTGGTTGGTCGCGGTAGATTTTGATGGTGCCACATTTTTTGGGTTCGAATTGGTCTGCGTATCCTTTGTAGTATTCCTCAAAGACATCCATGGAAAAGAGCGCCAGTTCGAGCAATCGGCGCGTATGGAGTTCGTACAGATGCGGCTTTGAGTTCTTGAGAAATTGCAGGCCCCATTTGAACAGGGACGGGATAGCTTTCGGCTTGATCCGCACTGCGGAATTTTGTGTCACGATTGACCTCAAAAGCGTGGACAATATCCCTGGCGAATTCCATGGCATAGTTTGTGAAGGCACCAGCATCGCACCGTTTGCAAAGTTGGCACCAAGACCGACATCCTCGTTGGCCTCCACCAGCACGACCGAGCAGCCGCGTTTGGCCAATCGGTGGGCCGTTGTGATGCCAATCAGCCCACCGCCGATTATGAGCGCGTCCGCCATCACGACTTGTCCGTGATATGAGCGTGGGCAGCGAAATCAAAATTGGCTTTCGGAGCCAGAATTTCAGCCACGACAACCGTCGCCCGGTTTGAAGGAACAGAGTTTTGCATACCAACTTCTTTCTATTCTGGCTGGTGTTTTCGTGTTGCTAGGAGCCGAAGAACATGTTCGGCAACCAAAGAGCGATCCCAGGGATAAATGTGGTGATCAGCAAAGTTGGCAGCCAAGCAAACACGATGAAAATCAGTGTCGGCCAGATCAGTTGTCGGACCGGCACGTCTGTCACTTGCGATCCGAGATACAGAAGCGGTGCCGTTGGCGGCGTGATGTTGCCCATGCCAAGATTAACACCAAGAACTGCGGCAAAGTGGATTGGATCCATTCCAGCTCCAACAGCGATGGGTAGCAGAAGCGATGCGCTCAGGATGATTCCGCTGATATCGTCCATCAGCATACCAATCAGAAGCATGACCAGATTGAGCATCAGGAAAATCATTATTGGGTTATCTGAAATGGAATAGATCAGATCCTCGGCGAGACCGGGAATATCTTCGAAAATCAGGAAGCGGCTGGCGATTAAGACTGTGAAGATCATGACCATGACCACGCCGATCGTGATCGCCGAGTGTTTCATACTTTCATAGAAGGTTTTGAGTGTCAGGCCGCGGTAGACGAAGAAGCCCACCGGAATGGCATAAATTACGGCGACGCCAGCGGCTTCGGTGGGCGTCATGATGCCACCATAAATGCCGCCCAGAATGATCAGTGGCATCAGGATCGCCGGTGTTGCGATGGCTGTTTTACCAGCAAGTGCACGGAAGAAACGGTCCGGAACTTCGGTAACCTGAATTTCGGTATCCTTCCGAAGGATCACGAAATTCACGATGATCAACAGGGTCGTAAGGATCAGCCCTGGTACGACCGTTGCGAGGAAACATTCAAGAACGTTCAACTGACCGACCCAGGCATAGAGCAACTGCGCGCCGCTTGGCGGGATCAATAGGCCTAAGGGGCTTGCACAGATCACCAATGCGCCGGAAATGCCTGCGGGATACCGTGCCTTGCGCAGATGCGGCATGATGATCGAACCGATGCAAGTCAATGTGGCCGCACCACTGCCCGAGATTGCGCCGAACATCGCACTGGCCACGACCGAGGCAGCACTTAGCCCGCCGCGGAGATGGCCGAACATGAGCTCGGCAATCTCAACGATCGGTTTTGCAATTTTGCCCCGCTGCATAATATCGCCAGCCATGATGAAAAGAGGAATGGCCAGCAGGATAACTGAATTCATCTTCCAGTGGCCCGTCGCGAAGAACCCAGAGACATCGTACCCTCCGGTATAGGCCAGAAGGATCAGCACACCGCCAAAGGCCAATGGAACCGAGACGCCGATTGCCAGCAGAACGCAGATAAGGATTATGGCGATGAGGATTACCATGTCACAACCTCCTCCTCATCGGGCTCTGCCCGTCGCGCATTCTCCATGGCCTCGGCATATCGATCGGGGCCCACGCGCAGCATCAGGAAGATCGACAAGGCGCTGTAGAACGCCATGAACACGAACCCCACGAAAATTCCAAAGCGTGGAACAATAAACGGAATCTTCAGGGCGATGGTGGTTTTCCATCCAGGATATGCCGCGATCTCATCCGCAATCATCAGCCAGGCCCAGTAAACAAGTACCAGCGTTATCGACAACTCGATGATCTGGATCACGAGCTTGCGAAGCCACAGCAGTGTTGAATTTTCGGTGACTGTATCAAGAAGATCAGCATTGATCTGCTTGTCGTAGTAAGTGCCAAGCGCACTGCCCAAGAAGAAGATCCAGAAGCAGATCGGCATGAGCCATTCTTCGTAGGCAAAAAGATCGCGTTCCAGAACATAGCGAAACAGCACAACGAAAAAGAATGTGATCGGCAGTATCGGTAGAGCGACGCTCACCAGGACCGACTTGATCCAAACCATCAGCCGAACGAACCGGCTCAGACCGGGTGGCAATGCATCTTCAAATAGTACCATCGAAAGTTCACTCCCCGTTAAGAGGGGGATGCCAGACAATCACGGCATCCCCAATTAATGAGCAACCAAAGAAAATCTTGGTTACTTGGCGGTCAGCTCGTCGATAAGGTCCTGCCCAACCACGTCCGCCAGTTCCGGCCAGACGTTTTCCTGGATGTGGGCAACCATCGCAGCGCGCTCTTCAGGGCTGTACTCAAGAATTTCCCAGCCAGCTTCCTTCAGCTTTTCGACGAAGCCTTGATTGCGGTCCCAGGATGTGTTGATCGCAACGTTGGCGGCTCTCTCGGCGGCAGCCCGGATAACGTCGCGCTGTTCCTGGTTCAACTTCTCCCAGGACTTGCCACTGGCATAGAATGATGACGCTTCGATAGCCGTGTTCACGGGAATAAAGTATTTCCCCACGCCGGCGGCCGCGAAGGTCGAATAGGCCCATTCCGGCGTACAGCAGATCGCTCCGTCGATGACGCCAGATTGAAGCGCTGGCAGAACCTCCGCCCAGTTCATCGTTGTCGTCCGATACCCGAGGCTTTCGGTGGTCTTTTTGGCGACCTCTGAACTCCAGACGCGGATGTTCACGCCCTTATCACCGAAACCGGCATAATCGGTAGGTTTTTCGTTCGCGACAATACCGACCAACCCTTCGCCGGTATTGGCAAGATAGACCAGCCCCAGGTCGTCCATGATCCCGGCCAGGATCTGGTTAAACTTGGAGTCCGGGTTGCCGTAGACCGCTTTCAATTCGTCAAAAGTCGTCACCAACCCTGGCAGGTTCATGACTTCCAGCCGAGGATCGGCCTGAGCGTAGATGAACGCTTGTACAAGGTCGATATTGCCGCGAATGGCATCCTCGATCAGTTCTTCGCCGGATCCCAACTGTGAGGCCGGGAAATAGGAGATTTTCACGCCTACGTCTGCGTCTTCAATCTCTTTGATCATGTTTTCGACAATCTCATGGCCGAAGTGGTTGACTGGATAGGTCCCGGCCAATTTCAGCCTGACCGTGTCGGCGAGGGCTGTTGTTGCAAGTAGGCCTGACAACGCCAGACCCGAGATTATGCCGAATGCATATTTTCCGAGTTTCATAGTTTTCCTCCCGTTGAAACTGCGCTTGCGCTCCGGAATGCGTAAACTGCTTTCCGTCGGTGCCGCTTCAAGTTAATCGATTAACTTTTACAAATCAAATTAAATCGATTAACTCTGACTTCTCATGGGCAACTTGCCCGAAAGAACGTTGGAAATTACTACCCTAGGCAACCATAACCATAGGAAAAATAATAAGAATGCAGAAGCCGACCCTTAGTCAAATCGCAAAACAGTTAGGACTTTCCACTGCAACTGTTTCTTTGGCGATGAAGGAAAACAGCCGAATCTCGGACCAGACGCGCGCCAGGGTCAAAGAAGCGCTGCGCGAATCTGGCTATGTCTATCAGCGTTCCGCGGCAGGATTGAGGAAGTCAAAGACCGACACGGTGGGTATCGTGCTTAACAACGTGTCCGACCCGTCCTTCAGCGAGATTCTGGGAGCGATTGAAGGTGAACTTGCCAAAGTAGGAAAAACGGTCTTCCTGTGCAATACGGATGAAAAAGTGGAGAGACAATCCGAATTCATCAGGAAAATGTCTGAGTACAATGCAGATGGCATCGTCCTGGTTCCTGCGATTGGAACTCAGGCGACCGACCTGGAAGAGATGAAGAAATTCAGCCCCCCAATAGTGTGTGTCTCGCGAGAGATCAGTGGCTATCCCATCGATTCAGTCGTGGCTGATGAGACACTTGCGGGTTACACGGCGGCAAAACATCTGCTTAACCTTGGTCACAGACGCATTGCCGCTGTTGGCGGCACAGTCAATATTTCCCCATTTAACCGTCGCATGAAAGGCATCAGGCAAGCATTTGACGAAGCGGGTCAAGAGTTCGATCGTGCGCTTGTTTTCGAATGCCGCCCTGTTCGTGCTCAGGGATACGAAGCAGCGGCGAGAATTCTGGATGTCGAAGATCCGCCGACTGCTGCCATCGGATATAATGCTATCGTCACCCTTGGACTGAAAGCCGGTTTGCAGAGGTTGGGAAAAAAAATCGGAGAAGATTTCTCGTTGATCGCGAACGAGGGGATCGATGAGTTGCAACACACCAATCCGCCGCTGAGTACGACAAGCATTGATCTGCAAGAGATGGGGAGAGTTGTCATTCAACATCTGCTAAGCCGTATCTCGGATCCGACAGCGCCAACTAAACTCACTCTCGTCCCGACAGAATTGATCCTGACTGATAGCGTTAGCTCACATCGTTAAAGTATGTCGCGTTCTATCGTATTGATTTCGACCAAGTGCAGTATACGGTCTCGTTGGGTTGAGAAGAATGTGGGAGCGGCCTATGTCGCGAACGTGAAAATCACCGGCTCCTCCCGCAAGGCACCAATCCAAGAACTGTTCTCATCATGCCATAGTTGGCCGAGCGGGGCAGTTGCGGCCTATGTTTTTGGTTCAACGATGCAACCGCCCAGTCTTACTTCACTTGCCCCAGGACAGGACGAGCGGATCAATCGGCCGAAGAATATCCAAGAGCCCCGCAAGGGTCTCAGGATGCAACGGTGCAATCGGGTGGCGGCAGCAGTCGGAATTGATCACCCCCCCTCCATCATCGCGGCCTTTGAGGCGCGCCAAAGGCACTGGCGGTTTTCGAAGTTGATCACCGGCAGCACCTGACGGTAGACTTCGGATGCACCTTCGCGGTTGCCTTCGGCGTGCAAAGCCAGAATGGGCTTGATCTTGTCGGGAATTGTGGCAGAGGTCATGGTGCCAGTAGCTCCGGCATCCAAGTCGGCCATCAATGTGATACCTTCTTCACCGTCGAAGGGGCCTTGAATCGCGTCACCGCCTGCAGCAATAAGCTCGCGCAGCTTACCGGTTGCCGGAATGCACTCGATCTTAAAGAGCTTCACCATCTCGATTTCGCGGGCCATCCTGACCAGAAGCGGCACAGTCAGATCATTGCCGGCCATCGGCGCATCCTGCACCATGATCGGGATGCCCACCTCGCCGACCGCTTCAAACTGCTGAAAAATTTGCTCCGGCGTCCCCCGCAGCGTTGTCCCGTGATAGGGGGCATCAGCATCACCATGCTGGCGCCAAGCGATTTCGCGAGACGCGCGCGCTCCACCGCAATCTGGGTTGCGAAGTGGCTGACAGTCACGATCACCGGCACCCGGTGCGCCACATGTTCCAGCGACAATCGAGTCAGCACTTCGCGCTCTTCATCAGACAGCACAAACTGCTCGGAGTATTTCGCAAGGATGCAGATGCCATCGACGCCCGCATCGATCATGAAGTCGAGCACGCGCTTCATACCCTCAAGGTCGAGTGTTCCATCGTCATGAAAAGGGGTCGGGGCAACCGGCCAGATGCCTTTGTACATTTTAGCCATAATATTATCCTTGGACGTTCATTTCAGATCTTGAGGCAGCAGTGCCTCTGGCATGTTTTGGAAGCATACAGGCCGAAGGAAACGTCGGATCGACAGAGTACCCACCGAGGTCGCACCAAAATTTGTCGAGGCCGGATAGGGGCCGCCATGGACCATCGTGTCAGATACTTCGACGCCGGTCGGAAAGCCGTTGACCAAAACTCGCCCCGCCTTGCGCTCAAGGATTGGCATCAAGGCCTGCGCCTGGGCGGTGTCGTCTTCACTCATATGGACGGTGCAGGTCAGCTGCCCTTTAAGTCCCTTCGCAACAGCAGTCATTTCGGCCGCATCTTCTGCTTCGACAACCAGGCCCAGCGGACCGAAGACTTCCTCGGCCAACGCATCATTTGCCAACCACTCACGCGCAGTGACGCGGAAAAGGTACGGCGTTGCATTGCGCAGGACGCAGGTGGTGGTGAGGATTCCCTGCACGCTGGAATTGGCGCGGATCCGGTCGCGCCCATCGCGATAGGCTGCGGCGATCCCGTCAGTCAGCATTGTCTGCGCGCCAACCTGCTCCAATGCCTTGGTAGCTGCCGCAACAAAACGTTCGGCATCTGCGCCCGACTGCACGACGGCAATCCCTGGATTGGTGCAGAACTGGCCGGCTCCCATAGTCAAGGAGCCGGACCAGCCCTCGCCCATTGCCTCAGCACGGGAGGAGAGAGATCGTGGCAGCAGGAACATCGGATTGACTGAGCCAAGTTCGCCAAAGAACGGGATAGGCTCTTCGCGGGATGCGCACAGATCGAACAGGGCCCGCCCGCCACCCAGCGAACCGGTAAAGCCAACCGCCCTAACCAATGGATGCTGAACCAGCGCAGCTCCTACGTTCCGCTTGCCTCCTTGGATCAGGTTGAACACGCCAGGGTGCAGATCCATCGCCTTCACGGCCTTGTCGATGGCTTGAGCCACCAGCTCCCCCGTTCCCGGGTGCGCTGAGTGGCCTTTGACCACTACAGGGCAGCCTGCGGCCAATGCTGCTGCGGTGTCACCCCCTGCGGTCGAGAAGGCCAGTGGAAAATTCGAAGCACCAAAGACCGCAACCGGGCCAATGGGCCGCTGAACCATATACAGCTCAGGCCGCGGCAGCGGCTGCCGGTCAGGCAAGGCGCTGTCATGGCGACGGTCCAGATAATCGCCTTTCAGGATATGCTCTGCGAACAAGCGCAGCTGGCCGACAGTCCGACCGCGCTCACCGGTCAAGCGAGCCTCGGGCAAACCTGTCTCCTGGCTTCCGATCTCAGTGATTTCATCTCCAAGGGCGTCAATTTCATCCGCAATCCGGTGCAGGAACGCCGCACGTTTTTCCACGCCAGAGTAGCCATAGGACCAGAAAGCCTCTTCAGCCGCCTCACAGGCACGTCCGACAAGATCCACCGTTCCGACAGCAAAGCTATGGGCGGAGCCGTGAGCAGGCTGTGATGAAAAAGTGCTGGCGCTGCCTAGCCATTCGCCGGCAATCAGATGTTTTCCGTTTAGCATGAGTGTCTCCGTTCAGAGCAGGCCACGGCGGGCCAAATTGCGCATCAGATGCGAGGCTGCGAAGTCCCAGGGCGGGCATTCGGTAGAAAGGCGCACGGTATTGACCAAAGCACCCAGATCAGAGTTTGAAATGGTCACGACGTCGCCCATTTTGTGCGTGAAACCACCCCCGGGGTGATCACGGTCCTGGGTTGGAGCGAAAAGGGTTCCCATCATCAGCATGAAACCATCGGGATACTGGTGGTGCGCACCATAAGCCTGCCCAACCAGGTCAAGCGGGTCGCGGCTGATCTCGGCCATTGTGCTGTGACCGTCCATCACAAAGCCATCCTCCCCGGTAACCCGCAAATCAAGTTCCGCTTTACGCACATCCGCGATCGAATAGGTTCCATCAAAGAGGCGAATGGCAGGTCCTACCGAGCTGGCAGCATTGTTGTCTTTTGCCTTTCCAAGCAGCAGCGCCGAGCGGCCTTCGACATCGCGAAGGTTCACGTCGTTGCCGAGCGTGGCACCCTTGACCTCACCCCGGCTGTTTATCGCCAGAACCACCTCCGGTTCCGGGTTATTCCAGCGCGACATTGGATGCAGGCCGACGCTTGCACCCCAGCCAACCGAAGACAGCGCTTGAGCCTTGGAGAAAACTTCTGCATCCGGGCCAATTCCGACTTCAAGGTATTGCGACCAGGCTTCCTCGGCGAGAAGCGCGTTCTTCAATTGAATTGCTTGGTCTGACCCGGGAACAATCCCGGTCAGGCTATCGCCTAAAATAGTCTCGCAGCGCCCGCGGATCACCTTGGCCTTGGTAGGATCACCGAGTGCCTGCTCTTCAATCACCCGCTCCAACATTGAGGATACAAAGGTCACGCCACATGCTTTAACTGGCTGCAGATCGCAGGGCGCCAGAAAATAGGGTAATTTAGGATCAGGCCGTTCGACGGAACTCTCCTCGAGCTCGCCCAGCGTGCAAACTGCTTCGCCTGAGGCAGACTTGATCCAGCCCGCCGGATCGTCCTGCTCAAGCAGGTCGCGTACTGTTGCCACTTCACGCGAGGTCACATCGACAATGCATCCGTCGCGCAAGTGGCAAACCGAAGGCCCTGAAACCGCTGGATTCCAGACCCGCAAAACAAAACAGCCCTGGTCAGGCAAACCGATATGCATATTCGTATCTCCAAGTGCTGTTACGCCAGTTTGACCGCTCAGAAGCGCCCGTAGGTCAGGTAGGCTTCTTTCGGATCCGTCCCGCTACGGATAGCCGAGCGGACCTTGTTCTCGGTGTTCATCACTTCCTCGACCTCAACCACGATCTCTTCTGCGATTTCACCTGGGATAAGGATGGCCCCATCAATGTCGGCAATCAGAAAATCCCCGGGCTTAACGACAACGTCACCGATCTGCACAGGGACTTCCATTTTGTCGACCGACCATGCGCCCACCACATCGCGGGCGGTGTAGAAGCGATGGAAAACGGGGAAACCGATGTTACGAATGAAATTGCTGTCCCGACACCCGCCATTGGTCACATATCCGCGCACACCGCGCATCTGGAGCGTCTCGGCAGACAGTTCCCCCATCATCGCGATGTCGTCAGTGTGGCCATTGCAAACTACGACATGGCCAGACGGCGCTGTTGAAAGGAAACCCGTCCAAGCCAGCAGAGCATCATCAGCACTAATCCCAGGTTTTGGTGTTCCTGAAATTGTGAAAACGGGACCAGCAAGAACATGAGTATCGTCAATCGGCCGGATGTCTTTGGGCAGAACAGTATTGTCTATCCCTCTCTCGCGCAGGGCGTCATAAACTGCACCGCTGTAGCATTTTGCAAGGCGTTCGGTGAGAGCGGCTTTTTTGTCATTATCTGTCATGGGTTTTCCTCCAAGTGACTTAATTTACAAGAGTTAGTAGGTGGCCCGGCCGCCAGACAGATCGAATACAGCTCCAGTGGTGAAGGAGTTTTCAGGTGAAACCGCCCAAACGATCATCTTCGCGGCCTCTTCGACTTCCAGGAACCGGCCACGAGGGATTTTGGAAAGCATATAGTCAATGTGCTCCTGGCTCATCTGGTCGAAAATCCGGGTCCGGGCCGCAGCCGGCGTCACGCAGTTTACTGCAATATCGTAGCCAGCCAGTTCCTTGCCCAAGGACTTAGTCAAGCCGATCACCGCGGCCTTGGAAGCCGAATAGGCGGAAGCATTAGGATTGCCGTCTTTGCCTGCGATGGACGCGACATTCAGGATGCGTCCATAGCCTTGCTCTCGCATTCCAGGAACGCAGACGCGGTTCACATAGAATGTGCCGTTCAGGTTAATGTCGATGATCTTGCGCCAAGCTTCGGGATCGTAGGTGTCCAGCGGTTCGTTGGGACCTGCGATCCCAGCACTGTTGATCAAAATCGAAGGAATTCCCGCTGCCTCGCAAGTACGCTTGTAGGCCGCTTCCACCGAAGACAGATCGGTGATATCGCAGTCCACCGCGAAAGCATTGCCGCCCAGAGCAGCCATTGCGTCCCCGTTGCTTGCATCAATGTCCCAGCTGACGACCTTCGCACCTTTTTCGATCAGAAGCCGAGCCGCAGCCAGGCCTATTCCCTGCGCACCGCCGGTTACGATTGCAACTTGGTTTTCCATCACTTTGTCCTCCTGATGAAAATCACGGCTACAGGCAGCCTTCATTCACTGGGCTTGCCTTTTGAGACCGATATGGATGTAGGCCTCGGGAAAAGATGGACCGGGCAACCAATATAGCTGGCCCAGGAACAGCGCCAATGGGGTGAACGGCCTGGCGCCGGGGAGAAGGTCAGCACTGCACAACGTCCTGGCGCTGCACGCCCAGGCCTTCGATGCCGAGTTCCATCTTGTCGCCCGCCTTAAGGTATACGGGCTCAGGCTTGATCCCCATGCCCACACCCGGAGGTGTGCCGGTGGAGATGATGTCGCCTGGCTGCAGGCTCATGAACTGTGACAGGTAAGAGACGATGTGAGCCACCCCGAACACCATTGTGTTCGTGCTTCCGTCCTGGCGGCGCTCTCCGTTCACTTCCAGATACATCGGCAGATTCTGCGGGTCAGAAACCTCGTCGCGGGTCACCAGCCAAGGTCCAATAGGACCGAACGTGTCGGCAGATTTGCCCTTGGTCCACTGCCCTGCGCGCTTGTTCTGGAAATCACGTTCGGAAATGTCGTTGATCACGCAGTAGCCCGCAACATGTTCGAGAGCTTCTGCCTCATCGACATATTTTGCCTCTTTGCCAATTACGACGCCCAGTTCAACTTCCCAGTCGGTGGCCTTCGAGCCGCGGGGGATTTCTACCGTGTCGTTGGGACCGCAAATTGCCGAAGTCGCCTTGGCAAAGATCACCGGCTCCGGCGGCACCTCCAGCCCACTTTCCTCGGCATGGTCGGAGTAATTGAGCCCAATACAGATGAACTTGCCAACACCGCCGACGCAGGGCCCATAACGGTCGACCTCAACGGCAGGCAGCGACGACAGGTCAGCTTCGGCAATGCCGGCCAGGCCTTGATCCGTCAGAACCTCACCGGCAATGTCATCCACCAAGCCGGACAGATCGCGGACAACACCGTCAGCGTCGACGATACCGGGTTTTTCGTGCCCTTTCGGGCCATAACGCAAAAGTTTCATGATAGTCTCCGTTCAGAGGGCCCAGCCGCCGTCGATGATATGGGCCTGGCCCGTGGTGAATCCGCTGGCATCCGAGGCAAGGTAAACTGCAAGCGCTGCAATTTCGTCTGCATCGCCAACGCGCCCCATAGGCTGGCGCGCGATGAATTGCTCCCGCGCCGCCTCGTAATCGCCCGTGGCCCGCAACCGGTCGTGCAGCGATGGGCTATCTACGGTGCCAGGGCAGATCGCATTGCAACGGATGCCTTGGGTTACGTAGTCAGCAGCGATCGCCTTGGTCATGCCGATGACCGCTGCCTTGGACGCGCAATAAACAAAGCGGTTTGGAACGCCCTTCAAGGAGGATGCCACCGAGGACATGTTGATGATCGACCCCTTGCCCTGTTCAAGCATGCCCGGAAGGACTGCCTTACACAGGCGGTACATGGCCTTGGCATTCAGATCGAAGGCAAAGTCCCAATCTTCCTCGGTGCTATCCAGGATGCTGCCGGTATGGACAAATCCAGCGCAATTGAACAGCACATCCAGCCTACCAGCTTCAGGCAGTACCCGCTTGATGTCTTCGGGATCGGTTGCATCCAGTTTCCATGCGGTAATGCCGTCAATCGCATTGAGCTCAGCTAGCGAAGTCTCATTGATGTCTGTGGCAATGACCGAGGCGCCAGCCTGGGCAAAGGCCTCGGCGCTGGCACGCCCGATACCCTGCCCAGCGGCAGTAATCAGCGCGGTTTTACCCTCAAGGCTGAGTTGATACGTCATGTCTTTCCTCCCCGATATTGAGGCATCACTTCGAGAGGAACGGCTCGAGCCGCTTGAAGGCCTCTTCCAGCACTTCTGCCGGCTGCGCGTAGCAGAGCCGCAAATAACCTTCTCCCTGCGGACCGAACGCCACGCCCGGCGCTAGCCCGACCTTGGTCTGCTCAAGGATTTCACCAGCCGCAGCGAAGCTGTCAGTCAGCCCGTCAACTCGGAAGAAGCAGTAGAAAGCACCATCAGGCTCAATGAACTCCACCCGCGAAAAAGCGTTGAGGCGTTCTGCCGTGATTTCATACCCTGCCTGGATTTTGCTCAACAGGCTGGCAATTTCCTCTTCGCCGCCGCGCAGGGCTGCAATACCCGCCTCCTGGACAAAGCCGGCTGTGCAGGACGTGTTGAACTCGGTCAACTGACCCAGCTTCCCCTCGAACGCGGCGGGAGCCACGATCCAGCCAAGCCGCCATCCGGTCATCGACCAGCATTTTGAAAACGAGTTCACAGAGATCAGCTGATCCTCAGGCTCTGCAATCGACAGGAATGAGGGCGCGTGACGCCCATGGCGGTAGAGCCGGGAATAAACGTCATCGGCAACGATCCAGATGCCGTGCCGGCGGCAATGCTCCAACACCAGACGCTGCTCCTCGGCCGACATGGTCCAGCCGGTGGGGTTGTTGGGCGAGTTAATCACCACCGCTTTGGTGCCCGGTGTCAGCGCCGCGATCAGCTCTTCCACGTCGAGCGCCCAATGACCGCCCTTCGGCACGATTGCCACGCTCGCAATCTCTGCACCGGTCGCCTTGAAAGCACCGATGATATTGGGCCAGCCCGGCTCCACTGCGATAACCCGGTCGCCGGGAGTCACAAGAAATTCAGCCGTCAGCATGAGGCCTTGCATTCCGGAAGGGGTGACTGTGACCTGAGCCGGTTTCAGACGGCTGCCCAGAAGTTCGTTGCTATAAGCACAAATCGCTTGCCGCAGCGCCATCGCGCCATTGTTCGGCTGGTACATATGATTGCCAGCCTTGAGCGCGGCAATTGCAGCGTCCACAATCAGTGAATTGGTCGGCCAGGCGCCTTCACCGAACCAGAGCGGCAACACGCCGTCTTGCTTCATGCCAAGCTCTGCAACCTCGCGGATCTTGGAGGCTTCCAAAGCCCGCGCACGGGACGAAATCGAGTTCAATAGTGTTGCGTTGTCCATAACGAAGATGTCAGTCAAAACGGCCCGTCCTGTCGATTGTTAAATCGATTGAAATCATAGGCAATATGCCTATACACTAGGCAATCTGCAATTTGGGACGGGCTTGGATATCAATGCGTGATAAGATCGACGAGCAAATACTTGAAGCGCTGCGCAGGGACTCGCGTGTGCCCGTCACCGATCTTTCGAGGAAGGTTGGCCGTTCGCGCACTGCGGTGCAGGCAAGGCTTTCAAGACTGGAGCAAACTCAGCAGATTCTTGGCTACACAATCAAGGAACCTTCGACCGTTGAAACAGGCGGCATAGGGGCAATTGTACTGATAAACATGGAAATCCGCAGCAAGGGGGAAGCAGCAGCACGCGAATTTGCGACCATGCCAGAGGTTGCAAGTTGTCTAAGAATCGTAGGAGACCACGACTTCGCGCTGCTCATCAATCCCATCGAAAAGCCGCGTCTGAATCTCGTGCTGGAGCAGATCTATAAAATCGATGGTGTCAAGCGTACCGAGACGATCATGGCTCTCTCCAAAGAGTTCTAAACGACTACCGGCTTCTATGGTTACTGAACCAGACCGAGTTTACCGGAGACGTTTGAGTTTGTCATTCTACGGCGATCTTAGCCGCGCAATCTGCGTTGTAGAAGTTCCTTTCTGCTGGTGCGGGTGAGATATACCCGAGCGGGCCGAAGAGGCGCTTTTCGTTGCACCAATTGACCCAATTGAGGGTTGCCATTTCCACGTCTTTCTTGCCACTCCACGGGCCTTCGTGTTCGATGACCTCAGCCTTGTAGAGGGCGTTATCGTAACTGTCCCCGCTACTGCCGACCGAGGCACCGACCTTCGCCTCGTCAAGGCGCTCGGAATACTTGATCGACAGGTATTGAGCCCCGCGGTCCGCATGTCTTCGAGAAAGCACTTGCGCAGCGCGGGTACATAATGTTCCACCATCGGAACCTCCTGTCATCAGATTGAGAAGGTCCCAATCTGATGACAGGTGCGCCAATCTACAAAATCGCAGCACTTCGCTTACAGCACACCGCTCGCCTCGTTCAAGCGCCGCGCAATCTGGTTGACGTTGTTGCCGGTGCGATTGAGCGAAGCCGAAACCCGCAACAGATCAATCGTAGGCCGCGTCCACTATAAACTCGACCCCAAGTTCTGCACGGGCTAGCTTGGCTTCGCCGCAGGCACGGGCTGGCGCGTGACATACGGTTTGACATAGGCCGCAGGCATGAGCCGCACATCATGACCAATTTCGGTCAGCTCGCGCGCCCAGTGATGGGCCGACCCGCAGGCTTCTTTCCCGACAAGGCAACTCGGCAATTTCTCGAAGAACTTAAGCAACTGCTTGCGTCGAATTGTTCGATTGAAAACAATCGCCCCGTCTGCGGTGATGCCGTGAGCTTGGAAGACGTCCTTACCAAGATCCAGTCCAACTGTTGTAACTTCCATGGTGGGGTTCCTTTCCTGTCAGAAGATGACTTCTACAGTATGCCGCAAAGCGCGACGGTTGGCTGCAGGCGCCATCCACCCCATCCGCGTCTGAGTTGTCAGACCAGGCTGCGGCGAAACTACAGTTTCGGTCTCAGCCAAATCCGCGCTGTCGAGCGGCTGCTTCGGTGATTTGCGCTGCGCTGCCACATCGAACGTGCCGCAGATGCAAACGGATGCTGCGTCAGCAACATGCCCAAAGGCCAATGTCTGGAGAGTCCGCAGCCTTGCCATCCGACACTGGAATTTGAACGTCCGGAATGTGCGGTTTTTGACCTACCGCATATGCGAAAGACCGACTCTCGCTAAACGGCAGGAACGGGCTCAACGAGCCTGTCGAGGCGCTGAATATTAGCCTGAAAAAATCTCTTATTTTCAATGATCCTAACAGGACAAACACGCGCTGCAACCAAATGTTGAAGTACAAGTTCCAGGGAATGCAAATCCTAAGCCCGAGCGAAAGGCCGCAGCAGTCTGCAAATAAATCGATAGAACTAAAACTCATGCTTCCATCATACTTTTGAGGGAACCAGTCTATCCAGAAGCATCCGGACTTGAGTTCAAGATTAGATTTCTGTGTTCCAGATAGACTTGGAGAGAGGAGTTTTGCAGAAATTCAGTAGCATCATTGGTTGGGCGCGCAAGTCTTGCTTCTATAAACGCAAGAATACACACAACAACAAGCCCGGCTAGTATCCAAAGGTACGCGAAAAGCCCTAGTAGATCTGGGCTGGTAACTTGAACGGCTATCGGAGGGGTGAGAAGAAGAATTGTAAGCATCAAACCTTTTTTCAACTTCTTCTGCTTCTGCAAATAATCCGTAGATATTTCTTCAACCTCATGCTCCAGCCTACGCACCCATGACAAGTACTCGTCTTCTAGTTGGCCACGTAAATAATGGCCGCAACGACAAAACTCTCTAGAAAGATACTCAATCCCTCCGCAGGCCTCACATTCCGTGGCATTCGGGCAACCTCTAGTCGGCCTAACTCCGTTGGAGCTTCCAGGTTGGTACGGTGCATCAAGTTGGGTCTCTTCTAGGATGCTATCTACCTTGCCCAACACGCCCACTTTGCGCGGCCTCAATTGCTCGGCTTTTCGCAAAACTTCGTTCTCTAACATCAAGCGACTAACCTTAAGATGGTGTCAATTCTGGCTATATCGGGCACTTGGTTAAGGCCCTCAATCGTTTCGGGGCTCAGAGCTTCTTTGAAAAGAAAATCTATAGCGTCCCATTTCTTTTCGGGTGCTACAACAAGGCCGCGATTAATTATTCTGTGCTCAACTGCGATTCCAAGTTTACGATAGGCATGCGCCATTTCCGAATGTCGGCGGCTTTTGCCTTCAGCAGTGTCCCCTTCGAGCATCCAGAGCGGATCGACATCGAATTCTTCATAAACCTTCAGAAGTAGGGTGGCGGTTAGGTCGCGTTGGCCACGTTCATAGTACTGATATGCACTTCGACTGATGCTAAGTCGTTGCGCCATTTCTTCTTGTGACAGACGCGCCTCGGTTCGGACAGCCGCAAGGCGCACCCCTAGGTCAGGAACAGTCATGATGTACCTTTTTGTGGTTGCATTGACCACGATTATGGTTATCTCTATTCAATGTAACCGCTCATAGAGGCATTTAGTTCGTTTTAGGTAGCATTATCGTAGTTTTGTTTCGATCTGAACGCAAAACGAAAATTTTGCCTCGATATGTGTGCAGTCATTGAGGAGTTGAAATTGCAAAAAATTCTCGAGACACCAAGGGAATTAGCTGAACGAGTGGGCATCCCCGTTTCAAACGTTCGCTATCTAATCCGCGAAGACATGCTGGATCATATTTATACAGCCCCAGGCCGACGAAACCCCAAGATTCCCAATGGTGCGTGGGAACGATACCTCGATCAATTTACGGTGAAAGCATGCCCCGCAAACCGACCCCGCCCCGCCTTGCACGCGACCGAAAACGCCTCGCCGATGGCAATTGGTACATCTACTGGACCGAAGGGGGACGCAGCCGTGAGCACTCGACTGGCACTGGGGATCGCGACCAGGCTGAACTCTACTTCGCAGAATGGAAGCTAAGGCGCTTCAGGCCGGATCGCGCGGTCGAGCCACACGAATTCTATGTGACTGACGCAGTTTCGCACTATCTGGCGAAGCGATTTGACGACGTTACTGACCCGGAGCGTTTGGCCAATGCAGCAAAGCCAATCATCAGGTTTTTTGATGGCTATGCCGTGGGCGATATCAACGATGTGCTCATTAAAGAATACTGCCAGAAACGCCGGAAGAGCCGTCGAGACAAGGGGCTGAAGGACGGCACCTTGCGAAGGGAGCTCAGTTTGCTCTCCACTGCTATCCGGCGTGCCGAGGAAGATCAGCTAATCACGCGCAAAATAACGGTCCGACTACCTCCGAAACCCGAGGGTCGTATCCGATTCCTGACATGTGATGAAGCGCTAAGGCTAATCCGGGTATCGCGGAGCTTCGATACGCCTCTGGAGGATGGCGTGCCGACCGAGTCAAAGACTGAGCACCTGACTCTGTTTCTTAGGATCGGATTGCTGACCGGCCAGCGAAAGGAGGCGATCCTATCCTTGCGCTGGTCTGATATCGATTTTCATAGCAACATCATCTACTGGAACCCCGTTGGACGGCGCCGCACGAAAAAGGAACGCCCGAGTTCTAGGCTGCCTGCGCGTCTGAAGAAGCACCTGCTATGCCGACGAAGGCGGTTTCCGGTAGACGAATTCGTAGTCACCCATCGCGGCAAGTCACTGCAGAACGTCAAACGCGCATTTAGGACTGCCGTTGTGGCGGCAGGCTTGGAGACCGAGGGGGACCGAAAAGTCGTTCCACACACTCTGCGGCACACCTGTGCGACCTGGCTAATGCAAAAGGGGGCGCCCAAGTGGGACGCCTGCGGCTTCCTGGGTATGACCCACGAAACGCTTGAGAAGAACTATGGGCATCATCACCCTGATCACCAGAGAGGAGCGGCGGATGCAATCTGATATCCAGATCATTTCCGGATATAGATCGGTACAAACGTGAACAAAGGAACAGTGAAATGATAGTACATTACAATAATTACAATGGGTTAAAGTCAGGCCCGTTCCTTCGGGAGGCAGGGGTCGGAGGTTCGAATCCTCTCACTCCGACCAATAAAGCAAGGTTTCAACTGCAAAGATTTTTTGCTGTTTGACCAATAAACCTACTTTTCCGCACAATTTGGTTCGAGGATTCACTGCATGAATCCAAGGTGATAGCTGTGTGGTATGAACTGCTTTACTCCCACGAAGTCAAAATGACGAACTGGTTGGCCTACAATGAAGCGTTGAAACGGCTCGGCGCAAGGAATGAGGCCCTGCGCGCCTCTAGAAACCTCTGTCGCGCCATCAGGTAAAATTGAGACAACGAGCATCGCTGGAGGCGCGTCGAGGGCAAGATAAATTGTATCAAATTGCTCGGCCGGTGCTTGGTGGTTTGCGACTTCAACCAGCAAGTCACAGAGTTACTGGCCCCTATCGACATCCTGAACGGTTACACAGCGAACGACATACAAATCACAAAGCGCGCAGGATATATTTGCCTACGCCCGTGGGCGGCGGCGATCATGCAGCTGTCATGAGAATGTTGATCAAGACTTCAAAGCTCCGCGATGTTGATATCCGTCGCGTGTGCGAAGTGGCACACCATGTCCTGGGCGTCGTCATTCCAGCGCCCGCGCACGCCCCTGAGGCTCTTTCGCCGAAGGTGAGATAGGCCCCAAGATCAGGTCCGTAATTAACTGTGGTCGATGAACAGGAACCGGTTTCTCTGTATCGCTGGCTTCTGGAAAACAACCTGTAACCGCAAGCCTTGTTTCTTGGTGGCTCTGCCAAATCTGTCGCTCTGTCTGGCGTAATAGTCGTATTTAGCTTTCGCAATTTTTGATTATTGCTGATCATCAGGGTGAATTTGATGTATTCTTGCTGAATGTGCTGGGAATTGACCAGGAGAACGACCCAAACAAAGCGCTTATACAAAATTAGAAGCGACTAGGGAGGAATTTGATGATGTACTATAGGCTAAAGGCGGTCAGGGGCTGTCGGATAATGATAGCTGCGCTGTTTTCTACTCTCTCTTTGAGTAATGCGATGGCGCAAAGTAACTCTGAGAGCGAAACCACAATCCCAGAGCCCGGGCCGTCCATCACCTTCACATCCTGGACCGGCCCTTACATGCGAAGTCAGATGCTTGGGTTTGTGCGCCCTTATGAGCAAGCCAAAAACGCTGATGTGCATGTTGCACATTACAATGGTGGCATCTCGGAAATCCGCGATCAGGTCGAAAGCGCAAATGTGATTTGGGATGTGGTCGACCTTACGCAAGCAGATTCACTTCGCGCCTGCGAAGAGGGCTTGCTGGAGAACATATCTGACATAGAACTGCCTGATGGCGTCGATGGCACACCATTTCGAGAGGATTTTGTCGAAGGTGCCCTGAATGATTGTGGCGTAGGAGTCATCGTATGGGGCACCGCATATGCGTATAACAATTCTCAATTCGCAGAAACGCCTCCATCAACCATTTCGGATTTCTTCGACACAGAAACCTATCCTGGGCCACGTGCCATCCGAAATGATCCGACAGTGATCATGGAATGGGCCCTTATGGCCGACGGCGTAGCCCGCGATGATGTGTATCCAACGCTCGAAACCGAAGAAGGTGTTGAGCGCGCGCTGAAAAAGATGGACGACATAAAAACCGGCCTGCAAATCTGGGAAACCGGGCGTGAACCCGTACGTCTGCTGAACTCTGGCGACATTGCGATGTCATCGATCTGGGCCACTACCGGTGCAACGGCCGCCCAGGAAGACGGTTCCGATTTTACGGTCAACATGGACGGCCGTGTGATTGAGCTGGATCTGTTCGGAATACCAAAAGGAAGCCAGAATAAAGAAGAAGCCATTGATTTTATTCGCTTTGCTAGCAGCTCAAATTCGCTGGCCGATATGGTCGGGTACCTGCCAAATGGTCCAACCCGAAAATCTTCGATGACACTCCTGTCAGACGACGTTTTGGAGCGCATCCCGAACGGTCCGGCGTATGAAGACAATCTTTACATTCTGTCGGACGCCGAGTGGTGGGCCACCAACCACGGGCGCCTGGAAGAGGCGTTCCAGTCCTGGCTCGCAACCTCCGCCCGTCAGGGCGCTGCGGGTTCAACACGGTAAGCCGAAACAACAGGTCTAAGAGGTGCAAAATGAGTGATCAATCAACACAGAAACCTGACAATCTTGTAGCAAAGAGCGGCTTGTTCAAAGGTATGAATCCGACGATGGGTATCGCTTCGATGGTGATGATATTGGGGTTTGTGTTTTTCACGATCCGTGATGTTGAAGCTTCAAGTGCGATCTTTGCGACAGGTAAAGACTTCATCATCGGTAGCCTGGACTGGTTCTATGTACTGGTCGTTAACGCGGCACTGTTTTTCGTAATTTGGCTTATGATCAGCCGGTTCGGACACGTGAAGCTGGGCAAGGATGATGACGAGCCAGATTTTTCAACGTTTTCATGGATTTGCATGCTGTTTAGTGCGGGCTTGGGATCTGGTCTGATCTATTGGGGTGTTGCAGAGCCAATGTTCCATATCCAAGGCAGCCCATTCCTTGAGCGGGCGGGAATTGAACCAGGTTCGGTTGACGCCGCGGTTTCTGCGGTAACGATCACGAATTTCCACTGGGGTTTCCACGGTTGGGCCCTTTATGTGCTGGTTGGCCTCTGCCTTGCATATTTCTCGTACCGCCATGGGCTTCCTCTGACTTTGCGCACCGCTCTTTATCCTGTGCTGAAGGAACGAATCTACGGTCCCTGGGGTCATCTCGTCGATCTGATTGGCGTATTTGGTACAATCTTTGGCCTCGCAACCTCATTGGGGTTGGGCGTCACACCAATAGCCGCCGGTCTTGAGGATCTTGGCTGGATGGCAAACACCCAGACAAATCAGTTGATCCTCGTCGCAATCATCACCTGTCTTGGCACGGCTTCTGCTGCATCAGGTGTTGGCAAAGGCGTTCGTATCTTGTCTGAAGCCAACGTTATGGCAAGTGTTGGCCTGCTGCTCCTGTTCATCATTCTGGGACCAACGGCATTCCTGTTGGGCATAACCATATCCGGATTTGGAGATTACCTCTGGACGGTGATACCCATGGGTTTCTGGATCAACGGTGAGCCCGAAAACCAATGGCAGAGCTGGTGGACGATCTTTTACTGGGGCTGGTGGATCGCATGGTGCCCGTTTGTTGGACTGTTCATTGCGCGGGTATCAAAGGGGCGGACGATCAAGCAATTCTGCTATTGCGTTCTTCTTATTCCAACCTCAGTCGTGATGCTCTGGATGGGTGTCTTTGGTGGCGCAGCAGCCGGGGTCGATCTGTTCTACGACGCAGGTGTCGTCGAGGCGGTCAACAATGACTACGCCGCTGGCGTATTCCAAACGGTCAAAGGATTTGGCTACACATGGTTGGTGTACCCGATCACAGTGTTGATTACGGTTCTGCTGATTTCGTGGTTTGTCACGTCTTCTGACTCGGGGACACTCGTGATGTGCACAATGCTGTCGATGGGTGACGAGCATCCGCCAATCAAGTTCCGTGTATTTTGGGGTATTACCGCAGGCGTTGTTGCCGGTGTCCTAATGCTGGCCGGTGGGTTGAGCGCGCTACAGACAGCGTCCATCGTCGCAGGGCTACCAATCGCTGTGATCTTGTTGTTCATGATCTATGGTATTGTCTCGTCGCTTCACGCTGAGCATCCAGTGCCCGATGTTGAGGATAAGTACGAAATGGAGTTCCTCAACAGATAGGCAGCCATTGTGGTTCAATTTGTCGAGAGGCAGTTACATCTGCCTCTCGACAATTACAGACATGGGTTTCGACCTGTCCGCGAAGCTTTTCTCGTTCTGATGTGAAGTTTGCCAAACTTTCTGGGAGCAAACGAATACGAAAGAACCTCTGCCTAATGGTTTCCACCAGCATCTCTGCTACCCGCGTGGTACAGCAACTGGATAGGCTTGTCGGCTCTCCATGGTGAGCCTCTCACACAATCTCGACCCGTGAACCAAAGGTACATTGTGGGGGATAGTCCGATCCTGGTCGTGATGGAGCGGTTTCTTTCGCCCATGCCTTCCATTGTCCCTTAAAGGTAATGCCCAAAGCCAAAAAACCAGGTTCGGAATGGAATGCAGGCTAAGTCTTCCGCCGTTTCGGGACAGAATCGCCACCTTTTGTAGATTTGGCCGCTGCGACTCGCGCTCGGTTCTTCTTGCTGCTTGACTTACCTTTGGGTGGAGGTGGACCCTTTGATGCTGTTCGGGCAGATTTGATATCGCCGCCTTTGGCTTCAGATTTACCGCCCTTACGTGCCTTTGGCTTTGCACCAACCGGTTTGAACAAGGCATCTGCCTCGTCTTTCGAAGCACGCTGGCGTTCTACTTTGGCTGATTTGACGGCCCTTGTGGAACGTTCTGCAGGGCTGGAAGGTGCCCGGCCCTCGGGTTCAGGCTTGCGACGTCCATAGGTTGCAGTGCCGCTCCGTTCGGTCGGAGTCGTATCTCGTTTGCTCGTAATCGGTTTGCCTTTTTGCTTTCCGATGGGCTTGGTCCGGCCAGTTGCAGCAAAGTCCGGTGCCGTGTCCAGACGCACGAGATTCTTGACCTTTTCGATCTTCATCTCGGGCCCAACGGCTGTCAGAAACCCTTCGACGCTGGGCTCACGGATCTCGAAATAGGTCACATCATCGGCAATCCGGATGGCCCCAATGTCATCCTTCGTCAGATTGCCTGACTTGCAGATCATCGGCAGCATATAACGCGGCGACGCATTTTGATTGCGCCCCTCGGACAGCGAAAACCAGACGCTGGGGCCAAAGGCCGCGCGCGGTTTCTGGCTTTGCTGATCGACCGTCGACAACTCTTCTGGCGCGGAATGACGCAGCTTGTACTGCCGCAGGTAAGCTGCTGCAATCTGCTCAGGGGTAAAGCTTTCTACCATTTTCTGAACTGCTGCGCGTTCACTTTCCGTGATCTCTGCTTGCCAGTCATCTGATGCGAACATTCTCACCTGATCGCGTTCGGTCACCTCTTCGGCTGACGGGGCTGTCCCCCAATCGGCGGTCAGCTTGGCGAATTTCAGAATACGTTCCGCCTTTTTCCGCGACGCGGGTGCAACCACTAGTGCGCTGACACCCTTGCGCCCGGCCCGGCCTGTTCGACCCGAGCGGTGCAGCAGTGTTTCATGGCTGTTTGGCAGTTCCGCATGGACCACCAAATCAAGGTTAGGCAAATCAATACCGCGGGCGGCAACATCCGTTGCCACACAGACCCTGGCACGCCCATCGCGCATGGCCTGCAAGGCGTTCGAGCGTTCGCTCTGGGTCAATTCTCCGGATAGGGCGACGACCGAAAAGCCCCGGTTTGACAGGCGCGCTGTCAGACGTGACACCATCGCGCGGGTATTGCAGAACACGATGGCGTTCGGCGCCTCATAATAGCGCAACACATTGATAATTGCATTCTCGCCGTCGCGCGGGCCGACCAACATAGCACGATAATCGATATCGGCGTGCTGCGTCTTTTCGCTGACGGTGCTCACACGTTCTGCATCGCGCTGATACCGTGTCGCCAAATTGGCAATCGCACGTGGGACAGTGGCAGAAAACAGCAAAGTCTGACGGTCTGATGGTGTTTCATCCAGAATGAATTCCAGGTCCTCTCGGAACCCGAGATCCAACATCTCATCGGCCTCATCAAGAACCACGGCGCGAATGGCCGTCAGGTCGATCGAGCCCCGCATGATATGATCCCGCAGCCGTCCCGGAGTGGCGACAACAATATGCGCGCCACGTGCCAAGGCACGACGTTCGTCCCGGATGTCCATGCCCCCAACGCAAGACGCCAAAAACGCGCCCGCATCGGCAAACAACCAACTCAGTTCACGCTTTACCTGCAGCGCCAGTTCCCTTGTAGGTGCAACAACCAGTGCCAGCGGCGCGCCTGCGGTCTCGAATGTCTCAGCGTCACCCAAAAGTCGCGGCGCAATCGCCAGGCCAAACCCGATGGTTTTTCCCGATCCGGTTTGGGCCGAAACCAGCATGTCCTTCCCCTCCAGTTCGGGCCGGGTTACAGCCTGCTGAACTTGGGTTAAGGTGTCATAGCCCTTGCGAGCCAGCGCATTTGCAATGGTTTGTTTCACAGCGGTGGTTCTTTTCATCGGTCAGGAGATGGGATTGTGCGGTATTGCAATCAATGCATCATCCATGGGTAAAGACAGCCCCTTAACGAGTGTCTTGACTATTGTATAGCCACGAACCGGGACAGATGCGCTGAAAATCCGGTATCCTGTCCGTACTGCTCCCTTTCAGTAGCGGCTTGAGACCCTCGCCGCTTTCGGTTCAATTTGTTGAGACGCGGCAGAAGCGCAGGCTTGGGATAGTCAAAACAGGCGTTTTTCTGTAGAGCTTTCAACCGTCTGTAAACCCGCTGTCCCTGTCGGGCTGGCGGTCAACGTGACTACTCCTTCGGGAAATCTACTACAAGCAGTCGGATTCGATGGCTTCTACGACCACGTTATCTTCGAATTTAGGGCATGACGTTGAGCCAATGGCGCGGTCCCTCTTGCGTCTATGCAGACGCCAGCCGTTTCATTGCGCTCATGAGAGGCATAGCCCGCACACCTCCCTGCCCCTGCACTTCCTTGTCGTTGGCATAGACAAGGATGCGCTCTGAGGCGTCCAATTCTTCTGTCGCGATGTGAAACCCACGCGTGACCTTCGCTGATGTCGTCCGCTTGATCTCTATGGCCCAGAGGCCGCCGCGGGGAAGTTTCAACATCAAATCCACCTCAGCCCCTGCTGAAGAGCGATAGAAGCTTGCTTCTGTTCCGCGCGGTGCCGCGGCGATCAGGTTTTCGATGCAGAACCCTTCCCAACTACCGCCGACAACCGGATGCCCAAGCAGGTCTTCCGGTGTTTCGATCCCAAGAAGCGCATGGGCCAACCCGGAATCGCGAATATAAACCTTGGGAGATTTGACCAAACGTTTTCCGGCATTGGAATGCCATGGCTGCAAACGGCGCACCAGCATCAGGTCGACCAGCAAATCAAGATAGCGGGCAACGCTCTGGCCCGATACGCCAAGGTTTCCCGCGAGTTTCGCCGCATTGAGTAACCCGCCTTGCTCATGGGCAAGCATTGTCCAGAACCGGCGCAATGTTTCCGCCGGGATGCGCAACCCAAAAGCCGGAACATCGCGTTCCAGATAGGTGCGGATGAAATCCTCGCGCCATGCCAGGCTGGTTTTGTCGTTCTTGGCAAGGAAGCTATCTGGAAACCCACCCCGCAACCACAGCGCAGAGATCGAGTCCGCTCCGGTTTCCGACAAAATGAAAGGCGTCAGCTCGTGATAGCTGACCCGGCCAGCCAAAGATTCTGCGCTTTGGTGCAAAAGCGTGTTCGAGGCCGACCCCAGCAGCAGGAATTGCCCAGTCCGATACCCTTGTCTTCGTCGTCGGTCAATCTGACCGCGTAATGCCTTAAACAGGCCGGGCATAAGCTGAACTTCATCGATCACCACCAGGCGCCCAACCTGCTCGTCGAGATAGAGGTCTGGCTCTTCGAGCACCTGGCGATCAGCAGATCTCTCCATATCAAGATAGACAGCGTCACGGCTTTCAGCGATATCCTGCGCGAGGGTTGTCTTCCCAACTTGCCGCGGCCCAAGCAGGACTACACCCGCCTGGTTCTCGAGAGAGTCTTCAACTGACTTTCTATCACCGCGCTTGATCATACCTTGCATTTATTCCATTTGATGGAAGATTTACAAGGATAAAATTCCAAATTACTGTCCAGTGAAACCCTATCGTCTCGGCCCTTCACCCCAGAACCATGAAACGCAAGTCTGGACCTTAGGTCGAGCATAATCGTGGAAAGCTGCGTCCCATTTGATCAAGAGAAAATAGAACCTGAGTACGTTCTTCTTTCTTAACTATTAAATTTGAAGAGTCCTCTTTGCATCCCTCAATTTCATTTCCATTGCCCTGAAGGGCGAAGCCAACTAGGTACTTGCCGCGCACAAACCCCTAAGAACCTGCGAAAAATCAAATCGCAGAAAGGACCAGGATCATGACCATACCAGCAATCAAAAACGCTGACACAGGCACGCTGGCTGGCTCGGGAATGCATATTCTGGTCGATCATTACGGCAGCCTATACCTAACCGACGTAATGCACATCGAAGAGGCACTGACCCGCGCGGCGCGGGAGGCTGGCGCAACGATACTGTCGGGCAAGTTCCACAAATTTGGCGGGCATGGCGGTGTGACCGGAGTGTTGTTGCTGGCAGAATCCCATATCTCGATCCACACTTGGCCGGAAAATGATTATGCCGCCATCGACATCTTCATGTGTGGCACAACGCAACCGGACAAAGCGGTCGCATATCTTGAGAAGCACCTGCGCCCTGCCCGAGTTGAAATTACGCGCGTCAACCGCGGTTTACCGGAACCAGTAGTCCCAACCGTCTAAGTAATATCCCATCAGTGCGTGCGATTGCAGTGTATTAGGTTCGGCATCAACCCGGTCGGTATCACCGCCAAAAATCTGTGCCGCGCGCCAAACATCATCGTCGAAATAGCTCAGCCCATCAGGCAGTTCGATTCTACGGTCGGTCAATGGTTCAAATGTAGCCAGAACAAACCCCCATTCGCCGAAGCTCGGCACGTAGCTGTGATAGGGAACCGCCTGCAGTCCCCGCCCGGGTCTTTGCGGATTGCGGCTGCTCTCGATCGTTTCGGCCACCGACCAAAAGGCCTGTCGGGCAAAGAACGGTGATCCGGCCTGAGTGACAAAGACCCCCTGCCCGCTTAGCCGTTCGGCCAGCAAGCCGTAGAATTGCTTGGTGTATAGTCTGGACAAGGCGATGGATTTGGGGTCTGGCAGATCAATGATCACCACGTCGTAAATCTGGGTTTCCCGCTCCAGAAACCTCCAGGCGTCTTCATTGACAACCGTCACGCGCGGGTCGCTGAGAGCATTGTCGTTCAGCTTGGACAGATCTGGATGGTCGCGAAACAACTGCGTCACACGCGGATCAAGATCCACCAGCGTCACGGACTGCACCTCGGGATAGCGCAGCACCTCGCGCGCGGCCATGCCGTCTCCACCCCCTAGGATCAGAATGTCACGCGCGCGCGGCGCAAGGGCCATGGCCGGATGCACCAGTGGCTCGTGATAGCGGTGTTCGTCAAGGGAATCGAACTGGATCGAATGATCCAGAAACAGGCGCACCCGGTCGCGGTACCGGGTGACGGTGATCTGCTGATACGACGTGGCCTCGGACAGGATGACATCATCTTCGAACAGTTCGGCCTCGGCGACCGAGACCAGCCGTTCGGACTGCCACAGTGCGCCCAGTGTTGCCACAAAGGCCACCGCCCAAACCGCAACCTGGACTCGCGTGGCCCATTCCCGAAACACCAACAGAGACAGGCCTGCGACGGCAAGGTTCAACCCTCCAAAGGCCAGGCTGGCCGACATCAGTCCCAGATATGGGATTACCAGCAGTGGAAAAGCCAGCGAGGCAACCAGCGCACCGATGTAGTCGACGCTCAGCACGTTTTCAAAGCGGAACTTCAACGCCCCAATCTGTTCCAGAACACGGGCGATCAAAGGGATCTCCATCCCCGACAGGATACCAATGGCAATCAAGGCGCCGTACAGCGGCAGGGCCACCTGCCCCATCCACGCGTAGTTCAGAAACAACACCGGCGCCAAAAATCCGCCGACAATGCCCAAAAGGATCTGAGCCCAGACAAATCCGGAAAACGCATCCGAGACAAAGCGCGATAGCCAGGCCCCGACCCCCATTGCTGACAGAAAGATACCAATCACCAGCGAGAACTGGCGGACGGAGTCCCCCAGCAGATAACTGGAGAGTGTGGCTGCAATCAGCTCATAGATCAGACCGGCGACGGCCACCAGAAAGGTGGCCAGCAACAACCACGCGGCGCGCGCCTCAACCGCGCGGGGCGGGGTCATGACAAGATGACAGCCGCAATGATGATGGAAACTGCTACAAACAGCAGCCCGATCAGGATCGCCAACGCGATGTTCTGATCTTTTTCGATCTCGTGCACGACCGAGAAGGGTGTCATCCAGTCGATCACCTTCCACACGACCCACATCAGCGTCACGCCCAGAAGGGTGTAGAAGATTGTGCTGATGATTTCTGCAATCTGAATTGCTGCTATATAATCCATTGATTCCTCACTATTTTATCCGATTTGACCGATAGTACCCGCCGCCACCGCTGCCGACCCGAACCGAGGTGTCCAAGTCACGGCTTTCGGCCCAATACCCATGCCACGAGACATAACCTGTGGCAGCCACGGCCAGAGTTGAAATGACGACGAAAATGATCCTGAAAGCTGTCACTTTAATCCTCATTTACCCAATCAGTTCCCGACCACCGGGCGCGTTGATGCAACCATTTGCGCCCGAACTGAAACAGGAACAGCGCTCCAAAAACCCCGGCCAGCGCGAATGTCCAAAGACCACTGGACAGTCCGGTTTTGACACTGACCTGCAACTGGCTGAACGGCTGCCCCGGTACATGGCCTACGCCCGACCCGGTCCAAAGCCCCTGCTCAGGCACGTCTAATACCAGTGTGTAATCGCCTGTGCGATCTGGTCGAAACGTCAGGCTCGCAAATTTGCTGCCTTCGCTCCACGATCCTTCCGAGTCGCGCCCGGTGTAATATTCGATCGTTCGGCCCGCCTCGAATACTGGCTCTCCTTCGGGATCAAGCAGCTCGATGTCCAGATAGATCCAACTGTTTTTGACATTGCCCGAGAAGGAAACGCGCGTCAGTTGGCTGTCGGCTTCAAGCGGGATTGTGATTTCGGCCGGGAAGTCGCCACGTTTTAGCGCCTGACGCTCTATCGCCCTCTCCCCTGATCGTTGAGAGAAAGAGACCGCCATCACAAGACAGAGGATCGTAAACACGAATGATACGACCAGCAAAAATCTATAGTTTGGGCCCTCGATGAAAGGTTGCAGCGGATGCACCCGATGTGGGTTCAGGTTCAATGAAACCCCAAAAGCTGCTTCGGCCTGCTGTTTCGAAACATAGAACGAGCGATAGGTCTCACGCTCGGACCCGGTGGTCGAAAACCCCAGCATCGCCGTATCAGACATCGCCGAAATTGTGGTTGTCTTTTCCCCCAGTGACGGCGGCCAGGTGAATTCACCCTCAACATAGGTGACCGCGCTTGTGGTGGTCTCGTAATACACAAAGCGCCCATCCTCGATCGTCACAGAGGGAGGGGATTCCGCCGTCTCAACCCACCGCTCCGACATCCAGGCCGATCCGCGATAGCGTCTGGAAAACACCAGATGACCCGCCTCAAGCGTCAGCCAGGCATAGCCGTGAGTTGGCGAATAGAGCTGATGGTCTATCCATTGGTAGACCCGTCCGCCCCAGCGCTCGGCATGTTCGATCAGACCAATTATGGTGAACTCGGCACCATACAACGACCCACTCATCCCAATCGAAAGCGGGGTTTCCGGGCGTTTCTGATCCTTGAACTGCCGCAATGTCCGATAGTTGTTCTGTGCATCCAGCTCGGCCCCGCAATACGAACAGATCTGCACGATCACCCGGCCACCGCCCAGTACATCCAGACCGGCGCCGCAGCAGGTGCAGTTGATCGAAAGAAGACTTGGATCTCGGGTCATGGCTGCCGCTGAACCTTCACGTCAAATGCGTCATACCACCGACCGTAGAACCAGATCGCTTGACCGGGCCAGAATTCGCCGGACAACAAAGCCTCGTCCCCGGCGGAAGCGTTCACGAATTCATGGCTTTCCCCGACCTGAAGCACCTCATCGAACTGTCCACGCAGCGCGATACATTCGGCATGTTCAACTTCGGTAACCGTGAATGTGGCCGCGTCGAAATCCAGCGTTTCGCCCAGCTTGAACGGAGGCATGAATTTCGGCGTGTCCTTTTCGGTCAAGCGTTTCTGCCGAACGACATCTCCCTCATCGAGCGATATCCAGCAGGTGCGGCCATCACCATCGACACCGCAGAACTCATCCCAGAACCCCCGCCCGTAGGAATAGCGCGCATGACCAAGAATCAATGTCGACGTTCGACCCAGTTGCACTTGATCGCCTATCCCGAACAAAAGCGGTGCATCGTGCATCTCACCCTGCTGGCCCGCCGATTGAACCTGGACATCATTGATCATCAACGTCGTACCGCAGGACGCACAGGTGGCAACCTTTATCCCTTTCAGCGCAATCGGGGTTTGCGCACCGCAGTTTGGACAGTTCAAAGTCTTCATGCTTTCAAGTCGCGCAAAGAAAATGAAAGTTCAAGCCGTTATTGGTTCTGGAGAATACACGTCCGGTGCCGCCTCGCCCTTGTTGCCAGAATTCAAACAGAACCACTTAGGTGGAACTGAACATGCTGGCGGTTCTGTTAGAAGTGCCGTCAGCCCCAGCAATCATCTGAGTTAGTCGTGAAATAGGATTTCAGCTGCGTCTTTGCTTATGGTTGTGCCCTTCCTGCCCGCAACGATATCCGCCAGATCGGCCAGTGCGCCGATGGCTGCGGATTTGCCGGTAAGCCGCGCAAACTGGGCGGCGGCCTCGACCTTTGGGCCCATCGAACCGGCAGCGAAATTGAACTTGGCCATGGCCTTTGGTGAGGCGGCTTTTATGCCACGCTGAGTATCGGTACCCCAGTCCAGATAGGCACAATCAGCATCCGTTGCCGAAATGAACAAATCGGCCCCGACCTCTCGGGCCAGCAGCTCCGAGGCCAGATCTTTGTCGATCACCGCTTCTATCCCCTCCAGATAACCCGGAGAAGTATAGGCCGTGGGAATGCCACCGCCACCGGCACAGATCACCACGGTTTGCCGTTCCAGCAGCCATTTAATCGGCCTGATTTGAAAAATCCGTTTCGGCAGCGGAGAGGCAACAACCCGTCGCCATTTGTCACCATCCGCACGAATTTGCCAGCCCTTGTCGGTGGCCAATCGTTCAGCCTCGGGTTTGTCATATACCGGACCGATGAATTTTGTGGGGTCGTCAAAGGCGGGATCCTTGGCATCGACCTCAATCATGGTCAGCAGCGTGGCCAGAGGCGTCTCGGGCGGCAGACGGTTGCCCAACTCCTGCTCGATCATGTACCCGATCATGCCCTCGGTTTCCGCCCCAAGCACGTCCAGCGGATAGGCCTCATCCGGTTTATAGGCGTTGCCCTGTAGGGCCAGCAATCCCACCTGAGGGCCATTCCCGTGGGTCACAATCAACTCGTTCCCCTCGGCAATGGTGGCCAACGCCTGCGCGGCGATGGCTGTGTTTTCACGCTGGTTCTCGGCGGTCAGGGCCTGACCGCGCCGCAGCAGCGCATTGCCCCCAAGGGCGACGACGATCCGCATAGCTCAGGCCCCCAGAGTGGCGACCAGAACGGCCTTGATTGTGTGCATTCGGTTTTCGGCCTGTTCGAACTGAATACCGGCGGGGCTTTCGAATACCTCTTCGGTGACCTCCATTTCGGTGATGCCGAATTTCTCGTGGATATCTTCGCCCACTTTAGTCTCGGTATTGTGGAAGGCGGGCAGGCAATGCATGAATTTGACGTTTGGATTGTTTGCCGCTGCCATTAGCGCGCTGTTGACCTGATAGGGGGTCAGCTGCTTGATCCGGCTGTCCCAGACCTCGGGTGCTTCGCCCATCGAGACCCAGACATCGGTGTGGATGAAATCCACGCCATCCACGGCGGCCGCAGGATCATCGGTGATGGTCAGCGTCGCGCCGTAGCGCGCGGCGGCTTCTTCTGCCGGACGGCGGAATTCGTCGGACGGCCACAGATCACGTGGGGCGGCGATGCGGACGTCCATCCCCATCATGCAGCCCGCGATCATCAGCGAATGGCCCATATTGGACCGCCCGTCGCCCACATAGGCGTATTTGATGTCATGCAGGGGCTTTTCGCCAAATTCCTGCATGGTTAGCAGATCGGCCAGCATCTGGGTCGGGTGGAACTCATCGGTCAGCCCGTTATAGACCGGCACGCCCGCATTGGCGGCCAGAGTTTCCGCCAGTTCCTGCCCAAAACCGCGATATTCAATGCCGTCGAACATGCGGCCCAGCACGCGGGCAGTGTCCTTCATGCTTTCCTTATGCCCGATCTGTGACCCCGAGGGCCCAAGATAGGTGACACCGGCACCCTGATCCATCGCGGCCACTTCAAAGGCGCACATGGTCCGGGTCGAGGATTTTTCGAAGATCAGGCAGATGTTCTTGCCTTTTAGATGCTGGATTTCAGACCCCGCATATTTTGCGCGCTTCAGATCGCGCGACAGGTCCAGCAGATAACGCAGCTCACGTTGGTCAAAATCGAGCAGTTTCAGAAAGCTGCGGCCCTTGATATTAAATGCCATTGGTCAATCTCCTTTTTCAGTAATCCACGGGGTCACGCCAGATCGGGCAGGTCATGCAATGCCCGCCGCCTCGCCCACGCCCCAGTTCCGAGCCCGAGATCGTGATCACCTCGACCCCCGCCTTGCGCAGCAGCGTGTTGGTATAGGTGTTGCGGTCATAGGCGACGACCACGCCGGGCTCTAACGCCACCACGTTGTTGCCGTCGTCCCATTGCTCGCGTTCCTGATTAAATGCGTCTCCGCCGGTCTGCACGATGTTCAGAGATTTGATCCCCAGACATTCGGCGGCCACATCGAACAGATGTTTGTCATCGCGCCGGAAGTCGATCGTGTCCTCTTTGTTTCCGGGGCGCAGGCTGATGCACTGGATGTCGTTACAGACATCAACATAGGCAGTCGCGGTCTCACGGTCGCAATGGCTGAACACTGTATCCAGATGCATAGCCGCGCGGCTGCGGGGCATCTGACAGGCAACAACCCTCTCCGCCGCGCCTTTGGCAAACAGAGCGCGGGCGACCTGACCAACCGCCTGCGGACTGGTCCGTTCGCCCATGCCGATCAACACACTGCCATTGCCCCAGGGCATGACATCACCGCCTTCGACCGTGGCCGCGCCGTGATCCTTGTCTGGGTCACCCCACCAGATCTCGAAATCTGCGTCGCGGAACTCGGGGTGGAACTTGTAGATCGCAGTCACCAACAGGGTTTCGGGGCGCCGCGCCGGCCAGTACATCGGGTTGACCGTCACGCCGCCATAGATCCAGCAACTGTTGTCACGAGTGAACTGCGTATTTGGAATCGGTGGAATCACAAAGCCCAATGGCCCCAGATAGCTGCCGAACATACCTGAGGGTTTGAACGGCATATCTTCGACCGCGATGCCGCCGATCAGATATCTGGCCAGATCCTTGGCCGCCATCTCATCCAACCAGCCGCGCAGCTCATTCAGCATACCGACGCCCACCTGATTTTCGGTAATGCGGCGGTCCAGAACCCAATTACGGGCTCCCTTGTCCTTCAGCGTTTCTGCAAGCAGCGTCTGGAATTCTAAAACCTGAACCCCGCGATCCTCCATCTTCATGCGGAAATCGGCATGGTCAGAGCGGGCTTTGTGCACCCAAAGGACATCGTCATAAAGCAACTCTGCCGCATTGCCGGGGGTCAGGCGGGAATGGGCCAGACCCGGTTCGCAGACCATCACCTTTCGAAGTTTCCCAATCTCGGAATGTGCGCCAAATCCAGTCATGATATCTCCTTTGATGTAATCGCGCCGGACTGCCAACGCAGCCAGACATGGATGGGCAACCCAGCCAACAGCAACAGGACGCCCCAGAAAACGACGTCTTTTCCAGCGCCGAAAATCGCCCAGAATGAATAGACAAAACCGAGACCCGCCAGCACAAAGGCCTGCGGTGGCAGGCGGGTGCGTTCTTTGCGTTTTGCGCGGATCATAATTTCGGCACCTGCGCACAGCAGGTAGGGAACCAGCGTGGATAGGGTGGCCAACAGAATAATGAATTCAAACTGTTCAGCCAGGGATCGGGTGTAGTTCATAGCGATCAAAGCGCTGGCTAGCAGGCTTGAGGAGATCAGGCCAAATGCCGGCGTACCAGTCCGTGACACCCGGGCAAAACCGGCCGGGAACAACCCGTCGCGGGCAGCGCCCAGTGGCACTTGCCCGGTCAGCAGCACAAATCCGTTGAGCGTGCCGAAGGTCGAAACGCAGGCCCCGACCGCGATGAATACCGCACCGCCAAACCCCCACATCACATGCGCAACATCCGCCAGCGGTGCGTTGCTTCCGGCCAGCGTGCCGGATGGCACCACCCCAAGCGCCACATAGGTCGTGGCAATATAGACCAATGCGGCAACACAGGTTCCGACAATCGTCGCAAGAGGGATCGTTTTGGTAGGGTTCCTGACATCGCCCGCCGGAACCGTTGCGGATTCGAGCCCCACAAAGGCCCAAAGCGTCAACGCCGCGCAGGCCGAGATCGCCGATATGTTCGACATTCCACTAAGGTTGGCCGGCCGGAAGTTGGCCGGTTGGACATGGGACAGTCCCAGCAGGATCAGCACCAGCAGCGGGGCCAGCTTCATCACCGTGGTCACCACTTGCACAATCCCGGCCTGCCGAACGCCGCGCAGATTGACCCAGGTGAGCAGCCAGATCGCACCAAGTGAGACCGCCAATCCCGCGAGCGCAGTTTCCCCAATGGCGGGCACCATAAAGCTGAGATAGCCAGCAAAGGCGACGGCAACGGCGGCATTCCCAGACCACAGCGCGATCCAATAGCCCCAAGCAATCAGGAAACCGGCAAAATCACCAAAGCCCTCGCGCGCATAAGCGTATGGCCCGCCGGTATTGGAAGACAATCGCGCCAGCCGACCAAATATCAGGGCCAGCACAATCGCGCCACCTGCGGTCAGAACCCATCCCGCCATCGAGATTGGCCCGAACACGGCCAGAGAAGACGGCAGCAGGAAAATACCGGACCCGATCATATTGCCCACCACCAGCGCGGTGCACATCCAGAACCCAAGGGTTCCTTTGGGTTTAGATCGGGTGTCGGTGGGCATAATGCGACCTCATGCCAACGCGGAAAGGCTGAGCCCGGCCATGATGATGACGATCAGGATCAGTAAAAGCGGCCACATGAAACTGAGCCAGCGTTCATAGGGCACACGCCCTAGGGCAAGCCCGCCCATGACCACCGCAAAGGTGGGGTTAATCAAGTTCACCAAACCGCTGGCTGACTGATAGGCCGTCACGACCAAAGACCGTTCTACGCCGGAAAAGTCTGCTAGCGGCGCCATGATCGGCATCGTCAGAACCGCCAGGCCCGAAGATGACGGGACGAGGAAGGACAACAGCCCCTGCAAGGCGAACATCGCATTGATAAAGGCCACTTTGCCCAAACCATCCACGGCACTTTCTGCCCAATACAAAATGGTATCGGTGATGTTTCCTGCGTCCATGACCACTACGATCCCGCGCGCGATCCCGATCACCAGCGCAACCCCCAGCAAATCCCGGGCACCGTCAACGAAGGTCGAGGTGAATTCCTCTTCCCCGATCCGTGCGATCAATCCCACGACTATCGAGGACACTATGAACAGGCCGGACATCTCGGCCATCCACCAGCCTCCTGCCGCGACACCCCAGATCATCACGCCAAAGCTGGCCGCAAAGATCAAAAGGATCAGCCCATGCATACTCGTAAAGGTCGGAGCTTCTCCGCCCGTGCGGCCACCTTTGAGGAAATGCGCCTCATTGCTTTCGCGCTTGTCGGCAACGATGGACAGATCCGGATCGGCTTTGACCTTGGCTGCATATCGCATGACAAAGACCACACAGGCCAACCAGCATGCCAGCAACAGCGCAAAGCGCAGCATTATGCCATTGGTGAAGGGCACCCCCGCCGCATCCGAGGCGATGACTGTGGCAAACGGGTTAATCGTCGACCCCAGCGTGCCAACCCCCGCCCCCAGCATGATGATGGCCACACCCACTACCGCGTCATAGCGCGCGGCAATCATCACTGGGATGATCAGCGCGTAAAAAGCCAGTGACTCTTCGGCCATGCCATAGATTGTGCCCCCCGCAGCAAAGAAGGCCATCAAGATGGGGATCATCCATTTCTCGCGCCCCTTCAGACGCACCATTGCGCGCGCAATCCCGGCGTCAATCGCCCCGGTTCGCGTTACAACTCCCAAAAAACCGCCAATCACCAGCACAAAAAGTGCAACATCAATCGCCCGCGCTTCATAACTGACAGGGTCATAGAACCCCCCGATAGGGGCCAGTACGACGTCATAGAACCCCTGCGGATTGGGCTCGACAACCTGATAGCTGCCCGGTACCGGAACATCGCGTCCCAGGGCTTCGTTAGCGACGCGGTCATATTGGCCAGCGGGAACAAACCAGGTTGCAATGGCGACCAGTGCTATCAACGCAAACAGAATTGTATATGCAGTTGGAAACTTGAGCTTCATGTCATCAAACTCCTAAAAGAGCTGAGATTGGGTTTCGAAACTTCCGGTCTCTTCATACAGTCTCAATATGAGATTTCTAAGGATGAATGACCCCGAGGCGACCTGAACGGTTCTACATGAACGCCATTCGCTGGCGCAGCGCATTGACCTGCATCAATAGAATTCAGGCTGACGCCGGATTCAGGTTCGTCAGTTTTTGCTTTCCTACAGATCGTAAGTTGCTCATCTGAGTGCAGCGGTTAGCACCTTGCGATCCATCGCCCCAGTCTGGCAGAAACCCGCTTGAGACTGTGGTGATCATGTTGACATATCAGCCCATTTCCCTGAACCGGTAAGTCGCACATTTGCATTAGGCTTACCAAAGGCTAATGTGCAAGAAATTAAGGCGCAAATGCCCGTATCGAACAGTAACCCAAGGCTAACAACGTGAGCTCTGAAATTCCCAGGTCCCTGCCTGCCAGACATGAGTTGCGCAAGGTGCGCAACAAGGGGCTGTCATTTCTGGCACTAGCCTTCCTGTTCAGCATCTTTGTCAACCTGCTGATGCTGACGGGGCCTTTATTCATGCTGCAGGTTTATGACCGGGTCCTTGCCTCTCGGGCGGTTGAAACCCTCACGGCGCTGTTTCTGATTGTCGCTCTATTATATAGCCTTATGGCCATGCTGGATTTTGCGCGAGGACGTATCGTTGCGCGGTTCGGAGCGAGGTTCCAGTCGCAACTGGACGAGCGGGTGTTCGAGGCAACGCTGCGAAAATCTCTTGTTCCGCAGGCCCGTGCAGCCCCAGCCACTGCCTTGCGCGACCTTGAGGCAATCCAGAACCTGTGTTCCTCACCTGTTTTGCTGGCCGTAATGGATATCCCCTGGACACCGGTTTTTCTGGCAGCAATCTTCCTATTCCACCCGATGCTTGGATGGCTTGCGGTTGCGGGTGGCGCGATCCTGATTGTCATCGCTCTGCTTAATCAGGCGCTCACTCATAGAAAGGTTGCCGCTGCACAGCAGGCCTCGGCGCGGGCAGGCTCATTCTCGGAACATGCCAGACAAGCCGCAGAAGTTGTCCGCTCGCAAGGAATGCAGCACGACATCTCGCAACGCTGGCTGACCCAGAGGACCGATGCGCTGAGACAGACCATCTCGGCCAGCGATTGGACCGGAAGCTTTACCTCATTAACCAAGTCGATGCGGCTGTTCTTGCAATCTGCCATGCTGGCATTGGGAGCTTTGCTGGTTTTAAGAAACGAACTGTCCCCTGGGGCAATGATTGCAGGGTCCATCCTGCTTGGGCGCGCATTGGCCCCGGTCGAGCAGGCGGTGGGCCAATGGGCATTGGTGGAGCGTGCGCGATCTGCGTGGATTTCACTGAACCGATTCCTGGACACCACCCCGCCCGAGCCGGACCGGACCAAATTGCCTGTACCAGATGCGCGCCTGATCGCCAAAGGACTGACCGTTGTACCACCCGGCGCCGATTTACCGACACTCAGGAACGTTTCACTGAAACTAGAACCGGGCAAAGCTTTGGGCGTGATCGGCAAAAGCGGGTCAGGAAAATCCACACTTGCCAAGGCCCTGTTAGGATTGTGGAAACCGGCCGTTGGCGAAATCAGGCTTGGAGGCGCTACACTGGATCAATACGGGACTGATGATTTGGGCCAACACATCGGCTATCTGCCGCAGGAAGTCACTTTGTTCAACGGAACAGTGACCGAAAACATCGCCCGGATGTCCCAAAACCCGGATTCGGAAGCGGTCATCGCTGCAGCCAAGAAAGCCAAGGCTCATGACCTGATCCTGACATTGGAAAAGGGGTACGACACTTTTCTGGAAGGCAATGACAGTCAACTGTCGGGTGGCCAAAAGCAACGTATTGCTCTGGCGCGCGCTTTGTATGGAGATCCTGTCCTACTGATCCTGGACGAGCCGAACTCGGCTCTGGATGCTGATGGCACTGAGGCATTGAACACCGCGATCCGAGAACTGAAGGCCGCGGGTAAATCAGCCATCATCATGACGCACCGGCCACAGGCCATTTCCGAATGCGACGATCTTGCAGTTGTTGAAAATGGGCAGGTTGTGAAATCCGGCAGCCGCGACGAGGTGCTAAGCGCCATGGTTCAGAACGCAAATGCGATCAAAAAGGGTCTGGCACGGGTGGGTGAGTAATGCAAAAGCCCAATCATAATAACACGCGCCCTGTTTGGCGCATTACATTTCCTGCTCTGGTCGGGTTTCTCGCACTGGCTATTTTAATCGGCGGGTTGGGCTTTTGGGCGGTGCAGACCAGGCTGGCAGGCGCCATTGTATCGCAGGGCGTCATCGAAGTTCAAAGCAACCGCCAGGTAGTCGAGCATCCAGACGGTGGCGTGGTCGGCGAGATTTTTGTGCGCGACGGTGATTCCGTCACCGGCGGCGACATTCTGTTACGTCTGGATGACACGTTTCTGACCTCGGAAAAGACCATCGTTGAGGCGCAGCTGTTTGAATTACTCGTCCGAAAGGCGCGGCTTCAGGCCGAACGCGATGGCACTGATCTGACTGTTTTGACATCCGCGCTGAACGACGTACAGAAACAAGAAGACATTGACCCTGAGCTGATCGCCGGCCAGCAACGCCTGTTCGAGGCGCGTCTGAATACCCTAAATCAGCAGACTCAGCAGTTGAGCAAACAACGGATTCAGATAGAAAGCGAGATCGAGGGCACCTTGGCGCAACTGGTCTCGCTGCGCCGTCAGGTCGATCTGATACAGGAGGAGCTGCAGGACCAGCAAAGCCTGCTTCAACGCGGTCTGACACAAGCCAGTCGGGTTTCCGCCTTGCAACGCGAAGAAGCCAGCCTGACAGGTGAAATAGGCAGGCTCGAAGCGGCTGCCGCGCGGCTCAAAGGCCAAATCGCGGCAACCGAGATCAAGATTGTAGAACTGCAGGCGACACGCCGCGAAGAAGCAATCACCGCCTTACGCGATGCGCAATCGAAAATCGCCGAACTGTCTGAACGCAGGCTCTCGCTGGCTGTTCGTCTATCGCGGCTGGATATTAGGGCGCCGGTTTCCGGTACTGTCTATGGAAGCCAGGTGTTTGCACTGCATTCGGTTGTACAGCCGGCAGAACCGATGATGTATGTCGTACCACAGGAAATTCCTCTGCTGATCGCCGCTCGCGTAGATGCGATTCATGTGGACCAAGTATATATTGGGCAGCCCGCCCTCCTGCGATTTCCCGCCTTCAACCAACGCGAAACCCCCGAAATCGAAGGGCATGTTGTCACGATTTCTGCCGATACGTTCACTGATGAGAACACCGGACACACATTTTATCGCGCTGAAATGTTACCTGATGCCAACCAGATCGAGCGCCTGAACGGGCAACGCCTTGTACCCGGCATGCCAGTCGAAGCGATGATCAAGACGGACGAGCGATCCCCGTTTTCATATCTGATAAAACCGATGGCCGATTACTTTAACAGGGCCTTCCGGGAATAGATTCCGTCGTCTTTAAACCGCTTCGAGATTGCCCAACAGGATCGAAGTCATGTCAGTCGTGATCACTCCGTCTACCGCGACGACATCGACACCGGTTTCGTAGGTCACGTTTGAACTTGTGATCCCCGACAAATCAGCGTCTGCGTCCAGAAACACCCACTCTGCCTCATGCGCTGTGGGCAATCCGACGGCGATCTGCAAGATAGCCAGCGCATCCAGAGCGTTGATGAGGCCATCTTGATTGATATCGGCTGCAATTAGGTCTTCCGGTGCTGCCTGCCCCCATGTCGGGTCCAGTCCCACTGAAAGCCGCAAGACCTGCAATGCGTCCAAGGCCGTGATCTCGCCGGTCCCAGCCGAATAGGACTTTATGATATCCAGTTCACCGATAAATGTGCCCGAAGGCAGATCCAGATCGAACCTCCCTTCATCGTCGGCTTGGACATTAACCGTGCCGCCTCCGTCCGGGGTGAAACGTATTTCAGCGTTTGACAGACCGGGATTTGCAGCTTGTGAATCAATGGTAATATTCCCTTGAATGCCTGCCGAACTGTCCGGGTCGAGCCCGCCCAAACCGTTCAAATCCAACGGAATATGGTCTGGCCCGCCAAATCCGGCGCCAAAGACATCTGAACTGGTCAGCGGAGCACCTGACGCCGAAAACACCTGAACCACATTATCCAGATACTCGATCTGCGCACCTTGCGCGGTGGACGTAAAAGTGAGCTGTCCAGGTGAGCGCAGAAATGGATAGTCAAACAGATCCAGCCTGTCCGATCCGACTTCAAAATCGGTAATCGTTGTCATCGCTGTTCCGGTCTGCATCACAAAGATATCAGACCCGGAACCGCCGGTCATCATAGTGGCCCCAATCCCCGCAATCAGGATGTCATCGCCGCCGCCGCCAAGTAGAGTGGCATCAAGGATGCTGCCACTGAGCATATCGTTCTGCGCGGTGCCAGTGACTGTCCCATAACCGTCCGCGGCGATACCCAGGTCAGCGACCGAAAAAGTAAGCTGCGTTAACCCGGCCTCTTCTTGTGAGGCGGCAAAGATCTGAATTTCGTCCCCGACATGGGCCACGCTGAGCGATTCGACATTTTGCAGCCCGGTGCTCAACGTATCGGCAAAACTGTCCAGATAGACCAGTTGACCATCCAGTGTCAGGGTAAACAGTGTCACCCCATCATCGCCTCCCCCGGCCACGACAAACACCTGACCATTCACTTCGACCACGGCCAGGTCCTGAGCCGATTCAAAGCGGGTATTCAGTGTATCCAGCACGTGATCGGTGGGTATCAACCGGCCATCACCAGACAGCTCCATGACGCTGATCGTGTTGCTTTCGCTGCCAGCAACGATGACCCAGGAATGGCCATGCGCCTGCACAATTTCGACGGCCGTTGGGGCGCCAATGCCCAAGGTCGAGACCCCATCGCCGGAATCTGCGAGGCTCAAGGTTCCCGCGCTGCTGTCCACCAAATAGGTCGTTATTGAATTGCTGGTAGCGTCGGTTGCGGCGACAAAATGATCCGACCCGGACTGAGCGGTCTGGATCGAGTCGGCCTGACCTGCAACGGCCCCTGCAAAGGTCAAAGAGCCGTCTGAGCCGACCGTATAGGTCGAAATCAACCCGCTGCCCTCTTGCGCCACGGCCAGAATGTCGACCGATCCAAAGGAAACCTGCACTAAGGCCGAATAGCCACCCCCACCGTTCAGGGTCCCGGTTTCCTGTAATTCTCCGATAGATCCGTCTGGAAGGATTTCGTAGCTGACAAGGCCGGTTGCAGACCTGACATCCAGAACGATCTGATCGCCCCCCAACAGAGAAACCATTTCCCCGGAACGTCCAACGGTGCCCGAGATTGTACCGCTGAAATATTCTATATCTTGCTGCTGGGGAACCGCGCCTTCGACGAGGTGCCATACAACAATGCCCCCTCCCTGTCCGGTCAGGCTGTACAGATACGTTTCCCCGTTAAACGTTTCTAAAGCCGTATCGCCGATACCTGAATCGAGCGCTGCGCTCCCTGTTGCAACTACTCCGCCGAACTGAAGCATCATACCAAATCACCCCACGCCAAAATCTGGCTCTTGAACAGGATGATCTGATGCCCGGTCCAATACCAAAGCGGGATTGTGGTGAAAACGAGGAGTTCGGTTTCAGTTTAACACAATTTTTTCTGGTCCAACCGCATGAACATCCGATGGGCAACACACATGAACAAAACGTCGCTGCCCATGATTTCAGCGCGGAAACAGCATGTGAGGGCAAGATGACCAAAACACCTGATATGACACGCAATCCTGCAAGTACCCGGCCCGATGCGGGTCAGCGGCAACAGATACGCAAGTGGATCGACAACAAAATGCGCCGCTGGGTCGGGCGCGGTATCGCAGGCAGCCTAAGTTCGGCCTTGCTTGCCCTTCCTGCGTTGGCACAGGCCACGACCGAAGAACTGGACACCTTCCAATTCGCTGATGCGATTCCCGGCGTTAACAGCGCAAAGCTACTGGCAAATGGCGATGTTCTCCTCAAATTGGAAGACGGGCGCACGATTTTGGTCTCGGCAGAGAATGTTCATATCCTGGATGGCGGCTCCATCATGATCGCCGAAGATGCGGCGGCGGAAGTCGCGCAATTCGCACTAGCCGCCGAAGCCGGGGGAGCCGCAGCAGCCGCTGGCGGCGTTAGCGGCGCCGGTGCTGTTTTGGGGGGCCTTGGTCTGGCGGGTGCAGCCGCAGCAGGAGGAGGTGGTGGCGGTGGAGATGACGAAGCTCCGGCGCCCGCTCCAAATTTCCAGAGCCTGAACCTTGCTGGTCTGCAAGCGAACGCATTGAACAGCGCCAGCGCAAACCTGATGGCGCCGACCGGAACCACAACGGTCGAGGTGACAATCGGGTCACTGACCAAGACGGCAACGCCCAATCCAGATGGCAGTTGGAGTATTTCCCTTACGGCGGTTGAGGCGGCTAGCCTTCCTCAAGGTGTGACAACAGTCACCGTTCGCAACCTGGATGGAGCGGGTGAGGAAGTATCGGTCGAAACGGTAAGATTCGATGTGGACACTCTTCCACCGACGGTAAGCATTACGGGCTTTTCGGACGGGGCCATTCTGAATGCCGCCGAGCAAGCGACTGATCTTACAATCTCGGGCACTTCTGACGCCGAGAGAGGTCAAACAGTAACGGTATCTGTAAACGGGCAGACTTATACTGGGACAGTGAATGGCGGCGGCCACTGGAGTGTTACCGTGCCGGCCACAGACCTGGCCGCCCTGCCTGACGGGGTGACCGTTTCAGTGACTGCCGATGTCGACGACCGCGCAGGAAATCCGGCGATACAGACAAGCGCAAGCTTTGACACAGACTTTAGCGCTCCAACGATCACGCTTGATCCGGTCTCTGGCGGTTCGATTGGCCTGGGGGACATCGGCTCTGACCTGATTGTCACCGGGTCGACATCCGCCGCAGACGGGCAGACAGTCACCGTGACCTTCGATGGCCAAACATATACCGGCACCGTGTCAGGCGGTACTTGGAGTGTCACCATACCCAGCAGCGACCTCGGCTCGCTTTCCACCGGAAATCCGGCCACGGTAAGTGTTGCCGTAGATGATGTGGCAGGAAACTCATCGGTACCGGTCACCGCCTCGGTTCCGGTCGATCTGACGGGACCCTCGGTGAATATCGCGCCATTGTCAGTCGGTGCGGTCATCAACGCTGCCGAAACCGCCTCCGACCTGACCATCAGTGGCACAACAGGAAATGTTCAGGACGGCCAGGTGGTGACAGTCACCCTGGATGGGCAATCCTATACCGGCACAGTCAGCGGCGGTAGTTGGAGCGTCACAGTCCCTGCAAGCGATCTGGCGTCGCTGGCAGATGGTGGCGATTTTACGATCACGGCGGATGTGCTTGGCACAAACGGCCTGTTAGCACCGCAGGCAAGTGTGCCCCTGTCCAAGGACGCCACAGCGCCAACTGTCAGCATCGACACCTTCTCTGATGGCGCTGTCATGAATGCAGCCGAACAGGGTACAGATCTGACAATCTCTGGCACGACGAATGCTGAGGATGGTCAAACCGTAACCGTTTCCATGAATGGACAGGATTACACCGCAACCGCCTCTGGCGGAACCTGGTCGGCGACCGTCCCGGCCGCAGATCTCGCTGGCCTGTCCGATGCTGCAACCGTGAATGTTACGGCAGATGTCTCGGACGCGGCTGGAAACCCGGCGCTGCAGGCCAGCGGTAGTTTCACAACCGATTTCACAGCCCCGGCGGTGTCTATCACCGGATTGTCGGATGGTGCTGTCATGAACGCAGCAGAACAGGGAACCGACCTTACGGTGTCCGGAACTTCTGCCGCGGCAGACGGCACGGTTGTGACTGTAGAAATCGTTCGGCAGGATGGCACAGTTGACGTCACCGGCACGGCGACCGTAACAGGCGGGTCCTGGACCTATACCGCCTCCGCCGGGGATTTGGCCGGACTTCAGGACAGCGAAACCTATGATGTGGAGGCATCTGTTTCGGATGCGGCTGGGAACGCCACAACGACATCAACCAGTTTTGACACCGACTTTACCGCACCATCGGTCACCATCGACCCTCTTTCGGTCGGGTCAGAGCTGGATGTATCCGAAAAAGATAGTGACCTGACAATCACCGGGACAACGGATGCCGCCGATGGGGAAACGGTGACGGTCACACTGAACGGGCAATCCTATACAGGCACCGCCTCAAGTGGCACCTGGTCAGCAACCGTTCCTTCCGGTGACTTGGGAGCATTGGCAGACAGCACTACCTTCCAGGTTTCAGCGACGGTTACGGATTCCGCCGGCAACATCTCTACCGCCGCCGCCACCCCGTTAACCACGGATTTCCGGCCTGTCCTGACAATCAATGACACCGGAACAAACGGTGCCGTTTCATTGAATGACGCCCAAAATTCAGGAGTCGTTGTCTCTGGCACGTCAATAGGCCTTGCCGCAGGCGAGGCTGTAGATGTGACGTTGAATTCCATGTCAGTCGGAACCGCTACGGTCAGTGCCGACGGAACCTGGACACTGTTGGTAAGTGTTGCGACCTTTGCATCAGTCGAGGCGGGGGATGATCTGGACTTTGGCGCAGAGGTATCTGTGGCAGGTGGCCCTGATCCTTTGCCAGTTACGGATGAAAACACGGCCCATGAACCTGCAGCCTATGTGATCACTGAAGCCGGACAAAGTGGATCAACAGTCACATTTGAAATCTACGCAGACCCTGATACGGATCTGTCCAGCGGTCTGGCGATCACAGCCGAACTGGGTTTCGATCCCTCAGTGGTGACGTTTGACACCGGATCAGATGTCGAGAATGGGGCATTCGATTTGTTCCTGACGAACCCGGTGAGTGGATCAGCCGTCAGTTTTGCTGGCGCGGCGACCACCTATTCCGACCTGTCCCAACCCATCGTCACATTCACGATGACAGTTCTAGATGCCTCTGAACCGATTGTTCTGACGTTGACGACTCCGGATGGTGGTCCATCGGTGCTGCAGATCGGGACGTCAGGCGACGACACATTGATTGCAACCAACATCGACAACGTCATTCGTGGCCAGGACGGCGATGACACAGTGGATGTCTCAGGTGCTGGTCGGGACATTGTCGTGTTCGAGCCGGACCCAACAGCAAATGGCGTTGATACGATCACTGGCTTCACGACTGGACCCGCGACTGACACCGCTGATGCGATCATGTTCAGTGGATTGGATGTCGACAGCCTGCGCGGAGACGGAACCGGTGTGGAAACGCTTTCAGTAGGGGATGCACTGGGTACGGACACCGGAGTGGTTGGTTTGACGACAGAGCTGAGCGATCTGACGGCTCAAACCATCGAGACCGCTGTTGAAAGCCTTACCGGCGCCGAAGCAGGTGACGAGATCTATGTCCTGGCTACGGATGGAACTGACAGTGTGCTAGTCAAGGTCGACTATTCCGCATCCGATGCGGCGACAGTCGAAACGGTGGCCCATTTCACCGGGTTGGATGACCTCAGCGGGCTTACTGCTGACAATATTCTGCATACCGATCCAACCGGGGCCAGTGCCTGACGCTCGACTACACTGCCACCCTGCACGGGTGGCAGTATTCTCGATATTCAAGAGGTTGCCATGGCACAGAATGGCCTAGTTCCAATCAATTTCAACCGTCACAGTCATCAGTATTGGAAGCGTTTCACATCTTATGACTTTGCAGCTGAACGCACCGAGAGCGTGATCGTGGAAGAAGAGGTGCTCCAGATTGCAGCCACTTTTCCGATTGTGTTTCGCAGGACCGGCCCAGAAATTGAACCGATTGCTGTATATTCACTTCTTGCTGGTGAACCCTCGCCATTTGTTTCAACAGAAGGGCGTTGGCTGGCCAGCTATATTCCGTCCGAACTGCGCAGCCACCCCTTTTCGTGCCGCCGAATGGATAACGGCAGCACCTTTCAGCTGGTGGTAGATGAAGGTTCAGGCCTGTTGACCGAAGAGTGCTCTGACAATCCCTTTTTTTCAACTCCGGATACGCTCGGCACTGAATTGAAAGAAGTTCAAAACTTCTTGAAAGCGCGCGCAACCTCTCAGATTAGAACAACCGAAATTTGCAAAATGATAGACGCCTTTGGGCTGTTTGAGCCCCTGAGCGGTAATTTGGAATTCGGCTCTGCACATAACTGGTTGCAAATCAACTCTGCACGCCTGGAACAGCTATCGGCAAAACGCAAATTGGAACTGGTCGAAACAAAAGGCTTACGCCTGATCTATGGCCATCAGGCTTCATTATCCAATCTCAGATGGCTTTTTCAGGCGCAAAAGCAGATTTCCCAGGCCGGTGCATCTGTAAAATACACCGAAAATTCAGAACTTACCGGTTTCATGAATGCATTCGCCCAAGCCCAAACCGATGACGTAATCTGGTCCTAATGAAGTGTGAATGACAAATGCCCACATGCGGTCGCTTTTTGAGTTTTCTGATTTCTGCTCTCTCTTTCAGCATAGTATCGGCCTGTACCCAACCACCTGACATTGCCGGTGTCGAGGCTTCTTTTTCAACCGGGGCCGTGGGTTTCCGCACACATGAACCATCTCAGAAACTGACCACCAGTTCCTTTGGCAAGCGCGTACGGCACGCTGTCGAGACCAGCCCCAACCTCGCGCGATCTATGTCCGCGCTGGATGTGGCGGTAGCCAATCACGACGCGGCAAAAGGGGCCTTTCTTCCGCAGGTTTCACTTGGAATCAACGCCAGATCCGAGCGGGTAGACTCGGACACAGCCGACGTGACCCCTTATCTGCGGATCTCACAGCTCGTTTATGACGGGGGGGCCGCATCCGGTGATTTGACTGCTGCAAAAGCACGGGTTTTTGAAAGTCGCGGCGGCCAGTTATCAACAGCCTCGGCAACCGCTCTGGCTGCGATTGAGGTCTATATAGTGGTCTTGGATTTACGGAAAATCCTGGATATTTCGGTGAAAAATGTGGAAGTCCACCAACAGCTCGTTCAACAAATTTCCGAGAGGGCTGCATTAGGCGCTGGTTCGAACGCCGATGTATTGACAGCGCGGTCGCGGATGGCCGATGCACGGACGCGACTGGCGGATGCAAAAGCCAGAGTGGACCTCGCCGATGCCCGTTTTCGTGAAGTTTTTGGCAGCCCGTCAGGTGATCTGCAACCCCCAATCAAAGCGCCGACGATCTCACAATCGGATCATAGTATCGTAACGGGAAGCCTGCAGATTCGACGTTCGGAAGCGGCCCTGCTTGCCGCCAAGGCAGAACGTGCTGCCGCTTTGGCACGCCGTCAACCCGGCGTGAATGTTTCGGCATTTGCGGATCGCGATGATAGCAATGACGCAAATTTCGGGGTCGACCTGTCCTTCAATTATGAGCTGGACTCTACTGGACAGCGCCGTGCCGCCATCACCGCGGCTGAAGCCAAAGTTCGCGAAGCGGAATTCGTTCATCAATCCCTAACGCGAGAAATACAAAGAGAGCTGGACACAATTCGCGCTGACCAAATTGCTGGAGCACAACGGCTTAGAGAGGCGCGAATAGCTGCGCAGGCGAATGCTGACAGTGTTGCAGCGGCGCGAGCGCAATTCACAATCGGACGACGCAGTCTGATCGAAATCCTTGACGCACAGCGCGACTATGTGAATGCACAGGAAAGACTTATCCTAGCCGAACAGAACTATTTCCTGACAGACTACGCAATCCTTAGTTTGACTGGTGACATTCTGGATCTCCTTGGCATTTCAATCAGTTCCGTTGAGGGTTCTCAATGAAACAATTGACACCTGCCTTCGCAACGCCCGAATTATCGTGCTTTGAAAAATGCCTGATGCACGCTGCGGCCCATCTTGACTGTCCAATCACTTTTGCCGGGATTCTCGCGGCCCAAACAGGCTCGAACGGAGAGCTTACAATCCGCGATTCATTGGAACTGGCACGGCGTGTTGGGATCCAGGCGGGATACGGAAGAAGGGCTTTGTCAGCTTTTGACAACACTTTGGTTCCTGCGTTGTTGATTCTTGAAGGGGGAAGATACGTTGTGTTTCATGGCCGAACCTCAATTGGTCGGGTTTTGATCTATGATCCAGAGGTTGGTTCGGAAATAGGTGAAATTCAGCAAACCGATCTATCAGATGTCTATACAGGGTTTGCGATCCTGCTGCGGCGCAATCACCGTGAGGATTTAGCTACGGGGTCCAGTTCTGCTTCGGGCCACTGGTTTTGGTCCGCTATGACGGCAAATCGTTGGTCTTACACTCAGGTTGCGCTTGCGGCGGCGTTGGCAAATCTACTTGGTCTATCTACCTCGGTCTTTATCATGGTCGTCTATGACCGTGTTTTGCCAAACGAAGCCACAGAATCTCTGATTGCTTTGACAGCAGGTGTTGGGATCGCGCTGCTTTTTGATTTCGTGCTCAAACTCCTGCGGGCAGGATTCATAGATCGGGCTGGCCAGAAAGCAGATATTTCGATGGGCCGTAGAGTCTTTGACCAGGTCCTCAACATTCGCATGAAGGCGCGCACAGGTTCGACAGGGGCCATGGCCAGCACCATTCGTGAATTTGAGACACTCCGTGAGTTTTTCACATCCGCCACCTTGGTGGCAGTCGTGGATCTACCCTTCATAGCATTGTTTATCTTTGTCATTTACTTGGTCGGTGGCCCGCTTGCACTTGTTCCAGCTCTGGCTGTGCCTGTCGTTTTGCTAGCAGGCATCATCGTGCAACCTATACTTTCTCGTCTTGCCGAGAAAAGCTTCATCGATGGTCAATCCAAGCAATCGGTTCTGGTCGAAACTGTATCCGGGTTGGAGACCATAAAAACGACAGCGGCGGCCCGGCCAATGAGGTCGCGGTGGGAGGCTGCCATACAGCTTCAGTCATCACATGGCGCGCGCAGCAGGGCAGTGACTCAATTTGCCTTGAATCTGACCGGATTTACCCAACAGGCCGCCCAGGTCCTTATCGTTTTCTACGGTGTTTTTCTTGTGATGGATGGTCAGGCAAGCATGGGCGCGCTTGTTGCTTCGGTCATGTTGACCGGGCGGGCTCTTGCGCCACTTGGGCAACTGGCACAGACCCTGACACGGGTTAATCAGGCCCGAAATGCCTATCAAAACCTTAATGCCTTAATGCAGGCCGACAGTGAACGCCCCGAAGGGCGGAGCTGGATCAGTCGCGATCGCTTTGAAGGGAGATTAACCTTCGAAAATATCCAGTTTGCTTATCCCGAAAAACACGACAACGTCTTGTCCGGTGTTTCATTCACCATCTCGCCCGGAGAGAAGGTTGCAATCCTTGGTCCGATCGGCTCGGGGAAAAGCACGGTCGCGCGGCTAATGCTTGGCTTGTACGATCCAGACGCCGGGTCTGTTCAATTGGATGGGGTCGATATCAGACAAATTGATCCAGGTGATTTGCGGCGCAATATCGGCTCTGTTCTGCAAGATATTTGGCTGTTTTCCGGGTCAATCCGCGACAATATCAAAAGCGGCGCAATCAGGCCAAGGGATGAGGACCTGATTTGGGCGGGGCAAGTCGCTGGGGTCGAGGATTTTGTCTCTCGCCATCCCGGAGGCTATGACCAAAATCTGGCAGAGCGCGGTGAGGGATTGTCAGGGGGACAACGGCAGGCCATCGCCTTGGCCAGAGCCTTGATTGGTAAACCTCCGGTTCTTCTTCTGGACGAGCCAACAAGTGCCATGGACGTCAAAACCGAAGCTGAGGTCATACAGCGGCTCAAAAAGGCGACCCCCGACACAACTATGCTGATCGTAACCCATCGAACCAGCCTATTGGAACTTGTCGATAGGGTTATCGTCATAGAGGGCGGCAAAGTACGGGTAGATGGACCAAAAAGCATACTGTCACAGCATTCCGGAAAGCAACGGAGGCATCTGAATGTCGCAGCATCATGACCTAGCCTCGCTTGCCCGGGAAATGCGAGGCGGGTCACCGGTCAGGAGTTCATTGCTTCTCTTGGTAATCCTGACTTTCTTGGCGGCTGCAGCGTTTTGGGCCCATTTCACTGAACTTGATGATGTCACCCGTGTAGAAGGCCGCATCGTGCCGTCGGCGGATGTTCAGATGATTGAAGCTACGGAGTCCGGCATTCTGCAGTCATTGAATGTCCGAGAAGGCGAGGTTGTTGAAAAGGGGAAGTTGCTGATGGAGTTCGATACCACCCAAATCGACAGCAAGCTCAGCCAAGAGGAACAGCGTGCATATGGCTTGAGAGCCCGATCTCAGCGCCTGCAAGCTGAGATAGACGGGACCGAGCTGACATTTGATACGATCCTGGTCCAAGGTGCGCCGACTGTTGTTCAGTCTGAGACAGCTCTGTTTCAAGGCCGGCGATCAGAGTTGCAGGCAGAAATCTCAATTCTGATGAGCCAACGGGAACAACGGTTAAGAGAATACGAAGAAGGGCTTGTCGATACGGTGACCGCGTCCGAGACTTTGAAAGTTCTGGCCGAGGAACGGGCAATCATTACCCCCCTAGTAGAACAGCAGATGGAACCCGCCACGACACTATTGTCATTGCGACGCAGCGAGGCTGAGTGGCAAGGCCGCCGGACCAGGGCTGAAGCCGCTACCAACCGTCTGAAGACAGGATTGGAGGAAATTGATGATCGGGTTCGGGCGACACAAAGCAGGTTTCGAAGTGCGGCTTTGACCGAACTTGCATTGGCAACTGCGGAACTGGCTACTCTGGAACCATCACTGCCAGCCTTACGAAACAGAGCGGAACAGGCACAAATCAGGTCGCCGGTACGCGGCATCGTAAATCGCATTCACCGCACGACCATAGGCGGTATGGCACGGAGCGGTGAGGAACTGATCGAAATTGTACCGCTGGATGAGTCTTTGTTGGTCGAAGCCTATGTCCGCCCCGAAGACATCGCATTTCTGCACCCTGAACAGTTGGTTCGGATCAAGATTACTGCCTATGATTTTGCTCGATACGGGGCCTTGGACGGGCAAATTATCCGTATCGGGGCTGATACCGTGACGCGATCTGAGCGGGACGATGAAGAAGTTTTTGTCGTGGAAATCCGGACCAACCACTCGATGTTGGATGGGAACGGAGTAGCGGTTGAAATTATTCCCGGCATGATTGCCGATGTGGATATTCTTGCGGGCAAGAAAACCGTTTTGGACTACCTGCTGCAGCCGATTGTCAAAGTCAAAGATCAGGCTCTTCGTGAGTAGTAATTGACCGGGCCAACGCCCATTACTTCTCGATGCCGTTCAGAATCTATGTGGGGCCCCGCCCATTCGGACTGAGCTTAGGATCCCGGAAGCTTGAATTGCTGGTCAAACAGTTGGCGGAACGTCCCGTTATGTTCGATTAGCGCATCAAGGTTGCCTTGTTCGATAACTTCACCGTCTTGAACAACCATAATGGTATCTGCCTGAAGCACAGTTGAAAGCCGGTGTGCGATTACAATGGTTGTTACATTCTCGGTCAACTTGTCCAGCGCAGCCTTAACAAGCGCCTCAGATTCCGCATCCAAAGCACTGGTGGCTTCATCCAAAAGCAAAATCTCGGCATTGCGTAGAATTGCCCGCGCGATCGCCAGACGCTGTTTTTGACCTCCAGAAAGAAACGCGCCGTTTTCGCCTACCTGCGTATCGTACCCATTTGGCAGTTGTGAGATGAACACATCAGCATGGGCAGCCTTTGCGGCCTCAATCACCTCTTCATCGGTGGCACCAGGTCGCGCAAAACGAAGGTTCTCCATCACGGTTGTCGAGAACAGGAACGTGTCTTGGCCCACATAGGAGATCTTCCGGCGCAAAGAGGCAAAACTTACATCGACAAGGTTTTGGCCATCGATTTCGACCTTGCCCTGATCGGGATCATAAAACCGCATGATCAACCCAAAAATCGTGGACTTGCCACCACCGGACTGACCCACCAGAGCTGTCGTCTTGCCTGCCTCGAAGGTCAGGTTCATATCTCGGATTACTTTTTGCTCACCCTGATAGCCGAACGTCACGTTGTTTAGACGGATTTCACCCGGGCCGGATTTCAGCTTTTCAGGGTTCACGCTTTCGACCATCGGGTCTTCCTGATCGAGCAGCTCGAACATCATCCCCACTGGTACCAGGGCCGTTTCAATCACGACCCGCATTTTTGACAGGCGTTTGGCGGGTTCATAAGCCATCAAAAGGGCTGTGATGAATGACATCAGCTGACCTGCCGAAGTCGGTTCGCCGCCGGTAATATCAAGGGTACTGATGATCAGAACACCCGCAATCGCGACACCGGCCAGAAGCTCCATCAACGGGCTGGCAATCGACTGCAATCTGGAAATTGAGTTCGCCCGTTTTTCAACCGACCTGATCGCCCCATTCATACGGTCAGTCATGTTGTCTTCCAAAGCAAAGACCTTGATGACCCGAATGCCCGCAGATGTTTCCTGCAGAACCTTGATGATTTCAGACAGCGCCTTCATTTCTGACTGCATGATCGACCGCACACCTTTGAGGATGTAACGCACACTCAAAAGCGCAACGGGACCCACAAAGAAGAACAGAATTGACAGTACAGGTTCCTGGTAAATCATCACGAAGATGAGGCCGACCAATGTCAGGGCATCGCGCACGAAGCTGGTCACCATGACGTCGATAAGCCGACGCGCGGCCTGAGCGCCATGAGTTACGCGCATAAGAAGGTTGGACGATTCTGTTTCAGCAAAGAAACCAACACCGCGTTTCAGCAGCTTATTGTAAAGCCTTTCCTGTTGCACCGCGATGATCCGGTTGCCCGCACGCGCCAGAAAGATCGACTGGATATAAGAGGCGACAGCCTTACTCAAAAACAAGCCGACGACCGCTGCGGCAATCAGGTAGACTTGCGACTTCATCTCTGGCGTGGTCATCGCATTTACGATGTTCTCCATCATCCAGGCGGTTCCGGCCGTTGTTGCGGCGACAACGATCATCGCCAGCATGGCAACACCGTACAACCAACCCTGCTTCCGGAGACTTTCACTCAAAAGTCGACCGAGATGGCTGGATCGCCAGTTCGCTAAGGTCTCTTTGATCATTTTACGCTCCAAAACCTTTTCGAATTCGATATCTGATCACGTTTCAACCCAAGTTAGCCTTAGCCAAAGAACCGCGCGGTTGTGTTAGTTATGCCTGACTGTGCCGAGAATCCAGAGCCTGCCGACAGATTATCAACACGCGACCGACAATAACGGGGTGGCGACCGCAATATCTACGTTAGCGCCCCTACGTTCCGACAGCTTATGAGCCCGTTTCACACCGAATGCTAGGTGCACCCAGCTTCGTCATCATCATCGCCAGGCGACGTCGCCCAAAAAAATGTACCCTGCCCCATAGATGGTTTTAATCAATCGCGGGTTCTTGGGGTCCTCGCCCAGTTTTGTTCGCAATCGGGATATTCGCACGTCCATGGCCCGGTCAAAGCTGTCGCCCGCGCCTCCCCCGAGCGCCTCTTGCATCTGCGACCGGCTGATCAATCGTTTAGGACTATCTAGAAACAGACGTAACACCTCGGCCTCGGCGTGGCTGAACGGCGTTTCTGATCCGGAACCGTCTTCAAGAACATAGCGGTCGAAATACGCGGTCCAGCCGTTGAATTCTGCGATCTCTGACTGAGGCGCTGGTGCCCGCGATGATCGAAGCCGCGCCCGGATACGAGCGACCACTTCGGCTGGATCAAAGGGTTTGGTGATGTAATCATCCGCGCCAAGCTCCAATCCGGTGACACGATCCTGTACCTGTGCCCGCCCCGAAATAATGATGACTGCGGCACCTTGTTCCAAAGCCAGGCGATGAACAAGAGCCAAGCCGTCTGTGTCCGGCAAAGACAGGTCGACTAGACACACATCGGGCACCACTCTTTTCAACGATGCTTCAAATTCACGAGCACGGGAAAAACTTTGAGTGCGGAACCCCGCCTCTTCCAGTGTGTCGGTCAGGATACGACGTATCTCAGGCTCATCATCTAAGATGGTTACCAGCGGTTGGTTCATCATGCGGCCTCATTTCGGATTAAGGCAGTAAGCTGCGCTTGTGTGAACGGTTTGCGCAGAACTGGAGCCAAAGCCAGTGCCTGACGATGCAGCGGGTCGGAATAAGGCAGCGATGTCATTAGAATACACGGCAAGGCAGGGTTCACTTTCTGCAAAAGGTCAAGCCCCGTCTCTGGTCCTTCCAGCCGAATGTCGGACAATATCAATGCGATGTCTTCGATCTGGTTCACCAATGAAAGCGCCTCATCGGTTGAAGTCGCTTCAATCACGGTGAACCCCATCTCCACAAGCATATCACGGAAATTCCGACGAAGTTGGCTGCTGTCTTCAACCAACAGAACCAGCCCTTCCAGCGCAGGCGGCGCGGCGCGGTATGGTAACCGAAGAACCACCATGGCGCCGCTTGGTGTATTGCGCAGGCTCAGATTTCCGCCGGTCAATTTGACCGTATCGTAAACCATGGGCAAACCCAAACCCGATCCCTTGTCACCCTTTGTGGTGAAGAAAGGATTGAGTGCCTTGCCAAGCGCTTCTTCCGAAAAGCCCGGCCCTGTGTCCGAGACGGAAATCTCGACCCAGGTTCCACCAATCGTATGCGCGCTGATCGTGATCTGACCTGTTTCTCCGCAGGCATCTCGCGCATTCAGCACCAGATTCAGGATGGCGTCCTGCATCATCCCCTGATCCAGCATAAGTGCCACATCCGGCAATGTATTCACGACCGAAAGCCCCATGCCACGCGGCAGTGACGGCGTGGCGAGAATACGCAAATCCTCGAGCAGGGCACGCATATCCGTGGCTTTGGGTTGCGGCGTTCGGTTGCCGGTCATACCTGCTATGCGGTTCAGCAACTGCCCGCCGCGTTTAGCAGTCTGGCGCGTGGCGGCCACCAGCTTTTGTGCGCCTTCCGGCAGGTCCATTTTATCAAGCTTGGCCTGCATCCCCAATATAATTGTCAGCAAGTTTGAGAAATCATGCGCAAGACCGCTTGTCATTTGCGCCGCCATTTCCCGGCGACGTGTTTGTTGCAGGGCCACACGGGCTTGCGTTTCTTCAGTGATATCGACTGACATCACATATACACCGCCTTCGCTATCGGGCGTGAACGAAACACGGATTCGACGTGAATCCTGACCCTCTGTGAATTCAAATACCGTGGCTTCCCCGTCGTAGGCACGGTTCAGGTTCTGTTCGATCCGCGCAAATGCGGCCGGTCCCAAAGCGTCAGAAATATGCATCCCAAGAATCTCAGAGGGACGGCCGGGCAAAACCGAACTGAGCTTGCGATTGGAATAATCGTACCGCCCATCGGCATCCAGATGCGCAATATGCGCTGGCATCATTTCGGTTGTCATCCGGGTACGGGCTTCGATTTCGGTTAACTGACGTTTTGCCTCTTCCAAAGCCGAAATGGTCGACGCTAGCTTTCTGTTGGTCGCTGCCAATTCCTCGGCCCGGGTCAACAATTCGTCCGACAATTCTTCGGAACGCGCCCGCAATAGCGCTTCGGCCTGTTTGGTATCCGTGATGTCGGTATAGACCGTTACCCATCCGCCGTTGGGCAGCGGTGCACCCTCGACCGAGATCACCTGCCCATTCGCCCTGACGCGCTCAATATAGTGCGGTTCAAATGTGAGGGCCTGACTGACCCTATGTGCGACGATGTCCTCGACATCCTCATCATGGCCATACTCGCCGATGCTCGCCAGAAAATGTATTGTGTCACGGAACAACGCACCCGGCCGGACCAGATCATCCGGAAGGTCGAACATCACCTGAAAAGGCCGGTTGCAAAGCACCAGCCGCAACTGACTGTCGTAGATCGACAACGCCTGACCGATCAGATTCAGCCCAGCTGTCGTCATTGCCTTTATCTGGTTATCTGTGATGTTCAATCTGCCCCCTCTCTGAAGCTATGCGTAACATCAGATTGATCGCAGGTGTAGCAGAGACAGGGCAACATTCCCGACTAATGCCTGAGCTTGGATTTTGGCCCCTCTTTGGTGATGGAATGCAGGGAAAGCGTATGGTCCATATTTCGCATACGGTGCCGCAGCATCTCGCGCCCCAACCTGGCCAGGTCTGTTGCGTATTCCGGGTTGCTCGCCACGTTTTCCATTTCGCCGCGACGCAGGTGGTCAAACAAAAGCGGTGGCAGGTTTGCCGCAAACTCGACCAGCGTAAAACGTTCGTCACGCAAGATGGACAGGCATGAATCGCTACTGCCCGTTCCCAATTCCTGTTGCCAAAGGGTTGGATTTTCCGGCTCGGCAAAGTCAAGCTCGCTGAAAGAAAAGCTTCGCCAATCCTTGGGTCCCTGCCCCTGCAGAAACGGCATCAAAGACCGCCCATCCATAGAATTCGGGATACTCTGGCCCACCCAATCCAAAATGGTTGGCGTGATGTCAATCGACTCGGTCGGTGCCGTCACCACGGCTCCGGCCTGCGCCTGATTGCCTGGCATCCGGACCAGTAAAGGCGTGTGATAAGCTGCGTCATAGACGGTCATCTTACCCCAGCTATGTCGATCACCCAGCATTTCACCGTGGTCAGCTGTGATTACGATCAATGACTCATCATATTGATTGCTGTCCTTGAGAAACTGGACAACGCGGCCGATATGATAATCGACCTCTGTTGCAAGGCCCAGATAAACAGAGCGCAGCGCCTGAATATTGGCCGTGGAGGGTTGCACCTCATCAAAACCCAAAACGAAATCCGAAGCCGAATACCGAGCCATCGTTGGTCCAAAAAACGGGTGTATTGCCAGTTCATCTTCTGGGCTGACATGACCAACCGGCCGCGGCAACGCGACGGGATCGTACATATCGTTATAGGGAGCGGGTGCGACCAAAGGAGGATGAGGCCGGATATAGGTCAGATGCGCAAACCAGCTTTGGTCGACGAAGGCCGCGATACTGTCCAGAAAAGCGTTGGTCAAAAAGGCGGTGTCGCTGTCTTCGGCGCGGTACACCGCCGGGTCGTTCAATTTGGATGGCTCACCTGAGGTTGAAACAGGTTTGTGCAGATCCCAGTATGAGTCGAACCTGTAACCTTTTTTCAGCAAGTCAGCGCGCCAGGGATAAGATTCTTCAAGCCGCATTTCCACGACCTCTTCAAACCCCTCCATGGGACGTTCGTAAGATTTCAGGATCGGGTCATTGGCATCGTAAACCCGTGGGTCAGCCGAGGTGTCTGTATACCCGTAGAGCAAGGGCAGATATCCCGCCTTACGCATCTCGGTTGCGATGTTTGGCGTGTCGTGCCGCAAAGGCGTTCCATTGCGAACCGATCTATGATTCATCGCATATTGCCCGGTCAGGATGGACGCACGCGACGGGCCACAAGGGTTAGTAACCGAGAAATGGCGCTGAAACGTGATGGCCTCGTCCATAAAAGCGCGCAAATTAGGCAAATTGACATGCTCGGCCAGCGTGCCGGTCAGACAATCTGCCCGAAGCTGGTCAATCACGACAAACAAGACATTTCCGCGCTGCCGCATTCCCTGCCCCCGATTCCACCAAATAGGTCTCAGGGGCAGACTGTGTCGCGGTTCCGCCGCTTGCGCAACAGATTAGTCCAGCTCGTATTTTGTCTCGTAATTCTCCCTAAGCGCGGGATCCTGATCTTCCTTACGCAACAGGCAGTTCCCGATGGACAGGACCTCGATATCCGTTCCCATGAAACAGCGGAACGCATCGGTGGGCGTGCACACAATCGGTTCGCCGCGCACATTGAATGAAGTGTTCACCACCAAAGAGCATCCGGTCAGTTCTTTGAACTTTGAAATCAGCGCGTGATAGGCTGGGTTGGTCTCTTGGTGGACTGTCTGGATGCGGGCAGAATAATCAACATGGGTAACAGCAGGGATGTCAGATCGCTTGACGTTCAGCTTTTCAATCCCGAACAGAGCGTCTTCTTCCTCGGTCATCTTGCGCCGGATTTTTTCCTGCACATCCGCCACAATCAACATGTAAGGGCTATCGCCATCCAGTTCGAACCAATCGGCTACGTCTTCGCGCAGAACAGATGGAGCAAATGGGCGGAAGCTTTCGCGATACTTGACCTTCAGGTTCAGCGTTTTCTGCATCGAAGCTGACCGTGGATCGCCCAGAATGGAGCGGGCACCCAACGCGCGCGGCCCGAATTCCATCCGCCCCTGGAACCAACCAACGGCCTTACCGTCAGCCAGCGCCTGCGCCGTCTGGTCAATCAACTCACCATTTTCATAGGTGGAAAACTTCGCACCGGCCGCCGCCAGTTCTTGCGCTATGTCGTCATCTTCATAACGCGGACCAAGATAGGCCCCCAGCATCTGATCACCCGAGGTCACTTGCCGCGGCTGCGCTAGCTCTTGATGCCAGGCCGCATAGGCAGCACCCAGCGCCCCGCCCGCATCACCCGCTGCGGGCTGCACCCAAACATTATCGAAGGCGCCATCGCGAAGGATTTTGCCATTCGCGACACAGTTCAGAGCTACGCCTCCGGCCATACAGAGGTTGCGTATACCATGCTCTTTCGCCAGGTCCCGAGTGATCCGCAGCATGATCTCTTCGGTCACGGCCTGAACCGAGGCGGCAATATCCATATGGAACTGCGTCAGCTGGTCGGTTTCGGCTTTTCGAACCGGTTGGTCGAACAGCTCTTCCATCGCTTTGCTCGTCATGGTCAGACCAGCGGTATAGTTAAAATACTTCTGGTTCAGGCGGAACGAACCGTCCTCTTTCAGGTCGACAAGATGCTCAAGGATCAGATCCTTGTATTTGGGGTCGCCATAGGGCGCCAAGCCCATGACCTTGTATTCACCAGAATTCACCTTGAACCCGGTGTAATAGGTGAATGCAGAATACAGCAGACCCAGCGAATGCGGAAAATGCAGCTCTTTCACCATGGTCAGCTCATTGCCGCGACCAATACCCACGGTGGTGGTTGCCCATTCTCCGACACCATCGACGGTCAGTACGACCGCGTCTTCGAAGGGTGAAGGATAGAACGCACTGGCCGCGTGACTGATGTGGTGCTCGGCGAACAGCAGTTTTTCGAGATCGAATTCCGGGTCGATTTTGCGAAGCTGCTTTGCAAGCAGATCCTTGAGAAACAGCTTCTCTCGCAGCCAGACCGGCATTGCCATGCGGAAGGAATTGAACCCGCGTGGCGCCACTGCAATGTAAGTCTCGATCAACCGTTCGAATTTTAGAAACGGTTTGTCGTAGAAAACCACATTGTCGACATCTTCAAGCGCAACCCCCGATTCGGCCAGCACGTAATTGATGGCTTCTACCGGAAATCCGGGGTCGTGTTTGCGCCGTGTAAAACGCTCTTCCTGCGCGGCCGCAACGATCTTGCCGTCGCAAAGCAACGCCGCTGCGCTGTCGTGATACAGCGCCGAAATACCTAAAATGTATGCCATGTGATCAGAACAACGTGTAGACGAAAGGTGCAATCGCCGAGCCTTGGCTCAACACGATCAATCCACCAAACACACCCAAAACGATCAGAATGGGCAACAGCCAGAATTTCTTTCTGACTTTCATAAATGACCAGAGCTCGGATACGAATGTCACGCCTGGTACTCCCTTGTTAAAATTGCTGTTTCATGCTGCCGGGCTGCTCTTCACGAACAATCCAGTAGCTATCTGAGGAACTGTCCAGTTTCTGTGACAGCAGGTCTTTTCCCAACAGGCGCGTAACCAGCCCAAACGGGACAAACGTAGTGACAAACACCAAAAACATGACGATTGGGGCCACAATCGCACCCAAAAGCATGCCGAGTTTGAACCAAAGCCGGTTCGGCACCTTCAGAGTGGCGGGTGCAAAAACTGTCAAAGCCAGAATAACCCCGGCGATAACCATTGGGATCAGGCGCACCGACCCTCCGCCCCACAAGGGCCAAAGAGCGATAATTAAGAAGACAGCGGTGAAGACGTAACCAAAGCCCCGTTCGGACCCGATTTCGACTTCTACCTTCGCGTGATGATCAGACATTGAACACAACCATAATAACCAAACAAAAAACCTGCGCAAAGAATAACACTACTGGTTGCCGAAACAAGCCTTTTGCAAGCTCACACCATCATTCTTGCGATGAATGCCATCTTGCATCGCCTGATGGCTAAATACTTGAAGCGTGACAAAAACCCGTTGCAGCACCATGCAGATTCACATCAGATACCCCCATGACCCCGCCTACATTCACAACTGACCTGGATACGGATCAGGTTCACCTGCAGATATCGGGTGATCTTCACACCCAGTCTCTGGATATGGTTGAGCGTGAATTCGCGAATTTCCATCCCAACGGCGGAACGGTCACAGTTGATTTGACAGGCGTTAAGGCACTCGACACTGGCGGGGCTTGGCTGATTGCCAGCCTTGTCCGCAAGGTGAAGTCCAGCGGCGGGCAAGTCGAGCTGCACGGTGCAACCGCCGCGCATTCTGCGCTGATCGAAACGGTTTCTCGCAACATGCCGGACGAACCCGCCCCTGATCCCGGAAAGCCAGATTTTCTGGATTGGGTGGCACGTGTCGGCGAGCGCACAGTCGGTGGCTGGAAAGACAGCTTGTCGTTGCTTGAGTTTCTGGGCCTGACGCTACACCGGCTGGTCCGCACAATCTTGATGCCGCGGCGTCTGCGGCGGGCTGCGCTGGTATCGCAGATGGAAGAAACCGGATTGAAAGCGATTCCGATCGTTGCCCTTATGGGTTTTCTGATCGGCGTTGTATTAGCATTTCAGGGGGCCACGCAGCTCAAGCAGTTCGGTGCCGAGATATTCGTGGTCGAATTGATCTCGATCTCTGTGCTGCGTGAGCTGGGCATTTTGTTGACGGCAATCATTGTTGCGGGTCGCTCGGGATCTGCCTTTACAGCTTCCATCGGCTCGATGAAGGTGCAAGAAGAAATAGATGCCATGCGGACGCTGGGCCTGGATCCGATCGAGGTTCTGGTCATTCCACGCGTTGTGGCGTTGCTGATCATGCTGCCAATCCTAGGGTTCATCGCCGATATCGCCGCCTTGATTGGCGGCGGTCTTATGAGCTGGATCGACCTTGGAGTCAGCCCCGGAATGTTCGTGACCCGCCTCAAGGAAAACACCGGCATCTGGCAATTTGCCATCGGTATGATCAAGGCACCTTTCTTTGCGCTGGTCATCGGTATCATCGCCTGTTGGCAGGCCTTACAGGTCAAAGGATCGGCACAAAGTGTTGGGCAAAGAACCACCGCGTCTGTGGTCCAGGCGATCTTCTTGGTGATCGCGCTGGATGCCATGTTCTCGATCTTTTTCTCGGTACTGGGGGTCTGAAATGGACGGTGTAGCCCACGAACAGATGCCGATTGGCGACACCCAGCGCGAGGCGGTGATACGGGTCCGCAATCTGACCAACCGGTTCGGGCCGCAGGTCGTGCACCAGGATCTGAATTTGGATGTCTGGCGGGGCGAAGTACTGGGCATTGTCGGCGGCTCGGGCACGGGTAAATCCGTCTTGCTCCGCACCATCGTCGGCCTGAACAAACCAGCCGCGGGAAGCATCGAAGTTCTGGGCGTCGACGTCCTGAACGGCCCCGAACAAGAGAGGCGGCGCATCGAACGCCGCTGGGGCGTCGCCTTTCAGGACGGCGCGCTTTTCTCGTCGCTCACCGTGTTGCAGAATGTCGTAGCCCCCCTGCGCGAGCATACAGGAATAAGTGAAAGCCTTATGTCGGCGCTTGGCGGTCTGAAAATCAGCTTGGTCGGACTGCCGCAGCTGAGCTGTGGCAAATTCCCGTCTGAACTGTCGGGCGGGATGCGCAAACGTGCCGCTTTGGCGCGCGCGCTGGCGCTGGACCCTGAGATCGTATTTCTTGATGAACCAACGGCCGGTTTGGATCCCATCGGCGCCGCTGCTTATGACGACCTGATTGGCGAACTTCAGCAAGCGCTGGGTCTGACTGTGTTTATGGTCACGCACGATCTGGATAGCCTTTATGCGATTTGCAACAGGATCGCAGTTCTTGCAGAAAAACGTGTTCTGGTTGATGGTCCGATTGAAGAGATGACCAAAGTCGATCATCCTTGGGTACAAGAATATTTCACCGGCCCCCGGGCGCGCGCAGCACAAAAAAAGGGTCAGGACAGGTAACACCCATGGAAACCCGAGCAAATTATATCCTGATCGGTGCATTCACCCTGGCTGGAATACTGGGTGCGTTTGGCTTTTTTCTATGGCTGGCCAAATTCGAGGTTTCCCGGCAATACGCCTATTACAATGTACTGTTCGACAATGTTTCGGGCCTGTCTGCGGCAGGTGGCGTCAGTTACAACGGACTGCCAGTCGGGCAGGTAATCTCCCTTAACTTGGATGACGAGCACCCATCTAAAGTGCGCGTCCGCATTGAAGTAGACGCAAGTATCCCGGTGACCGAGGATACCGTCGCCCAGTTACAATCGCTTGGGGTCACTGGGGTCAGCTATGTGGAACTGACCGGAGGCTCGGCCTCGGCCAAGCGTTTAGAACAGGACAGCCTGATCAAAAGCAAACGCAGCACCATCCAGTCCTTGTTCGAAGGTGCCCCTAAACTGTTGGAAAAGGCGATTACGCTGATCGAGGATATCGACAAGGTGGTGGATGACAAGAACCGCCAGCAGGTATCTCAGATTCTGGAGAACGTATCTTCGGCCACCGGAAGGCTGGACAAAACCCTTGCAGATTTCGAAAACTTGTCCTCAGATTTGGGTGGCGCAGCTAAAGAAATTTCAGCCTTCTCAAAACGCCTCGAAAAATTGGCAGACACGGCAGAAACAACGCTGGAAGCCGGAACAAATACATTAAATAGCCTGAAAACCGCATCCGACACGGCTGTATCGGCCCTAGACAGCGCAAAAGATACTTTTGACGCAGCAGATCGCATCATGCAGCAGGATCTGCAGCCCTTCATCGAACGGGCCTCGACCCTGGCAGACCACCTTACGGTCCTGACCGAAGATGGGCGCGTCGCGCTGGCCACGGTTTCCGAGACTTTCGTGAACGCAAACAAAACGCTCGGCTCCGTCACTGGTGCGATGGAAACAGCAAAGGGCACTTTGACCTCAGCTGAACGCGCATTTGATTCGGCCAATGAGGTGATCAACAAAGATATCGGCGTCGTCATGGATGATGTCCGCAATGCCGCCAACCAAGTGGCGTCCACGGTGACGAAAGTGACAGACAGGCTTGATGATATTTCAGCCGATATCCTCAGCGCGTCCAAATCGGCCTCGGAACTTTTGGGAACGATCGACGGCATCGTTCAGGACAATCGCCGTCAACTGTCCGATTTCATGCGGGTTGGCCTGCCACAATTCACGCGTTTCATAGAAGAATCCCAACGACTGGTGATCAGCCTCGATCGTCTGGTGGACAAAGTTGAACGCGACCCCGCCCGTTTCCTTCTTGGGACCCAAGCATCGGAGTATCGTCAATGATCAGGCATTTGATAATGACCGCAGTTTTGGCGTCTTTGGGGGCGTGTACCGGACTGGAAACGCTGCGGCAGGCCTCAGAACCCAATGATCTCTATCTGCTGACACCCAAAAGCACGTTTTCTTCTTCGCTGCCACGCATCCAGAAACAGATCGTGGTCCAAGAGCCAACCGCGACTGCCGCGGTAAATACCGATCAAATTGCAGTTCAGCCGACACCTTTGCAGGTTCAATATCTGCCGCGTGCCAGATGGGTGGATCGCGCGCCGCTGATCGTCCAGGCGCTTTTGGTCGAAAGCTATGAAAACAGCGGACGGGTATCTGCCGTGGGTCGTTCGACCGTGGGGCTTCGTCCGGATTATGTGATTGTTCCCGATCTACGCGAGTTTCAGGGCATTGTCGTTAACCAGGATGGTGAAAGCTCGACCGTACGCGTCGAAGTTCGCATGAATATCAAGATCGTGGACGAGTTCGACGACAAAATCATCGCATCGAATTCGTTCCAAGAGAACGTAATTGCCAAAAGTAACCAGACCGAAGATCTGGTTACTGCCTTTGACGTTGCTCTGGGTAAAACCATGCGGGATGCTGTCGAATGGAGCATTCGTAGAATTAGTACCCATACAGCCAACAACCCTAGGTCATTCTAGTTTCCCCCAAGCCTGGGCCTTACTCAGCCAGCGTCTGGGCCAGACGCATCAAGGTGACAGCTTCAGCCCGATATCCGAAAGAATCCTCACCTCGGGACAGCGTGGCCAGATCAATGGCATCCGCATAGGACCAGCCGCCAAGATATTCTCCGCCCCGGAGCAACTGACCAAATCCTGCAATCGCATAGGAAAAGCGGATGTCATCCGTGACTGTCCCTTGTCCGGGTAAAATAGGCTGCTCCATCAGATTGCTTTGATCTTCACCAGGAAGCTTGTAACGCATTTTGAAGAAACCAATTTCCGCTGAATCATCCGATATGGATTGTTCAGCATACCGCAACGGGCCGTTTCTGATCGCATCGGAACCAACTGGCGTGACCTCGTAGATCGCCGTTACAGTGTGACCTGCTCCAATATCACCAGCATCCACTTTGTCATTTGAAAAGTCCTCGCGCTGCAGGGATCGGGTTTCATAACCGATCAGACGGTATTCAGCGATCTGTAACGGGTTGAACTCGACCTGGATTTTGACGTCGTTGGCGATGGGAAAAAGCGCCCCGGTAAGTTGATCGACCAATACTTTTTGCGCCTCAACCAGCGTATCGATATATGCCGCCTGCCCGTTTCCGTTCTGGGCCAGAGCCTGCATGGTGGCATCGTCCAGATTGCCTCGGCCAAAACCCAGAACGCTTAGGAATGTACCACTGTCGCGCTTGCGGGCGATAAAATCCTTCAGGGCATCAGGGTCTGACAGACCCACATTGAAATCGCCATCGGTGGCCAGAATTACGCGGGTCACCTCACCGTCCGCAGCCATACCTTCTGCAACTTGATAGGCTTGCTGCAACCCGGCCTGCCCCGCTGTCGAGCCACCGGCTTCGAGCCTGTCGAGGGCTGAGAGTATGGTCGTCTTTTCGGCTGCCGCGGTCGGTGGCAAAACCTGCCCGGCACTTCCCGCATAGGTGACGATCGAAACCTGATCTTCCGGCCTGAGTTCAGACAGCATCAACCTGAAAGACTGTTTCAGCAGCGGCAATTTATTAGCATCCTGCATTGAGCCCGATGTGTCGATCAGGAAAACCAGGTTCAATGGAGGACGGTCTTCGATCTGGGGCATGACCCCTTGGATGCCGACATGAACAAGCTGCGTCCCCTCATTCCAAGGCGTCGGTGTCACGGTGATCGTAGAACGGAACGGTTCCGCCCCATCAGGCGCTGGGTAGGAATAGGGGAAATAGTTCACCATCTCTTCAACCCGCGCCGCATCCTTGGGCGGCAGATAGCCATTCATCAAAGACGACCGAACAATGGCGTAGGAGGCGGTATCTACATCAATCGAAAAAGTCGAAACCGGTTCGTCCGTCGTGATCTTCAGCGAGTTGCTGTCCGCGTTCGCGAAAGTTTCGGTATTCTGTTCCGGCGCGGGAACAGTCTCATGTTGAATGTCAAATTTCCCGACCGCCGATGCCGGCGCGCTCTGTAAAAGGTCCGCAGCCCCCAGCTGCGCAACGGCCCCCTGCCTCTTGGCGGAAGGTTCGATTGTTTCTTCAATCACAACAGGCGCTTCAACAACTGGTTCTTCGAGATTGGCCTCGGGCATATCCGCCACCAATAGGTCAGACTCCTGCCGTGCGTCGGCGCGGTCCTCGGACCAGGGCAGCGGCGCAACAACTTCGTCGCGCGTCTGCGGCAAGATCACAATCAGAGCCACAGCAGCAACTGCGGTGGTAGCGGTCAGGGCACCGCGATAAGAGAGGGCATTCAACATGGCTTTCGCTCCTTCTGTCAGGCGGGCTATGAGGCCGCGCTTGACAGTGGGACGTCGCGCAGAGGTCGATCCTTGGATATTATCGAATTTTTTTTGCGCCTGGCTCAGATTTTCAATCCGTCGCGACGCATCCGGGGTCGGCGTGGCGGCGTCCATCAGCATCTTCAGCTTGTCCAGTTCATCGGTCATTGTGCCAGTTCCTCTTGCCGCAAGGCGCGCAGCCGTTTGCGGATATCTGACATCCTCCAGGACACTGTCCCTTCGGAAACACCCAGCACCTCTGCAGCTTCTGCATGGGTCATCTCATCCTCGAGGGTCAGGGCCAGAGTGTCTTGCAAGTCCTGCGGCAGGGACCGCATGGCCCGTTGCAACCAATCGACAGCCTCGGCCGTTTCCTGCATCTCGGCCCGGCGCATCTGTTCCACATCCCCCCAGCCGTGGGCCGCCCGCGTGTGACGGGTCGCGCGACGGCGTGCATCCTCGGCTGCATTGACAACAACACGGTACAACCATGTCGTAAACCGGGCTTCGGCACGAAAACCTACGATCTTTGACGGCAAGGCGGCGCATATATCCTGCGTCAGATCTTCGGCCTGATCCACACGCCCTGTCAGTCGAAAGGCCAACCGAAAGACCCTGTCGTAGTGGCGTGCCAATAGCGTGGCAAACGCATCAGCGTCCCCTGCAGCAGCGGCCTTTGCCAGATTCTCATCCGATGTTTTCATGCGCATCACAATGGGTAAGACGAACCAAAAACATCAATCCTTGGCAATGCACACAAAAAAATCAGAAATGATGCGCCGATGCGCGATTCCAGTCCTCTGCATATTCATCCGGAAGCGGAGCCTTCAGCAAAGCGCCTTCTTCAAGATGCAAATAGAGTTCAGCATAAGAGCGATCTCTTTCATCTGCAGTACGCCGAAGGATGTCCGAAGGGTGAAGTTCGGAGACCTTTTCCTTGCCCATGGCGCCCAGCAACTCGCGAAAGCTCTCTAAAGTCGCGTCGTGATAGCGATGTACCCGTTGTCTTTTTTGCGGAACATTCACAGCGCGGCCTCGGACCGGATCCTGTGTGGCCACGCCGGACGGGCATCGGTTTGTGTTGCAGTGAAGCGCCTGAATGCATCCCACTGCAAACATCATTGCCCTTGCCGCATTACACATATCGGCCCCAAGCGCGCATTTCTCGATGATGTCATAGCCTGTGGCGACTTTGCCCGAGCAAATAATGCGGATCTTATCGCGCAAACCCACACCGCGTAGACAGTTATTCACGAAAATCAACGCCTCGTTCAAAGGCATGCCCAACCGGTTGGTGAATTCTACTGGGGCCGCGCCCGTGCCGCCTTCGGCACCATCAATGGTGATGAAATCAGGCAGGATGCCTGTTTCCAGCATGGCTTTGCATATCGCTAAAAACTCGGACGGACGACCAATGCACAACTTAAACCCAATAGGTTTGCCACCGGACATCTCGCGCAGATTCTGAACGAAATTCATCAATCCGGTAGGTCCGTCAAATGCGGAATGAATTGGCGGAGAAATCACGTCCTGATGCAGGGGAACTCCGCGTATCTGCGCAATCTCTTCATCCACCTTCGCCGCAGGCAACACCCCCCCGTGCGAGGGCTTGGCCCCTTGCGACAGCTTGATTTCAATCGCCTTGACGACCTCGTTCCTCGCTCTTTCGGTGAATTTGTCTTTGTCGAACCCGCCATCCGGTGCGCGGCATCCGAAATACCCAGTGCCAATCTGCCAGATGATATCGCCACCTTCGGCCAGATGGTGCGGCGACAGACCACCCTCACCCGTATTATGCGCAAAACCTCCATCCTTTGCCCCACCATTCAATGCTCGGATTGCATTGGCGCTGAGGGCACCAAAGCTCATCGCTGAAACGTTCAGGCGCGAGGCACTATAGGGTTGGGAACATTGCGGCCCGCCCAGCATCACCCGTTCTTCGCTTTCGGGCACATGTTTGGGCGCAAGCGAGTGATTGGCCCTGTGGTATCCAACGGTTTGGATGTCGTATTGGGTACCAAATGCCTGGGTATCAACCTGCCCTTTGGCACGGGAATAAACCAGGCTGCGAATGATGCGATTATAGGGACGGCCGTTTTCGTTGGTTTCAACAAAATATTGCCGTATCTCTGGGCTGACAAATTCCAGCATGTACCGGAAATGCCCCAGAACCGGATAGTTGTTCAGCACGTTATGCCTTGTGGTCAGGATATCATATAGCCCGACCACCGCGTATGGGATCAGGAAAAGCAGCAGCCAATGGGCCGGGGGCCAGAAAAACCCGGCCACGATTGTCAGTGGCAGGCACACGAGGCTCAACACGTAATAGAGTCTGCGTATAATCATTCGTGCTCTCCTACTGTGGCTGTTAGCTGAGTCACCGTGGTACAAATTCGCGATTGCACGCAAGCCTTTACGCCCGAAATCACGTAAATGGTGAAACTTGTGATCCGCCATGCGCAGTTGATCCCGGCCGCGCCAATCGGTATCCCGGATGGCAGGGCAACGCGGGCAGGATCATTGGCTGTGAAAAAATCGCAAACAGCATGGGCCACGGCTCTCATGTTCTGTGCCGTTTTCGCGGGTGGCGCGGCTGGGTCACTGGTCAGAGAAGCGTTGTCGCTCGGGATCTCGGGCCTGCCGATCCTGACCGAGACTTTTGGAATCAATATAGCCGCATGCTTTGTGCTTGGCTTGTTATACGCCATCCGACACCGGGTACATGCGCACGTCCTGCATCTGGGCGCGGTTGGGTTTTGTGGCGGTTTATCTACGTTTTCCTCATTTGTTGCGGAATTGGAACGTCTGGCAGAGGTCAGTTTCGGGCTTGCCCTAACCGCAGCGGGTTTGGAAATTGTGGCGGGTCTTTTTGCGGCGATTTTGGGTGAAACCTCCGGGCGTCGCTTTTCCCCGCGGAGGTCGTCAGAGTGAGCGATCTCTACCTGCATGCAATGTTTGGTTTAGGCGGCGGTCTGGGCGCGGTTCTGCGGCACTGGATCGCCATTCGAATTCGCCATGACCTGCCCGTGGCAACGCTGATCGTGAACGTCTTTGGCAGTCTGTTGCTTGGGCTTTGGGTCGGGTATCTGGGTGGACCGACGGGCGTCAGCCAGGAGGAACAGCGCCTGGTGTTCGGCTTTTGTGGCGGCTTCACCACTTTCTCCAGCTTTGCCTACCAGTCCCTGGAACTGCGGCGCGAACGTACAATCGCTACGGCGGCGGGCAATATCGTGCTGAGCCTCTTGCTGTGTTGGGGCGCGCTGTGGCTTGGGCTGATGGCGATGCGCTGATCCGGTGCAGCCGGACCTACATCGGATAGGTATGCATCCGCACCGCCAGATTCCCCATTATCCAGACCGTCCCAACAATGATGATCAATAGAACCATCGTGGAAAACAGGACTAGGTCCAGGTCCTCGCGGCTGCTGCGTCGACGGTCGATATGCAGGAAATACACCAGTTGAACAATCAACTGCGCAAGCCCCAACAAACCGATCGACAAATAAACGCCCTTGGTCTCGATCCCGAACGTATATGCAATGGTAAAGACCGCCAGTGTCAGCAGCAGCGATCCGCCATAGCCAATCACATATCGGCGGCGTTCACGTCGGTGCATTTCGCTGCGCCTATCCATAGGTCAGCCCTCCGAAATAGACGATCGTGATTATGCCGATCCAGATGAGGTCGAGAAAATGCCAGAACAGGGCCAGACGAACCACCCGTGACATCAGAACGTCGGTTAGACCAAACACACGCAGCTGAATACCCAGAACGATCAACCACAGGCACCCCGCAGCAACATGCAGCCCGTGCAGCGGCACTAGCCCGTAAAACGCTGACAGAAACCCGCTGCGCTGTGGAATGCCACCCTTTTCCGCCATAGCCAGAAAGTCACGTATCTCAAGTACCAGAAAGCTGAGGCCCAGAACCAGAGTTACCGCGAACCAAAGCACGATACGGGGCCGTGGCAGGTTGTATTTCAACGCCAGCATCGCAAGGCCCACTGTAAGGCTGCTGGTCAACAGGATCAGGGTTTGGGCAAAAATGCTGGTCAGGTCGAACAGCTCATGCGGACCGGGCCCACCCGCCTGCGCGTCGATCATGGTGATATAGATCGCGAACATCAGGCCGAAATAGACCAGATCGCTCATCAGAAAGACCCAGAACCCAAAGGTGACCACTTCGCTGGCCTTGTCGGCTCCCGGATGCCGTCGGCCCAAGTTTAGGCCCGGATAGCTGTGTGTCGGCGCGCGTTTCATGTAGTGGCCTCCAGATCGGGACGGGCCAGGCCGCGGTTCTCGGGCGCGTATTCATGATCGCGATTGACCGGAATCGATGCGCGCACGAGATCAAGCCAGGCTTCATGCTCTTTGCGGACCTGCTCGGCCGGAATAACCTCTTCGGTGTCGGTTCTGAAAGTCCAGGCGATGAAAGCCGCCAACATCGCGGCTGTCGTCGCAATAGCCAGCCACCAGATCCACCAGACCAGGGCAAACATCCAGATACCGCTGAGCACGCACAGACCGAACCCGATCGCCGTATTGCGTGGCATGAGGATATCTTCATAGGCATCAAGGGACGGATAGGCGTTGCCGCGCTCTTTTGCGGCGGCAAAATCATCCCGGTCGGTCACATGCGGAATGATTGCAAAGTTATACGGAGGCGGCGGTGCCGGAATTGACCATTCCAGCGTGCGCCCATCCCAAGGGTCGCCAACCGGCACGCGGGTTTTTTCCCGGTCTCGAATGCTGACCCAAAGCTGGACAATGATCGACAGAAGCGCTGCGAGAATGACCATAGACCCAAGCACGGCGACGATCATATAGGGGTGAAAGCTGGGGTCTTCCCAACTGTAAGATCGACGCGGCATCCCCATCAGGCCGACAAAATAAAGCGGCAGGAAGGTCAACATAAATCCAACGGTCCACAACGCGACAGATATCCGTCCCCAGCCTTCATTCAGGCGGAAACCAAAGGCTTTGGGGAACCAATAGTTGTATCCCGCAAGCAGGCCAAACAGGACGCCAGGCAACAGCACATTGTGAAAATGCGCGACCAGGAACAGGGTGTTATGCACCTGATAGTCGATGGTCGGATTGGCCAGGATGACGCCCGACAACCCTCCGATCACGAACAGCATCAGGAAAGACAACCCATAGAGCATCGGGACCGAGAACCGGATACGCCCGCGAAACAGCGTGGCCATCCAATCATAGACTTTCACGCCAGTCGGTATGGCGATCAGCATCGTGGCAATCCCAAACACCGCATTGATCAACGCGCTTTGGCCCATAGTGAAAAAGTGGTGCAGCCAGACCGTGAAGGACAGCACCGCAATCGACATCGTGGCAATGACCAGAGAATTATACCCGTACAGGCGCTTGGCCGAGAAGGTCGCAAACACCTCGGAATAGATACCATAGGCGGGCAGGACCAACAGATAGACCTCGGGGTGACCGAACAGCCAAAACAGGTTGGCATAGTTCATCATGTTGCCGCCTAGGTCATTGGTGAAAAAGTGGAAATCCAGGTACCGGTCTGCGGCCAGCATCAGCGCCGCAACACCCAGCGGCGGCATGGCAAAGACAATCAGGATCGAGCTGCAGATGATCGTCCAGCAATACATCGGCAACCGCATGAACTGCATCCCCGGCGCGCGCATCTTGTAGATCGTAACGGCAAAGTTGATCCCGGTCAGCGTCGTGCCGATTCCCGAAACGACGATGGCCCAAATCCAATAATCCGGCCCAACGCCGGGATTGAAGGCTGCACCGGTAAAGGGAGGGTAGGCCGTCCAGCCCCCGGTCGAGAACTCTCCGACCACCAGGGAAACCATCAGCATCATGCCCGAGGACACGGTCAGGCCTAGGCTGATCTGGTTCATCACCGGGAATGCCACGTCGCGGGCGCCGATCATCAGCGGGATCAGGAAATTGGCGGCGCCGAACACAAACGGAACGGCCACGAAGAAGATCATGATCGTGCCATGGGTACTGAAAAGCTCGGCGAAATGCTCGGCTTCCAGAAAGCCTTCGCCCGGCCCTGCAGCTTGCTGGGCGCGCATGACAACGCCTTCCAGAACCCCCCGCGCCAGCATCACGATGGCAAAGACGATATACATGATGCCGATCTTCTTGTGGTCGGCGCTGGTCAGCCAGTCACGCCACAGCGGCCCCCACAGACGAAACCATGTCAGCAGCCCCACAACGGCAATGACGCCCACAATCACGATCCCAGCGGCAGCATTTGCCACGATCTCATTTGCGTTGGGCGACTGGATCAACCCGGTGATCGGAAAAGCATCCCAGTTTAGACGGCCGAAAAAACCAGTCTCGACATCGGTCATTGTGTTTTCTCCTGACCATATTCGGCAGTGCCCGGTTGCTGATCGGCAGGCAAGGGTGTGGCCCTGTGATAGCGGTGCAGGATCGACTGAAACAGATCACCATCGGCTAGCGTGAAATACAGCGCATCAGTCGGCATCTGATCATTGCCCAACATGGCCTGCACCTCGTCCCGGTCCGTTCGCATGGCAAGCGTTCGGTATGTTTCAGCGCTCAACGGAACCCCGTTTGCCTGGACATTCTCGGCCCAGTCATTGAACTCCTGAGGCGCCATGGCAATGGCTTTGAATTTCTGCTTGGTAAAGCCGCGTCCGTTATACTGCGTATTTTCGCCCTGCATTGTTTCGGGCCTATCGGCGACAAGGTGCAATTTGGTCGTCATCCCCGGCATGGCATAGATTTGCCCGGCCAATGCCGGGATCATAAAAGACTGCATCACCGTATCTGTTGTCAGTGTGACAGCCACCTGTTGGTTGACCGGGAGCCCCATCTCACCGACGCTGGCGATGCCAAGATCGGGGTAGATGAACAGCCACTTCCAGTCGAGACCAACAACCTGCACTTTCAGCGCCGGTTCTTCTCCGAATGAGGTCTCGTAAGGGTCCAGCCGGTGGGTGGCTTTCCACAAATAGAATGAAAGGATGGCCACAATAACAACCGGGATACCCCACATGAGAAATTCCAACCGGGCGGAAAAATCCCATTCCGGTCGATAGTCTGCCTGCCCCTCCTTTCGCCTTCGATACCGTATGGCAATCAAAGGCACCAGGATCAGAACCGGAACAACTGCGACCAGTATCAGAACAGTTGCCCGTAAAAGGTGGCTTTTCTGAAGGGCGGCGACGGGTCCCTGAGGGTCCAAGAAATTGTTGCTGGCTTCGGCAACCGGCACAAAGCCAAGACCTGCGATAGCGGCAGACAAGACAACCAAGGATGCAAAAGACGGTCTGGAATATGTCACGCCTGTTCATCCTCATTTCAAAATTGATTGGGACAACTATCGGCAGAGTCCTGAATTTTCACAAGGATTTTTAGACAGCTCTGCCTGTTTCCCGAGATTTGATCTTGCCACCCGGATCACAGCGGCAGAAACGCCGTTCTGGTAGGTTGACTTAAAGCAGATCGCAGGTGAGATCATAGGACAATGCGTTGGTTAATCCTTACTCTTGGACTTTGCTACCTGTCGACAAGTGCGACAGCACAGGATCGTGCGGCGACCGAGGCTCAGTTTCAGTCATGGCTGAAACACACGGTCTGGGCGCGGGCGAAATCCGAGGGTGTTTCAAAACGCACGATGAACAGGGCCTTCAACGGCGTCACGCTGAACTGGAAACTGCCAGACCTGGTTCCTCCGGGTACGGCAACAGCGGTTCCCAAGGAACAAAAGCAGGCCGAGTTCGGATCACCCGGGCGCTATTTCAACGCTGGTTCGGTTCAGGGGGCCACTTCTGTCGGACGCAAGATGGCCCGGCGCTATAACACGACACTGAAACAGGTAGAATCCGATACCGGAGTACCAGCGCGCGTCATTCTGGCGATCTGGGGCCGCGAAAGCGGATATGGGCAGGTGGCTATCCGGCATAATGCGTTTCAGGTTCTGGGCACCAAAGGTTTCATGAGCACCCGCTCAGAATATTTCACGTCAGAGCTTATCGCCGCGCTCAAGATTGCAGAGGCTGGCCACATACCGCCGGATCAAATGAAAAGCAGTTGGGCGGGTGCGCTTGGGCAACCGCAGTTCATGCCATCGAACTACCTGACTTATGCGGCCGATGGAAATGGCGACGGGCGCGCGGATATCTGGACCTCGGCCGAGGACACAATTTCATCGATCGGAAACTACCTCGACCAACATGGCTGGGTCTCGGGTCGTGATTGGGGGTTCGAAGTAACTGTCCCGTCTTCGGTTTCCTGCACCCTTGAAGGGCCGGATCAGGGCCGTCCTATTCGCGACTGGGCCGGGTTGGGGATCACCCGTGTATCTGGCAAGCCGTTTCCAAAACAAGAAATGCAGGGACAAGGGTTTTTGATGATGCCCGCCGGGCGCAATGGCCCGGCCTTCATTGTCACCCCCAATTTTTATGTCCTGAAGGAATACAACAAAAGCGATCTCTACGCCCTGTTCGTCGGCCATGTTGGGGATAGGATAGAATATGGCGTCCAGGATTTCCGCGGCCGGTGGGACAAAGTCGGCGGTCTTTACCGATCGGATATAGCAGCCATGCAGCGCGCATTGGAACAGATGGGCCATGACGTCGGCGGCGCTGACGGCCTGCCGGGCTTTCGAACACGCCGCTCTATCGGGCGCTGGCAAGAGGCCACCAATCAGTCCGCCACATGCTTTCCTCAGGCCCATATGGTCCGGGCACTGACCCAATAGCGATTCGCGCCAATTTTTGGAAAGCCGCAAAAGCGGACCTTGCGTCAACGCTCAACCGCTTACTCAAGAGCTTCACAAAAATGTCAAGAAACCATCGCGTATCATTATAATATTTCCATTCTCCCGTGGAATTTTTTAGATTTCGGCCGCACCTGGCCATTTTGCACGCAAAGGCTTTAACCTTTTTTGAAATAGTGCCACGTTCTGCATCAGTGAAAGGCGACTTTCGCAACTACGTTTCCGACAGCAAACCGAAAGACTGCGACGCGGTGTTCATTGCGATCTGAAAAAGCAAAATTCGAACAAGTCCCGGTCTATCTGAGTCGGACAATCATGGTGGTCAGCGACCATCCTGAACGGATGTGCGTACCTTGCCACCACACAAATGGGAGTAGAAAGATATGAACAAATACATTCGGACATCTCTGGCGGGGCTACTGACCTCGACCATGATCACCGGCGCTGCATTTGCCGCCGGCACCCATCCCGAAACCGGCGAGGCGCTGGCGGATGATCAAACCTTCACCTATCGCGTTCTGGATGAGCACAGTTCGGTTGACCCGCAGGTTGTTGAAGACGTTACCGGTGCGGAAATTGTCCGCGACCTGTTCGAAGGCCTGATGAACCAGGACGAAGACGGCAATTTGGTGCCCGGCGTCGCAACCGGCTATACCACAAACGATACCAAGGACGTTTACACATTTACACTGCGTGATAACGCCAAATGGTCCAATGGTGATCCGGTCACGGCAGGCGATTTCGTTTTTGCATGGAAACGTGCCGTCGATCCCGCTCTGTCCTCGCCCTATGCGTGGTTCATGGAGCTGATGTCGATCGAAAATGCGGCCGAAATCATTGCTGGTGAGAAGCCCGTGGACGAACTGGGCGTAACCGCCATCGACGACCACACACTTGAGGTTAAGCTGAGCGCAGCACTGCCTTATTTCGCGCAAATGACCACCCATTCCACCACCTTCCCTGCCCCGCAGAAGGTGATCGAAGAGTTCGGCGACGCCTGGACTAAGCCGGAAAACATCGTCTCGAACGGCGCCTATGTTCTGACCGAACACCTGCCACAGGAACGCTCGGTCCGTGAGCGCAACGAGATGTATTGGGATAACGACAATACGATTGTCGAAAAAGTCGTGGCCCTTGTCATCAACGACGAAAACGTAGCCCTGACCCGTTACCTCGCAGGCGAGCTGGACCGCACTGAAGTACCTGCTGGTCAGTTCCCGCGCCTACAGAAAGAGCACCCCGAAGAGGCCATCAGCTTCCCGCGCCTGTGCAACTATTACTATACATTCAACCTGTCTGACAGCGGACCGGAAGAATTCAAGAACCCAAATGTACGTCAAGCCCTGTCTCTTGCAGTTGACCGCGACATTATCACCAAGAACGTCAAAGCCGGTGGAGAGCCGCCCGCATATACGTTCGCACCCGAAGCAACCGCTGGGTTCACCGTCCCTGAAGTCGAAATGGCTTCGATGACGCAAGCCGAGCGTGACGAGCTGGCCAAGGAGCTGCTGGCCGAGGCCGGATTTGGCCCCGACAACCCGCTGAGCTTTGACATGGTCTACAACACATCAGAGGCCCATAAGAAAGTCGCAGTGGCACTGAGCCAGATGTGGAAACAGAAACTGGGCGTACAGGTCGAGTTGGCCAACATGGAATGGAAAGTGTTCCTGGAAGAGCGCGGCAACCAGAACTTCGATCTGGCCCGTGGCGCCTGGTGTGGCGACTATAACGAAGCCTCGACCTTCCTGGACCTGTTGCAGTCGGATTCCGGCTATAACGACGGCAAGTACAACAACTCCAAGGTTGACGAATTGCTGACCCAAGCCAAGACAGCAGATGACGCAGCACCACTGTATACCGAGGTTGAGCGGATCATTGCACAAGAGACTCCGGTTATCCCGATCTATCACTATGCTGGCGTCTACATGATGGACAGCGATGTCGGCAACTGGCCGGTCAAGAACGTAGAGCAGAACTGGTACTCCAAGAACCTCTACAAGATCGCCGAATAACCTTCCTTAGACCACGCTTTGCCCCGAGGATCACCCCGGGGCAAAGCCAATAATGGGGGCATGAAATGCTTGCCTATATCATCCGGCGATTGCTGATCGCCGTTCCAACGATCCTGTTGCTGATCGTTGCCTGTTTTTTTCTGATGCACTACGCGCCCGGCGGGCCGTTTACCTCGGAACGGCCATTGCCGCCGCAGGTGCTGGCCAATATCGAGGCGCGCTATGGTCTGGACCAGCCGCTGTGGAAACAGCTTTGGGACTATCTGTACAACATTGTCGTGCATTTCGATTTCGGCCCGTCCTTCAAGTTCAAGGACCGAGACGTCAATGATATCATTTCGCAAGGCTTCCCGATCTCGCTCACTTACGGGTCATTGTCATTCCTGCTGGCGAGTGTCGTAGGTATTGGCCTTGGGATCGCCGCGGCCATCCGACACAACAGCTGGATCGACTATTTTGCCGTAGGTCTGGGGATCGCTGCGCAGGCGCTGCCGAACTTCATCATGGGCCCGATCCTGATCCTGACCTTCACTTTGTGGCTGGGATGGTTGCCGGGTGGTGGCTGGAACGGCGGTCAGTGGCAATATCTGATCATGCCGGTCATCGCATTGGCCACGTCCTATATGGGGTCGATCGCGCGGATTACCCGTTCGTCGATGCTGGAAGTTCTGAACTCAAACTTCATCCGCACGGCCCGGGCCAAGGGTTTGCCTACCAGGACCGTAATCTGGCGCCATGCGTTGAAGCCCACGCTGCTGCCGGTGGTGTCCTATCTGGGCCCGGTCTTTGTCTATGTTCTGACCGGATCGGTTTTTGTCGACATCTATTTCTCGACCGGTGGTCTGGGGCAGGCCTATGTCGGCTCGGCCCTGTCGCGCGATTATGCAGTGCTGCTGGGGGTCACCATCCTGTACGGCACGCTGACTGTCATCGTGAACCTGCTGACCGACCTGGCTTATGCCTGGTTCGATCCGAAAATCCGGTACTGAGGGGCACAAAATGCTAGGAAAATCACAAAAAGCCGCCCATCTGGCCGAGGATATCACCGATTTCACGGCCGTTCAGGGGCGTTCCCTCTGGCAGGATGCGCGGATGCGGTTTGTCCGCAACAAAGCCGCAATGGCGAGCGTATTCATCTTGCTGATGATCGTTCTGTTCACAATCTTCGGCCCATATTTCGCCGTTTGGAGCAATGAGGAAATCGACTGGAACGTGATGGGTGACATCCGTGGCATGGGAATGCCGTCGATCGAGACCGGGCACTTCTTTGGCGTCGACGATCTGGGGCGCGACCTTTACAGCCGGGTCATTCAGGCCACAACAACATCGTTGTTGGTGGGGCTCGTCGGGGCGGCCACCGCGTTGATTGTTGGCACCTGCTATGGCATCGCCGCCGGGTATATTGGCGGGCGCCTTGACGGCGCGATGATGCGGTTCGTCGATATCCTTCTGGCCATTCCGACAACTCTGATCATCATTCTGTTGCTTGTAGTGGCCGGTCGGTCGTTCTTTACCCTGTTCATCGCATTGGGCGCGGTTGGTTGGCTGACCATGTCACGGATCGTCAGAGGGCAGACTCTGGCCCTGAAAAACCGCGAATTCATCGAGGCAGCGCGTGCCGCCGGTGTCAGCGAATTCACCATCATGTATCGCCATATCCTGCCCAACCTGCTGGGCGTGGTAATCGTCTATGCTTCGCTTCTGGTGCCCGAGATGATCCTGACCGAAAGCTTTATCTCGTTCCTCGGACTTGGCATCTCGGAGCCCTATACCTCGCTAGGCCGTCTGATCGCTGAAGGGGCGGGCACAATGGGGTACGGAACCCTCTGGCAGCTGATGTTCCCTCTGACATTCTATGTCGCCATTATCATCACGATGTTCTTCATCGGCGATGGGCTACGTGACGCTCTGGACCCAAAGGATCGCTGATATGAGCCTGTTCTCTGTTAAGGACCTAAGCGTCCAGTTCGACACCCCCGATGGTGTGGTCGAGGCCGTCAAAGGCATCAGCTTTGACATTAATCCGGGCGAATGCCTTGGTATTGTGGGCGAAAGCGGGTCCGGTAAAAGCCAGACTTTCATGGCCGCAATGGGGCTGTTGCCTTCAGCGGGTCGTGCAATCGGTTCGGCCACGCTGAACGGCAAGGAAATCCTGAATCTGCCGATCAACAAGCTGAACCAGATCCGTGGCGATGACGTCGGCATGATCTTTCAGGATCCGCTGACCGCCCTGACCCCGCATCTGCGGGTCGGGCAGCAAATGCGTGAGGTTCTGCAGGTTCACGAAGGGTTGCAGGGTTCGGCCGCTCGGGCGCGCTGTCTGGAGTGGTTGGACCGGGTCCGCATCCCAGAGGCAAACCGTCGTCTGGATCAATACCCGCACGAATTGTCGGGGGGCATGCGCCAACGTGTCATGATCGCCATGTCGATGTTGTGCAGCCCAAAGCTGCTGATCGCCGATGAACCGACCACGGCGCTGGATGTGACGGTCCAGGCCGACATCCTGGACTTGATGGTGCACCTGCAAAAAGACGAAGGCACTGCCATTGCGCTGATCACGCATGACATGGGCGTGGTGGCACGGATGTGTGACCGCATTCAGGTCATGCGTCTGGGTCAGTTTGTTGAGGCCGGGGACACACGCGAGATCTTCCGCGCGCCGCAGCATGAATACACCCGCACCCTGCTTGAAGCGATGCCGCGCATTGATGCCGGTGACGCGCCAAAAGCGCTGGAAGAAACCGACGCACCTTTGCTTAGGGTCGATGACGTGAAAGTGCATTTCCCGATCCACGTGTCGGGCGGGTTGTTTGGGCGCAAGGTACCGCTGAAAGCTGTGGACGGCGTCAGCTTTGACATCCGTAAGGGCGAGACGCTGGGCGTTGTGGGTGAATCCGGCTGTGGCAAATCCACACTGGCGCGGGCGGTTCTGCAGCTGATCGAACCCAGCGGTGGCAATGTCAGCTGGTTGGGCCATCCGATAGTCGGGCTAAAGCGGGCCGAGCTGAACAAGTACCGCAAGGACCTGCAGATTGTGTTCCAGGATCCGCTGGCCAGCCTCGATCCGCGAATGACCATCTCGGCCTCTATCGCCGAACCGCTGAAAACCTATCGCCCGGATCTGACAGAGCGTGAGCGCAAGAAAATGGTCGGCGAAATGATGGAGCGGGTTGGCCTGCAGGCCAACATGATCAACCGCTATCCGCACGAGCTGTCCGGTGGGCAGAACCAGCGGGTCGGGATCGCGCGGGCGATGATCAACAAGCCCAAGCTGATCATTTGTGACGAGGCGGTCTCGGCTCTGGACGTGTCGATCCAGGCCCAGATCGTAGAGCTTTTGAAAGAGCTGCAGCAGGAATTCGGGCTGTCTATGATTTTCATCAGCCACGACCTGTCCGTGGTACGGACAGTGTCAAACCGGATCATGGTACTGTATCTGGGGCGCATCGTCGAATTGGGAGATGGAGAGGTGATCTGTTCGCAGCCTCTACACCCCTATACCAAATCGCTGATCTCGGCCGTCCCGATCCCCGATCCGGATGTGGAACGGCAACGCCAGCGCCTCAAATTGCCGGGCGAGCTGCCTTCGCCGATGGACCCGAAAGCGGCGCTCAGGTTTTTGCCCAGCCGGCTATCGGCCGGTCAGAACGATTATGTTCCACAGCTCAACGAGGTCGCACCGAACCATTTCGTGGCCGAGCATGATCCACTTGAGACAATCCTGGCGAACACATAAATCTCCTGTCCCCGAGGCCGCTTGAACAGCCTCGGGGACAGGTTCGGCTTTGCACGACTTCATGACGATTCTTGGCGTATTCTTGCCAATGAATGGACGAAGGGCCGGATTGTACAACAAAACACCGGTAAATGACGGGTTTCAAAGGCATCAAACGGCGGTTCGTTTTGACTTCCCCTACCCCCGGTGGCACCTTCCTGTCAGATATTAGACTGCGGCCGCGATGTCATTGATTGTTCTGACTGCGCAGCCTAATAGGAAACCCCGGCCTGCCCTACGCGGTCGGGCAAGAATTGAATTTGAGAGGTAACATGGTACGCAAGGTCACCAAGGCGATTTTCCCCGTTGCGGGATTGGGCACGCGTTTTCTCCCAGCGACAAAATCCGTCCCCAAAGAGATCATGACACTGGTTGACCGTCCTTTGGTTCAATACGCAATCGACGAAGCCCGCGCCGCAGGTATTACCGAATTCATCTTTGTAACTTCGCGTGGCAAATCTGCGCTGGAAGATTACTTTGATCACAACCTCGTTCTGGAACAAGAGCTCAAGGCCAAGGGCAAGGATGACCTGCTTGAGGCGCTGAATGCAACGAATATGGAAAGCGGCGCCATCGCCTATATCCGCCAGCACAAGGCGCTTGGTCTGGGCCACGCAGTCTGGTGTGCCCGCCGTCTGATCGGCGACGAGCCATTTGCCGTAATGTTGCCTGATGACGTCATTGCTGCTGATAAACCCTGTCTGCAACAGATGGTCGAAGCCTATGAGGAAACCGGCGGCAATATGGTCGCAACGATGGAAGTGCCAAACGAAAAAACCAGTTCCTATGGCGTTCTGGATGTAGGCGAAAACGTCGGCTCCGTGGTACGCGCCAGAGGAATGGTTGAAAAGCCCAAGCCGGAAGAAGCCCCCTCGAACCTGGCCGTTATCGGTCGGTATATTCTGGGGCCGTCAGTGCTGTACAATCTCAACCAAAAGAAAACGGGCAGTGGCGGTGAGATTCAGCTGACCGATGCTATCGCAGAAGACATCTGTAACGGTGTGCCCGTGTTTGGCTATAAATTCGACGGCCAGCGATTTGATTGCGGCTCGAAAGCCGGGTTCCTCCAGGCAACTGTTGCCTTTGCGCTGGCCCGTAGCGATCTGCGTGATGACCTGAGCCAATATCTGAACGAGATAGTCGCCGCCGGGAAGGCCGCTCAATAGCGCCCGCAACCTTCAGCATGTCGTTTCTAAAGTGACAAAGTCCAAGAACCTTCGAGGCAAGCCGCAATGACCACCATCCATCCCATCATACTCTGCGGAGGGTCCGGCACCCGACTGTGGCCCCTGTCGCGCAAAAGTTACCCCAAGCAGTTCGTCCCTCTGATCGGTGATTCAAGCCTGCTTCAGGATTGTGCTGAACGAATGCAGGGACCCAAGGACGCGCCTTATGCCAAGCCGCTGATCCTTACCAATGATGCATTCCGTTTTGTGGTTCCGGAACAACTGGGCGCGATTGGCATAGATCCGGGTCCCATTTTGATCGAACCCGAAGGGCGCAACACAGCACCAGCGGTTCTGGCCGCCGCGTTATATCTGGCCGCCAGCAACCCGGATGCGATCATGCTTGTCGCCCCATCGGACCATGTCATCCCGGACAAAGCTGCGTTTCATCAGGCAGTTACCGAAGGCGCGCGCGCGATTTCGGATCGTGGGGATCTCGTCACTTTCGGGATCACTCCGGACCGGCCGGAAACCGGCTATGGATATCTCAAGCTCAGCCATGCCCCAGATACGGGCAACACCGCCATTGCGTTGGACCGTTTTGTCGAAAAGCCTGATCTGCGGAATGCCCAAGCCATGATCGCCGATGGCAGCTATCTTTGGAATTCGGGGATATTTCTTTTCGCGGTCAAAGACATAATCGCTGCATTCAAAGAACATGCGTCCGCACTGCTGGACCCGGTCGGCAAGGCCGTCCGTGAGGCAAAGGCCGACCTCGGGTTTCTGCGCCTCGATCCCCGAGCCTGGGGCACGGTCGAGGATATCTCGATCGACTACGCGGTCATGGAGAAAGCCCGCAATCTGAGCGTTGTTCCTTACGCCTCTGGCTGGTCGGATGTCGGCAGCTGGTCGGCAGTTCAAGAGCTGAGCAATCCAGACGCCGATGGCGTTGCCACCACGGGCCAGGTTACCACCATTGACTGCCGGAACGTATTGGTGCGTTCAGAAACCCCCACGCAAGAAGTTGTTGCGATGGGTCTGGAAAACATGATTGCGGTCGCCATGCCTGATGCGGTTTTGGTGGCCAGCATGGACAAGGCTCAGGACGTCAAACAGGCGGTTGCGGCCCTGAAGGCCAAAGGCGCCAAACAAGCGGAATCGCTGCCGGTCGATCATCGCCCTTGGGGCTGGTTCGAAAGCCTGGTCATCGGGGATCGGTTCCAGGTCAAACGCATACACGTTCACCCCGGCGCCTCACTAAGCCTGCAATCCCATCACCACCGGTCTGAACACTGGATCGTTGTTCAGGGCACGGCAAAAGTAACGATCGACGAAGATGTGCGCCTGATCTCTGAAAACCAGTCTGTCTACATCCCGCTCGGCGCCGTTCATCGGATGGAGAATCCGGGCAAGGTGCCGATGGTTCTGATCGAGGTCCAGACCGGGTCTTATCTGGGTGAGGACGACATCATCCGGTACGAGGATGTGTACGCCCGCAGCTAACCTTTAGCGGCGATTGGTAAACTTAAGGGCAGCTTCGGCTGTCCTTTTTCGTTGAATCCAGACCTTTGGCTACGCCCCATGGAATCCTCCAAACGTTAGCAAATGATTATTCGAACGTTCGGTCAGATCAGACCGGATTCATCCTGGGCACGGCAATGTAGCGCGCAATGCAATAGTCGGACCGACAGCTACAGGAGGACGCCGCCCGTGTCACAAAACTCACCCAGATTGGATTTACCTTTCCTGCAACCTTCGCAGGCCCAGAAACACGTCACCCATAACGAGGCGCTGCGTGCTCTGGACCTGATTGTCCAGCTGAGCGTAGCGTCGACAAACGCCTCGGTCCCGCCTGCGGTGCCGGAACAGGGCGAGATTCACGCGCTTGGCGCCAACCCTACCGGGGATTGGGCCGCGCAGCCGGGCGCCCTTGCGGCCTGGTTGGATGACGCCTGGCATTTTGTGACCCCGGGAATCGGCTGGCGGACCTGGGATGAACAGGCCAACCGGTTGAAGATCTGGGACGGCGCAGACTGGTCCGAACCTCAGGTCGCGACCCAGAACCTGGACGGGTTGGGCATCGCAACCGGGTATGACGGCACCAATCGGCTATCGGTCCGGTCGCCTGCGACGTTGCTCAGCCATGACGGGGCGGGGCACCAGTTGAAGATCAACAAGGCAGCGGCCGGGGATACCGCCTCGCTTTTGTTCCAGTCAAACTGGGTCGGTCATGCGGAGATGGGATTGTCCGGCAACACCGGTTTTTCCATCAAAGTCTCGGCTGATGGCGGATCCTGGACCGAGGCGCTGAGCTTTGACCCAGCCACCGGAACAGCCTCAGGCTCTGCCATTCAAAACGATGCCGAAGACATCACCGCAGGTCGCCTGATGCGGGCCGACTATGGCTACTGCCCCGGAAACCTGCTGGGCTCTGTGTCAGAAACCGCCGGGGTGCCAACCGGCGCGGTCGTCGAACGCGGATCAACCGCCAATGGCGAATACGTCCGGTTTGCGGATGGTACACAAATCTGCACGGGCGTTCTGACGGCCACCGATTGCGTGAACGCCGAAGGATCGCTGTATTCCAGCGCCGAGACCGCCTGGAGCTTTCCCGCAGCCTTTGCGTCCGGAACCTCACCCTCGGTCGGTGGCAGTGGCGGCGCGACAAGCCGGTTTATAGGTTTGGGCGCGGCCACTGAAACACAAGTGCCCTTTAAGGTTCTATCGGCATCCTCGGACACAAGCAGCCTGTCCCCAACGGTAATCGCAACCGGTCGCTGGTTCTGAGCTTTAGACCGTCCGGAGCTATGCCCAGGCGGTCATTTGGCGCGCAAATCGGTGTCTGCCTGCTCCAGAAACCACGCATAGGTCTCGCGGATACCATCTTCGAGTCCAACGCGTGCGCGCCACCCCATATCTGCCAGTCGGGACACATCCATCAACTTGCGCAGTGTCCCGTCAGGCTTGCTGACATCCTGAGTGATCTTACCCGTGAATCCGGTTGTTCCGGCCACTAGGGCCGCCAGCTCAGCGATTGAGATATCTTCGCCGCATCCCACATTGATATGGCTCAGCATCGGCTGGGTATTCGCGTCGTAGATATCGCGCGGTAAGTCGAGCACAAACAAGGACGCCTCGGCCATATCATCGACATGCAAAAACTCGCGCCGCGGTTTTCCTGTGCCCCAGATCACCACTTCTTCCAGCCCGTCGCGTTGTGCCTCGTGGAATCTGCGGATCAGGGCCGGCAGGACATGGCTGTTTTCGGGGTGAAAATTGTCTCCGGGTCCGTAAAGATTGGTCGGCATAACCGACCGGTAATCGACACCATGTTGGCGATTATAGCTTTCGCACAGCTTGATCCCGGCGATCTTCGCAACCGCATAGGGTTCGTTGGTGGGTTCCAGCACGCCGGTCAGCAAAGCGTCTTCACGCATGGGCTGAGGGACAGACCGTGGGTAAATGCACGAACTACCCAACTGCAGCAAATGCTTTACCCCCGCTGCAAAAGCCTGATGGATCACGTTGCATTCAATCATCAGGTTTTCGTAAATGAAATCTGCGGGGTACGTGTTATTTGCGTGAATCCCACCGACCTTGGCCGCGGCTAGGATCACCATATCCGGACGCTCAGTCTGCATAAAATCACGCACGGCGGATTGGTCGGTTAGATCCAGTTCGGAATGCCTGCGCGTGATCAACTCCAGCTCTTCGCCTTCGTCCTTGCGGTTTTGCAAACGGCGCAGGATTGCGCCGCCAACCATACCACGATGCCCGGCAACATAGATCTTACGCATGAGGGCCTCCTCAGCCGTTTTCCAGGCTCATTGGCAGCTCAAACCCGTGCTCTTTCAAAAGCGCGTGACGTTTGGCCGTCTTCAGGTCTTCGGTCACCATCTCAGCGCACATTTCCTGCACGGTCAGTTCTGGTACCCAACCCAGTTTGTTCTTGGCGTTTGAGGGATCGCCCAGAAGGGTTTCGACCTCGGCCGGGCGAAAATATTGTGGGTCTATCCGCATTACGACGTCACCGGGTTTCAATCCCGGGGCTTTGTCCCCCTCGATCGAAACGACAGTCGCGGTTTCGTCAACGCCTGACCCGGTGAATTCCAGTGAAACGCCAAGCTCGGCTGCCGACCATTCAATGAACTGTCGTACCGAATACTGAACCCCGGTCGCAATCACGAAATCCTCAGGATTGTCCTGCTGCAGCATCAGCCATTGCATCCGCACATAGTCCTTCGCGTGGCCCCAATCCCGCAGACTGTCGATATTGCCCATGTACAGGCAACTTTCCAGTCCTTGCGCAATATTTGCCAAACCGCGTGTGATCTTGCGGGTAACAAAAGTTTCGCCCCGGCGCGGGCTTTCGTGGTTAAACAGGATCCCGTTACAGGCATACATGCCATAGGCCTCACGGTAATTAACCGTGATCCAGTAAGAATAGAGTTTGGCAACCGCATAAGGTGACCTTGGGTGGAACGGGGTGGTTTCGCGTTGCGGAGTTTCTTGCACCAGACCGTAGAGTTCCGAGGTCGAGGCCTGATAGAAGCGTGTCTTTTTCTCGAGCCCGAGAAAACGTATCGCTTCCAGCAAACGCAAAGTACCAATGGCATCCACATCCGCAGTGTATTCCGGGGATTCAAAACTGACGGCCACATGGGACTGTGCGCCAAGGTTATAGACCTCGTCCGGCTGCACTTCGCGAATGATTCGCGTCAGGTTAGACGTATCGCTCAGATCACCATAGTGCAGGTGCAGTTTGGGATTGGGAACGTGTGGGTCTTGATAGATGTGGTCGATGCGTTGCGTGTTGAATGAGGACGCGCGGCGCTTAATGCCGTGAACTTCATAACCTTTTTCCAACAAAAACTCGGCCAGATACGATCCGTCTTGTCCGGTAATCCCGGTGATTAATGCCGTTTTTGTCATAGTTCCGCCCTACGAAAACAAATGTGTATGATTGCCGACCCAAAAACAGCAAGAATCCCCGGAATGCAACCCAAGCACGCTGACAGGCATTGAAACCGGCGGAACTTTCTTCGAATGTGTGCGCGCCAAAGGCGGTATTTGTTAAGAAGGGTATTTTAGTATGCGTATTGCGATGATCGGAACCGGCTATGTAGGTTTGGTGTCCGGGGTATGTTTTTCCGATTTCGGCCATGATGTCATTTGCGTCGACAAGGCCGAACAGAAAATTGAGATGCTGCAGGCTGGCGAAGTCCCGATATATGAGCCCGGGCTTGACGTCCTGATGGCCAAAAACGTAGCCGCTGGTCGGCTCAGCTTTTCCACGGACCTGGCCGCAGCAGTGGATGGTGCGGATGCTGTTTTTATTGCCGTGGGCACGCCCACACGTCGCGGGGACGGTCACGCCGATCTGACTTATGTGATGGCCGCCGCAGAAGAAATTGCGCATGCGATTACGGGCTACACTGTGGTGGTAACCAAATCGACCGTTCCAGTTGGCACCAATCGCAAGGTGCATCAGGTCATTTCTGCCGCCAACCCGAAGGCCGAATTCGACGTCGCCTCGAACCCTGAATTCCTGCGCGAAGGGGCCGCCATTGATGATTTCATGCGCCCGGATCGTGTGGTTGTCGGCGTTGAATCAGACCGCGCCGCCGATGTAATGGCGGAAATATACCGCCCGCTTTACCTGCGGGACTTCCCGATCCTGACCACTGATCTGGAAAGCGCAGAGATGATCAAATACGCCGCTAACGCGTTTCTTGCGACCAAGATCACCTTTATAAATGAGATCGCAGGCCTGTGCGAACGTGTTGGCGGCGACGTGAAAGAGGTCGCCCGAGGCATCGGTCTGGATGGGCGCATTGGCAATAAATTCCTACATGCAGGTCCGGGATATGGCGGATCGTGCTTTCCAAAAGACACCGCCGCTCTGGCCCGGATCGGTCAGGAACATGCCCACCCGATGCAGATCACCGAAACCGTCATCCGGGTGAATGACGAGGTCAAGAAACGGATGATCCAGAAAATCCGAGATGTCTGCGACGACAGTTTCAATGGAAAAACGATCGCTGTTCTGGGCGTGACCTTCAAACCCAATACCGACGATATGCGTGATGCGCCCTCGTTAACTATCGTGCCTGCACTGATCGGTGGTGGGGCAACGGTGCGGGTTGTCGACCCTCAGGGGCGTTCCGAAGGTGAGGCCCTGCTGCCCGGCGTCGAATGGTGCGAAGACCCCTATGCTGCTGCTGCTGATGCGGATGTCGTTGTGCTGTTGACCGAATGGAACGAGTTCCGTGCGCTCAATCTGAGCGAACTAGCTGGCACGATGAAATCCCCCCGAATGGTCGATCTGCGCAATATCTATTCCGAACCCGCCGTCAAGAAATCCGGCTTCGATAGTTACGTCGGTATTGGGCGCTGATCTTCGGATCAAGTTTGGATGGCCGATTCAAAACAACCGGCCATCCGTCATTCATTTTGTCAAAACGCCGCCAGATCCCTGAGGAACAGCGCGATACCTGGGAAGTAGATCAGCATAGCCGTCATCAGCGCCAGGATCGCGAAGAACGGCAAAGTGCCCCGGATCACCTCAAGATAAGGTCTGTTGAAAATCGCGATTGCGGTGAAGATATCGCAGCCAAACGGCGGTGTTGCTGATCCGATGGCCATCTGCAGCGTCACCATAACCCCGACAAGAACCGGATCAATCCCCGAGGCATCCACGATCGGAACGAAGATTGGCGTAAGGATGACAAGCACGACCAGCGAGTCGACGAACATACATCCCACGAAGAAGCACAGCGCTATGATGAACAGGATGTATTCCTGCGACGCGCCTTCCAGGTTCAGCGGCTCTAACAGGCCCTGTGGAATCTGTTCGAAGGAAATATACCAGGAAAACGCCTGACCGATCCCGACAAGGATGAACACAACCGCCGTAATCAATCCTGTGCTGAGAGCGGAATCCAAAACGTCGTTGAGTTTCAGTTCCCTATAAATCACGCATTCGACGATCAGCGCATAAAGCACCGAAAACGAGGCTGCTTCGGTCGGGGTCACTGCGCCGGTGTAGATACCGCCGACGATCAGGACCGGGAAACCAAGCGGCAGTATGGCCTTGCGAAACGCTGCGCGCCGCTCGGCACCTGATTTCTTTGGCACCCGCGCGATCAGATCGCCCTGCAGGACGCTGTAGAAATAGCAATAGACCGAAAACATCAGCGCCAGAACAACGCCCGGACCAATTCCTGCAATGAACAGCTCGCCCACGCTGGTATTGGCCAGCGTGCCGTACAGGATCATCCCGATGCTTGGAGGGATAAGGAAGGCGATGTCGCTGGCATTGATGATCAACGCCATGACAAAACTGTCCTTGTAACCGGCCTTCAGCAGCTTTGGCCGCATGATCTGACCAATCGAAACCACGGTCGCCTGAGTCGAACCCGAAACCGAGCCGAACAATGTGCAACTGATGCAGGCCGTGATCGGCAATCCGGCCCGGCGGTGACCGACAAAGGCTTCGATCAGCCCCAGCAGATTGTTGGCCGTATGACCTCTCGCCATGATATCGGCGGCGAATATGAACATCGGCACAGCGATCAGCGCGTTTGGCGAAATGCCAGTGACCATCTGCTGGATGATGACGCCAGTATCGCTTTGCGAGAAATGAACAAGGCCAATCAGCGTGGCAACCGCTAACGGAACAACCATCGGGTAGCTGAGGAACAGCAGAACCACCATCGCCACGACCAGAGCAAAGGTGATGACATAGATATCCAGCTCACCAGCTATGACATCGCCAAGGAAATCAAGGAATCCGGGCATCTCAGACTCCTACATCCACTGCATCATTGTCCTCGACCTCGTACGAGTGCCAGATGCCGACATGAGTGACATTCATGATGAATGCGATCAAATATTGCAGGCTGGCCATAAACAGGCCGACCGGGATCACCGAGTAGATGATATAGACCGGAAACTGCAGCGCCGGGCTCAGACGGTTCAGCTCTTTGATCTCAAGCACGTAGAACACGGACTTGTAGGCCAAAAAGGCCAGCAGCATGCTGGTCGTGATCGAAATCAGCGTCAGGATCACCTTCTTGGATCGACGGGACAGCGTGTCATAAACCGCCGTCATCCGAATGTTTCGACCTTTCCGAACCGCATAGGCAAATCCAAAAAAGGTCACGCTGACAATCAGAAACTGGTTCAGCTCTTCCGAGAAGAACAGGCTTTTGCCAAAGGCGTAGCGGCCAATAGCGTTTGCGGTCGAATTCACCATCATCAACAATATGGCCAGAATGATAACGAATTTCTCGATGAACTCGGTGCCCCTACTCAGAGCGACCAATGCGCTTTTCATGATTTTCCCTCCCTCGGCCCGCCAGTCAGCGTTCCGTAAATGAAAGACGCGACGTCTGAATGAGACGCCGCGCCTTTCAGTGATGTCAGCTTTTATTGCGACGCATTACTCACCTCGTTAAGCAGGCCGTCGAGGATCTTCTGGGCTTGCGCGCGGGCCGCAGGTTTCTCGGCGTCGTCATAGGCGTTTTCGACCACATCGAAGAATGTTTCGTGCAATGTGGCGCTTTGGGCTTCAAAGACAGCGCGCTCGTCCTCAGTCAAGACGATGACCTGCAGATCGGGGCGCTCGGCCTTGATCTTGTCCATGTTTTCCAGATTGATCTTGATCTGATAATCATGCGCAGCCTGCTCGCCCTTGGCGATGGCGTTCTTGACCATCTCTTGCTGATCCGCGGGCAGACCGTTGAACCATTCACTGTTGGTGGAAACGGTGCCGACGTAAGGAAGCTGGCCCGGGAAGATCAGGTAATCCTGAACCTCATGCCACTTGGCGTTGTAGATGAAATAGATCGGGTTCACCATGCCATCGACGGTCTTCAACTGCAGCGCGCCATAGACCTCGCCCCAGGACAAAGGCGTCGGGTTGGCGCCAAACGCCTTGAAGGTTTCCACCGGAATGGTCGAAGTGAAGGTACGGATTTTCTGGCCTTCAAAATCCGCCGGGCTGCGGATCGCCTTGTTGGCACCCCAGGCCATGTCGCCTTCCGAGATCATAGTGAGCAGCTTGAGGTTCACCTTCTCGAATTTCTCGCTGAGGTCTTCATAGATGGTCGGGCTGGTGGTCAGAACTTCGCGGATCACGTCGATATCACCGCCCAGAACATAGGGCAGATCAAGAACCTGCGCCTCGGGCACATAAGACCCCAGGTGACCGGTGCCCACCGATACGAACTGGACCGTACCCTTAGATGTCAGCTCGACAATATCGTTCTCGGTACCCAACTGACCGTAGTAGTAGATACGCACTTTGATGTCGCCATCGGACTGCTCTTTGACACTTTCGGCGAAGGCCTGTGCAAAGATATCCTGTACGTCGCCTTTGTCCTCTTCCGAGGCGAATTTCCAGGTGTCCGCAAAGGCAGCAGTCGACAGACCTGCCGCGAAAACCGCCGAGGTTATCAGCTTGCTAATAATGGATGTCATTCTGTTAGTCCTTTCTTGCCCGCTCATGCGAGCCCTTCTGAGATGATGACAAGAGGACGTAATTCCTGCGTCCTCGCCTGTTGGTTGGTTCTCTTGCACAGGGCGCCGTAACCGGCCGCGCCTGACGGCGTGGTCGCGATTCCAAGTGCTGTGACAGCTTCTGCGGCTGCCTGGCCTTCTTCTTCGGAAAGGGTTTCGTAGCTCACGCCGCAGCGCTCGAGCACATCCCAGGCCACGATCGACGGTGCCTTGCAGTCAAGCCGACCCATATTCGAATCCGGCCCATCGCTGCGGGTGGCCCGTCCGGCCAAGTGACTGGCCCGCAAACAGGACGCAGCGCCGGGTTCGACAACGATCAGTTCAGGCTGTTCCGCCCAGTTCAGACGGATCATATGCGACATTGCAGCGGCCAACCCACCGACACCGGCCTGCAGATAGACATGCGTAGGCCACTGCCCCGAGGCCTCGAACCGCGCGCGCAACTCTTCGGCGATGACGCAATAGCCCTCCATCACCAGTTTCGGTATCTCGGTGTAGCCAGGCCAGGTTCCGTCGGCCAAAAGCGTGGCACCGGTGGATTTGGCGTCAGCAATAGCGGCGGCGACGCTTTCGTCATAAACATCGCCCGAACGGACAACCTCGGCACCGAAGGTTCTAAGACGGTCGCCGAACCCTTGCGGTACGGTCTGCGCCAAATGAATTCGCGCCTTTGCACCCATCGCCCGCGCCCCAGCCGCAACGCCCATTCCGTGGTTGCCTGCACTTGCGCAGACGAATGTGTGGCCAGATGCGAATTCTCGAAAATCGGCATCCTTCATCCGCGTGAGGGAGAGCGTTTCACCGGTATTCTCGTGCCATGCATCCTCGAGAAGGCGTGCAACCGCATAGGGTGCCCCCAAAGCTTTGAAGGCGCCAAGCCCCATACGCTCTGTCTCGTTCTTGGCCAGAATGCTCTGACCATCCGGCCCCGTGATTTCAATCAGCGGCGATACAGCATAGGTCTCTTGCCCCTGAAAAAACTCCTGCGCACGGACGAAATCCGGGGCGAAGCTTAGGTCGTCGGTCGCTATCATGTATTTTTCATCCGCTTTTTCCATGTGCAGAGATTGTGCATGACCGACCTATTTCTATTTATCGTATTTGACCCTAATCTCGATAATATGTTTCAAACCTGCCTCTTCCATCGCGAGGATTTTTCATGAACCAACAACTTGATGATGCAGACACGATAATCCTCAGAACCCTGCAAAGGGATTGTCGAATCGGGCTGGAACAGCTGGCGCAAGAATGCAGTCTTTCAGTTCCCTCGGTGCAGCGGCGGCTCAAGCGGTTGCGAGATTCCGGGCTGATCCTGAAAGAGGTCGCGGTGCTCAACCCGTCGCGCTTTGATTATAAGATGACCTTCATCGTTCTGGTCGAACTTGACCGGGAATCGCTTCAGCAACTCGATCTGTTCCGCAAACGCGCCAGGAACGAGCCGCAAGTTCAGCAATGCTATTATGTGACCGGTGATGCCGACTTTGTTCTTATCTGCGTCGCACAGGACATGGAGGATTTCGAGGACCTGACCCATCGCTTGTTTTTCGATAACTCGAACGTCCGCAGATTTCGCACATCCGTCGCGATGGACCGTACAAAGATTGGTCTGGAACTTCCGATCTGAACTTGGCGCTTTTGTGCAATTTTTTCTGCTTTAGGGTCGGAAATTTGATGCGAAACACGCAGCCCTATCCTGTAGAACCGATGCAACTCACACGCGGATGAAGAAATGAGCGATTTAGAAAACCGTATGATCGCGCTTCGGCGGGATTTGCACAGGCACCCGGAACTGGGCTTTCAAGAGAAGCGAACCAAGTCGGTTGTCGCTGAACGGCTGCGCGCCCTTGGGATCGAAGTGCACGAAGGCGCAGGCGTTGTCGGTGTGCTTCGATCCGGCGGTGGCAACAAAGCCATTGGCCTGCGTGCTGACATGGATGCGCTTCCAATCACCGAAACCTCGTCCCATGACTATGTCTCGACCTCACCCGGTGTGATGCATGCTTGTGGCCACGATGGTCATACAACCATGCTGCTTGGGGCGGCAGAGCGTCTGGCGAAAGAACCTACCTTTGACGGTACGGTTGTTTTTCTATTCCAGCCAAACGAAGAGCACGGCCTGGGCGCGCGCGCGATGATCGACGACGGTGTGCTAGAACAATTTCCGGTCGAAGAAATCTATGCAATCCACAATTTGCCAGGCGCTCCAACCGGTCAGATTTCGACCCGCGCCGGTATTATCTGTAACAGTGAAACCCTGTTCGAGATCACGGTTAAAGGCCAGGGCGGTCATGCCTCGATGCCACAAACCGGCGTTGATGCAATTACCGTAGGGTCCGAGATTGTGGTGGCATTGCAGACCGTGGTGGCACGAAAGCTTGCGCCCGCCTCTGGCGCGGTAGTTTCCGTGACCGAATTCCTGACGGACGGCCAGCGAAATGTCTTGCCGGGCAACGCCACTCTCAAAGGAGATTTTCGCGCCAGATCGCCCGAGGACCGCAACGCCATCGAAGGTTTCATGCGTCAGATCACCGAAGGGATTGCGGCAGCACATGGCATTCAAGCATCGGTCAGCTTTGATACGCAGTTCGTCGAGACCATCAACGCCGCCACCCCGGCCCTTGCGGTATATCGCGCAGCCGAAGCCGCCGGTTGTGACCTGATCAAAGATCGGGCACCGATGAGTTTTTCTGAGGATTTCGCCCAGTTTTCGGCCGCCGTGCCGGGATGTTTCCTGTTGCTGGGCAATGGCGAGGCCGGGCCGCATGGCCAACCGCTCCATGCTTCTGACTATGATTTCAATGATGAACTGCTGCCGATCGGAGCTGAATTCTGGACCCGATTGGTTCAGGACCGGTTGCCCCCGCGAAAGGATCAAGAGTCATGAACGCCCCACGACGTGGTTTTGACCAACAAGAATTCGCAACGCGTACCGCAGCGGCCCAGACAAAGATGGCCGAAACCGGTATGGCGGGCATATTGCTGACAACTGAACCGGATGTGCGCTATTTCAGCGGGTTCCACACGCTGTTTTGGCAAAGCCCGACTCGCCCATGGTTCCTGTTCATCCCGGCAACCGGCAAGCCCATCGCAATCATCCCTGAGATCGGCGCAGACCTTATGCGGCGAACCTGGGTCACAGATATCCGCACCTGGGGCGCACCTGCACCAAAGGATGACGGTATCGGGCTGTTGACCGATCTGCTGGCGCCACATGCCAGCCGTGGTGAAACCGTTGGATTGATGAAGGGGCACGAAACCCATTTGCGGATGCCGCTTGGCGATTATGAGCGGCTGTTGGCGGGCCTGAATGGGCTAAAGATCACTGACGCGACCGAGATCGTCCGAGGCTTGCGAATGGTGAAATCCGAGGCCGAGATCGAAAAACTCACCTATATCTGCGCCATCGGGTCGCGCACATTTGAGCGGGTGCCCGAAATCGCCCGCGAAGGGCAGCCGCTTGAGGATGTGTTCCGCTCCTTTCGGCGCGAAGGGCTGGCGCAGGGTGCCGATGATGTTCCGTATTTGGTCGGCGGTGCGGATACGGGCGGCTATCACGACGTCATCTCGCCCCCGTCCCGCCGACCACTGGCGCGCGGCGATGTGCTGATGCTCGACACCGGTTCCAACTGGGACGGGTATTTTTGCGACTTCGATCGGAATTGGGCCATTGGCCGCGCCGATGACGCCTCACGCCATGCATATGATGTTCTTTGGCGCGCGACTGAGGCCGGGATGGCCGCAGCTCGCCCCGGAGCGACTTGCCGAGAATTGTTTCAAGCGATGCAGAAGGTGATCACGGAGCTCGACGATCAGGGTGGTGACGTCGGCAGGCTGGGTCATGGGCTTGGCATGCAGCTGACCGAATGGCCCTCGCACACCAGTTGGGATACAACCGAGATCGCCGAAAATATGGTACTGACCCTTGAACCATCGCTTGGCTATGGCGACGGTCGGGTCATGGTGCACGAAGAGAACATCGTCATACGTGCAAGTGGGGCGGAGCTTTTGACCAAACGCGCCGCGCCTGAACTACCAATCATCTGAGGCCAATCATGAAGCTTGATTTCGAAACAGACGAAGGCATTGGCACCCGCGCCAATCTGGGTGTGATTGTTCTTGAGACTGACGAGACGTTAGAGAACGAATTCTCTCGGATCATGTGCCTAGCTGGTGTCGCGCTCTATCACAGCCGGATTCCGATGGTGCCCGAAATCCGACCCGACACATTGGCACGGATGGAACAGGACTTGCCTGCGACGGCACGGCTTTTGCCACCATCGCTCAGCTTTGATGCAATCGGATTTGGCTGTACCTCGGCCTCGACCGTGATCGGGTCCGAGAATGTGGCCAAGGTGATAAAGACGGTCTGCCCGGATGCACGTGTGACAGATCCGTTGGCGGCAATCATCGCTGCCGGTCAGCATTTAGGAGCCCGACGATTGGGCTTCGTCACCCCCTATATTCCCGAAGTTTCCGCTGGGATGCGCACAAAGCTGGAACAGGCCGGTTTCGAAATCGCAGGTTTCGGGTCGTTCGAGGAAGGAAATGATCGCGTTGTTGCGCGGATCACAGAAGGGTCGATCCTTGACGCTATTGAAAAGGTCGCGGCTCAAGCGCCCTGCGATGCTGTCATTGTCTCTTGCACGAATCTGCGATGCCTTGACGTCATTGTTCAGGCAGAAGAAAAGATCGGGATTCCAGTCATTTCCAGTAATCAGGCGCTTGCCTGGCATATGCTTCGATTGGCCGGCATTGAGGACCTCAACCCTCAGTTCGGACGGCTCTTTGGATAGAGCGAGAAGGGTGTCCGCCTAGGGCGCTTTCGTTCAAGCAGGCGATTTGAGGCCAAGCGTTGCCAGAGTTGCAGCCATTGTCTGGCCCCAACGGTCCTGCAATGCGCTGTTTGTGTTGCGACGCAGGCCCATTGATTTCAACAGCTCGAACCGTTTCGGGTCATCGCCGCCGAAGGACACCGCAACCCGAGGCCACCAGTAAGTGACCGAGTTCTGCATGTCGTCCGCCGCACCGTTCTCGATCAGTTTGACCGCCCCTTCCAACGCCAGCTCGCCATGATGTGCCTCGACCGGGGCGATGGATCGGAAGGCTTCGGCCAGAGGCTGATACGAGATGGTGGAATACTCGGCCAGTTGTTCGGCCACCGCGCGGCTCATCAGCAGGTTCATGACCACAGCGTCTGTCCAGCCGGACAGCGGATAGTTGAACACCGCCAGACGCATGTCATGCTCGGACCGGGTGGCCCCGATATCCGCATCCCGCGACAAGCGCATGGTCCAAGGATGGTGATTGGCATAGCGTTCGGTATCTGCGCCAAATTCGCCCATGATGCTGAGAACACAATTTGCGTGGTCTGACTTTTCCAGCACGATCTTTGCGGCGGCGATCCGTTCCTTGATCCCCGGCCCCTGATTGATGATGTCGGCAAACCCGGCAGCCCCAGCCAGTTCGCTGTCGACAAATGTCGCCATCAGCTTCATCAGCTCGGCCCGATAGCGAGGCGGCACGTTCGATGGGTTGGTCAGAACACCGCCTGCGGCCAGATAGCTGTCGAGTGTCATTGAATCGGACATATCTGCCCCCTTTCTACCGGTCGTAATCGACGACCACGCGGTCTGTTACCGGATAGGCCTGGCAGCTTAGCACATAGCCTTTTTCCACTTCGTAATCTTCCAGCGCGTGATTGGCGAGCATCTCGACCTCACCCTCAAGCACCTTGCAGCGGCAGGTCGAACAGACACCCGCCTTGCAGGCAAACGGGGCATCCATAGCGTTTGCCAGGGCCGCCTCAAGAATGGATTGGTCCTTGGGTATGGTCACGGTCTGGGTGGATCCATCCAGCGTGATCGACGCACTGCTCTGATTGCCCTGCGTACCCGTTTCTGCCGAAATTGGCTTAGCCTTGGCCCGTCCGGGCTGAGCGCTGGCGAACAGCTCGAACTTGATCTGGCTGTCATCCAGACCGTGCTCGCGCAATGCGGCGGCAATGCCCAGCATCATCGGTTCCGGGCCGCAGATAAATGCGGTGTCGACATGGTCGATATCGACCCAATGTTTGAACAGCTGCGCGCATTTTTCCTGGGTCACCAAACCGGTGAACAGCTCGATCTCTTGTGAATCCGTCTCAAGAACGTGGATCACGTTGAGGCGACCCATATAGAGGTTCTTGAGGTCTTCGAGATCCTCGCGGAACATGATCGTGTTGGTGCCCTTATTGGCATAGATAAGGGTAAAGCGTGATTGCGGTTCCTGTGCGAGGGTCGTTTTGAGGATCGACAGCACCGGCGTAATCCCCGAGCCCCCTGCAAAGCCCAGATATTGCTTTTCCGCACCCGCATCTATCGGAGTATGAAAGCTGCCCATCGGCGGCATTGCCTCGACGATGTCGCCGACATTCAGTTCAGTATTCGCCCATCCGGAAAAGGCGCCGCCTTCAACACGTTTGATGCCAACCTGCAGCACGCCTTCATCCTTGCCCGCGCAGATCGAGTAGGACCGGCGCAGTTCTTCGCCCTCAAATTCGCGACGAAATGTCAGATATTGACCGGCGGTGAAATCGAACTGATCTGCAGCGCCGTTCACAGGTTCCAGTGTCACCACCACCGCATCGCGAATGGTTTTGTGGATATCTGTGACTTTCAGGTCGTGGAAACGTGCCATCCGGTGGTCCTCCTCAGATGCACTTGAAATAGTCAAATGGTTCCAGGCAGTCGGTGCATCGCCAATGCGCCTTGCAAGGGGTCGAACCGAACTGGCTGACCTTCTCGACCGCTTTGCTACCGCAGCGCGGGCAGCGATCCGGGCCGCCCGCCGGTTGCGGTGGGGCAATGCCATAGTCCTCCAACCGGGCGCGGCCCTTTTCGCTGAGCCAGTCGGTGGTCCAGGCCGGGGCGATGCTGGTTTCGATCTGCACGTCACTGATCCCGCGATCGTGCAAGGCGGTTTCGATATCCAGGCTGATAATGGATGTTGCCGGACAGCCGGAATAGGTTGGAGTGACCGTCACCTTCAACGTCTCGTCCTGCCACTGCACATCGCGCACAATGCCAAGATCGACCACTGAAATCACCGGAATTTCAGGGTCAGGAACAGCATCCAGCCATTCCCAGATTTGTTTGGTCGATGCCCGATCCATCGGCGTTACCAGCTTGCTTCGGGATAGGCGCGTTGCAGCCACTGCATCTGTGTCAACAGATGACCCAGATGTTCCGTATGCATCCGCCCGTCACGCCCACCTTTATGGGCAAACGCGCCTTCCGGGATCGTCAAGGTCGCCTCGGACAGGATCCGCTGCACCAAAGCGTCAAACTCCGCGCTCAGATCCGCGGGGTTCGGCGCAATGCCCGCCGCGACCATCTCGGCGTCAACTTCGTCGCTGGTGAACATCTCGCCTACATACGGCCACAGGTAGTCCAGAGCCGACTGCATCCGGGCGTGGCTTTCAGCTGTTCCGTCCCCCAGACCAACCACCGTGTCGCCCGAGCGTTCCAGGTGATATGCCACCTCTTTACTGGCTTTCGCGGCAATGGCCGCGACACGGTCATCCCTAGAGTTGAGCAAGCGTCCCAGCATGATGGAATGCCATGCATCGAACAGGAACTGGCGCATCAGGGTCCGGCCAAAATCCCCATTGGGAACCTCGACCAGCAGCACATTGCGGAAATCCCAGGCATCGCGAAGGAAGGCCAGATCGTCAGCGGTTTTGCCGCCTTGGATTTCCCCCGCCAGACCCAACCACATCTGGGTTTGCCCGATCAGGTCCAGGGCCGTGTTGGCCAGCGCGATATCCTCTTCCAGCACCGGCGCATGGCCGCACCATTCACTGACGCGATGGCCAAGGATCAGATCGTTGTCGCCCATCCGTAGAAGGAATTGTACAAATGCCGTGTCCCGGTCCATCACATGGCCCCCACTTCATCGGGGATGTCGAAAAAGGTCGGGTGACGATAGACCTTGCTTTCGCTGGGCTCGTATAATGGGCCCTTGTCGCTGGGCGAGGAGGCCGAGATATTATTCGCCTCGACCACCCAGATCGACACACCTTCGTTGCGGCGGGTATAGACATCGCGCGCGTTCTTGATGGCCATCTCCGCGTCCGGGGCATGCAACGAGCCGACGTGACGGTGGCTCATACCATGCTGACCACGGATAAAGACTTCCCACAGGGGCCATTCGTTTTTCATCGGGTTTCCTCCTCAGGGTCGACTTATTCGGCAGCCACTGTGCCAGAGCGTTTCTTTTCGGCATGGGCCATCAGCCCGTCGCGCACCCATTTGCCGTCGTCCCAGGCTTGATTTCGGGCGGCCAGCCGGTCGGTGTTGCAGGGGCCATTGCCACTGATGACATCGAAGAACTCGGACCAGTCGGGTTCTGAGAAATCATAATGGCCGCGATCGTCGTTCCAATTCAGCTTTGGGTCAGGAATGGTCAGGCCCAGATACTCGGCCTGTGGCACAGTCTGATCGACGAATTTCTGACGCAGCTCGTCATTGGTGTTCATCTTGATCTTCCATTTCATCGACTGCGTCGAATGCACCGAGTCCTTGTCGGACGGTCCAAACATCATCAGCGATGGGTACCAAAAGCGGTTCAAAGCGTCCTGCGCCATTCGTTTCTGGTCCGGCGTGCCTTCGGCCATCTTGCGGATGGCGTCATAGCCCTGACGCTGATGAAAGCTCTCTTCTTTGCAGATGCGGATCATGGCGCGTGAATAGGGACCGTAAGACGTGCGCTGCAACGGCACCTGGTTCATGATCGCGGCGCCATCCACCAGCCAGCCAACGGCACCAACATCAGCCCAGTTCAGGGTGGGATAGTTGAAGATGGACGAGTATTTCATGCGCCCGTCCAGCAGCATTTCGGTGATCTCATCCCGGCTGACACCCAGTGTTTCGGCGGCGCAGTAAAGGTACAGACCATGCCCGGCCTCGTCCTGAACTTTTGCCAACAGGATCGCCTTGCGTTCCAGTGTGGGTGCCCGCGTGATCCAGTTCGCCTCGGGCAGTTGCCCAACGATTTCGGAATGGGCGTGCTGGCCGATCTGGCGGATCAGCGTCTTGCGATAGCCTTCGGGCATCCAATCCTTGGGTTCGATCTTTTCGTCAGCGTCTATGCGCGACTGAAAGGCAGCGAGCTTTGCAGGATCTTCCTGTGTCGCCTCGGACTTAACCATCTGAGCATACATGTCCCGTCATCTCCCCTATACGCGTTCAAGAATAAGCGCTGCGCCCTGACCGACGCCGACACACATGGTGCACAGCGCGTATCGCCCGCCCGTGCGCCGCAACTGATAGGCCGCGGTCATAACCAACCTTGCGCCGGACATGCCCAACGGGTGGCCAATGGCAATCGCGCCCCCATTCGGGTTCACCTGTGGCGCGTCGTCTGGCAGACCCAGTTCGCGCAGTGTCGCCAGACCCTGGGACGCGAAGGCCTCATTCAACTCTATCACGTCCATTTGCTCGATGCTCAGCCCGGCGCGGGCCAAAACTTTGCGGCTAGCCGGAACCGGGCCAATGCCCATGACACGCGGCTCAACCCCGGCGACAGACATGCCCACGACTCGGGCCATCGGGGTCAGGCCGTTCTTTGACGCTGCCGCCTCATTGGCCATCAAAATGGCCGCAGCGCCGTCATTGACGCCCGAGGCGTTGCCAGCGGTCACCGTCTTATCCGGCCCGTTGACACCTTTGAGACCAGACAGTTTGTCCACGGTAACATCTGGGCGCGGATGTTCATCCGTATCAACAATGATCGGATCGCCCTTGCGTTGCGGGATCGTGACCGGGGTGATTTCATCCCGGAACAGACCTGCCTCATGCGCGGTGGCCCATCGGGCCTGACTGCGCGCCGCAAAAGCATCTTGGTCATCGCGGCTGATACCAAAGTCTTCGGCCACATTGTCGGCCGTTTGCGGCATCGAGTCGATGCCATAGGCCTGTTTCACCTTCGGGTTCACAAAGCGCCAGCCGATCGTCGTATCATAGACCGCATTGCTGCGGGTAAAGGCCGAGGTCGCCTTGGGCATCACAAAGGGCGCGCGCGACATGCTTTCGACACCGCCGGCCACAGCCAGATCATAATCGCCCGCCTTGATGCCCCGCGCTGCCATTCCAACCGCATCCATTCCACTGGCGCACAATCGGTTCACTGTTGTTCCAGGCACATCAACCGGCAATCCAGCCAACAAGGCCGCCATCCGCGCCACATTGCGGTTGCTTTCACCCGCCTGATTGGCATCGCCATAGATCACATCATCAACGCTGGCCCAATCAACCTGCGGGTTGCGCTCTTTCAGGGCGGCCAATGGAATCGCGGCCAGATCATCTGTCCTGACTGACGACAAAGCCCCCCCATATCGCCCAATCGGAGTGCGCGTCGCGTCGCAAATGAATGCGTCCATCACTTAATTCTCCTGTAGGTGCTGATCCGTATCATTGACCGCATGGTCGGTTTTTAGGGCGTCCATCGATTCGAGGCAAGCTTAATGTTACGAGTTCTTTTTCTTTTTTAGCTTTTCTGTAACATTTGGCGCGAGAGAAACGCCGCAATAATCGCCGAATGACCAGCATCGGGCGGATCAGATAGGTGACGCTAAAGAAAACCTAGCTGTCCAGCTCGGCTTCCAAGGATTCCAAATCAGGGCGCGGCAGTTTTTCCAACAACTGAGATACAGCCGCCCGGCATGTAGGGCCTTTCCAGTCAGCGGGCAGAAACGCTGCAGGAAAGGCGGGATGGCGCAGAACAATACGGCGCCAATTATGCACGATCAGGACACGCAGAATGGCCGTCTTCATCGGGTCGCCCGCCCCCTCAGATGGCATCTCTTGGTCGATGATCTGTGTCGATCTCAAGAACTGATCATAGGCGGTTTTCAACGCCTCTGGCCCGCAGAGATCCCGAAGCCAGCCAGGAACAGAGATAGCGCTGCTTTCCACGCCCATCAGCTCTTCAAGACCCGCCGGAACCTGACCCGGAGCCATCGACGTTGCGGGATTGAGAGAGATGTAGTCCCCAGTCAGCATCAGGTCAGCCAATTCTTTGCGCGATGAGTCCGAATTGCTGGCGATAAGTACATGCCAGAGGCCGGGTTCCGGCGCTTCCTTGGCATAGATACGCGGTGCGGCGGTCACACTCTGATGACGGCCAAACGCGGTCAGGCGGTGAAAGCTGCTGCGCCCTTTGCGGGTGCTTTCAATCCAGCCATCCTTGCGCAGCCGATGCAGGGCAACACGCGTGGCTTCGGCCTTGATCCCGGCAAGGCTGGTCAGTGCGGTGATCACCGCACCACTTATCTGATCTGTTTCTTCCTGCGCCAGATCACCGAATATCGTCACCAGCACGGACCACACCCGTTGCGTACCCTCAGCGGTCAGATGGCTAACGCAGGTTTCAAACCAATCGGGGGCTGAATCTTTCATGCAGCAAGTATAATCGGGCCAGATCGAATTACCATCCGGCCCAAGAATCTTAGTAGGCCACCATGGTCAGCAGCTCATATTCGGCCACAGGCTCATCATCTTGCTGGGTCAGGGTGACATGCCAGCGCACCTCGCCATATTCATCATTGCGGCGGGTTTTCTTTTTAACCGTCAGGCGCACCTTGATGCTGTCGCCTGCCTCTACCGGTTTCATAAAGCGCAGGTTATCGAGCCCAGTATTGGCCAGGACCGGCCCCTCGTTCGGTTCCACAAAAAGACCCGCCGCGAATGACAGCAAAAGATATCCATGCGCGACCCGGCCCGGAAAGAACGGGTTACGCTCAGCTGCGGCCTGATCCATATGGGCATAGAAGGTGTCGCCGGTGAATTCGGCGAAATGTTCAATGTCTTCCATGGTCACGGTCCGCGGTGCGGTGTGGATCGTCTCACCAATGGCCAGATCATGATAGCGGCGTGTAAATGGATGGGCTGGCGCATTGACCTCGGCTGCACCCGGCACCCATCTCTCGCCAATAGCTGTCAATATGTCCGGCGATCCTTGAATCGCCGTACGTTGCATATAATGCATCACACCGCGTACACCGCCCATTTCCTCGCCACCGCCAGCACGGCCGGGACCGCCATGGACCATATGCGGTAAAGGAGAGCCATGGCCTGTGGATTCTTTCATCGAGTCTCGGTTGTTGAAATAGAGCCGCCCATGATAGGCCCCTGCCCCCATAACAAATTTGCGGGCAACATCAGCATCATGTGTGATGACTGAGGCCACCAGAGACCCCTGCCCTCGGTTCGCCAGCTCAATCGCGTGGTCGGTATCGCGATAGCCCATGATTGTACTGACGGGCCCAAAGGCTTCGGTATCATGCACACGTAGCGCGGCATCGGGATCGCTGCAATGGAACAGCATCGGTGGCAGAAAGGCGCCCTTATCTGCATCGGCCCCATCGACCACGAAGTCGTCCGGGTTGCCAAAGACGCACTCGGCCTCGTGCCCTATAATCACGGCCTTCTCCAAAACATCGCGCTTCTGACTGGCCGAGACCAGCGCACCCATTCGGGTGGTTTCCAGTTTCGGATCCCCGATGGTGGTCTTTGCCAAACGCGCGGACAGCGCCTCAATCACGGCCTGCACATGCGGCTCGGGCGCGATGATCCTGCGGATGGCAGTGCATTTCTGACCCGCCTTGGTGGTCATCTCGCGCTGAACCTCTTTGACGAACAGATCGAATTCGGGCGTTCCCGGCGCGGCATCAGGGCCCAGGACCGAGCAGTTCAAGCTGTCCTGCTCCGCCACGAACCGGACCGAATTCTCCAGGATTACGGGGTTCGCGCGCAGCTTCAGCGCCGTATCCGCCGAGCCTGTAAAGCTGACCACATCCTGCATGGTCAGGCGATCGAGCATGTCGCCCAGCCCGCCTGACACCAGTTGCAATGCACCGTTGGGCAATATGCCCGACTCGAGCATCAGCCGAACGCACAGCTCGGTCACATAGCAGGAATTTGTGGCCGGTTTGACGATAGCCGGAACCCCCGCCAGAAGAGTCGGAGCCAGCTTTTCCAGCATGCCCCAGACCGGAAAGTTGAAAGCGTTGATATGGATCGCAACACCTTTCAACGGGGTGCAGATATGTTGCCCCAGAAAGGTGCCATTGCGCGAAAGCTGCTCGACCTCGCCGTCGAGATAGACATGCCCGTCCGGCATCTCGCGCCGCCCTTTTGAGGCAAAGACGAACATCGTGCCAATACCGCCGTCAATGTCGATCAGATGATCCGCCTGGGTTGCGCCGGTATTGAAGGACAGATCGTACATCGCCTGCTTGTGCTTGCCCAGATGAACAGACAGCGCCTTGAGCATCTTGGCCCGCTGGTGAAACGTCATCTTACGCAGCGCAGGACCACCAACATTGCGCGCATGATCCAGCATTCCCTGAACGTCCAAGGCGTTGTTTCCGGCTGTTGCGATCACCTCTCCCGTCACCGCGCTTGCGATGTTGCGGGCACCTGCCCCCGGCGCAATCCACTCGCCCGCAGCAAAACTGGAAATCTGTTGGATCGTCATAGGTTTCTCCTTACTCGCGGCAGGGCTAGCGCGCGGGGCATTTGCGATATCTTATTATTAACCGTACGGTCGGTCAATAAATTTCAGAACAAGCAGCGCGGCTAGTTCAAACCTGCGCGGGCAGGTGGGCGAACCCCCGAAACCGGATACGCCCCCCACGCTGAGCACTTTCCGTGATCTGGTAATCAGGGAACCGGTTCAAAAACCGGCTAACGGCAACCCGACCTTCCATCCGGGCCAAGGTCAAACCAACGCAAGTATGCGGCCCGCCCGCAAACGCGTGGTGCTTGTTGGGACGGCGATCCAACATCATGTCATCGGGGAAATCAAATTGTCGCGGATCGCGGTTGGCCGCGCCGATGCAAAGATGCAGATCGGTTCCTGCTGGAATGACATGTCCGTGAAATTCCACCTCTTCAGTGGTCAGGCGATTGCCGAACTGGTTCGGGCTTTCCAGACGCAAAAACTCGTCCACTGCGGTAGAAATCAGGTCTGGATTAACCAACAGCTCGGTCCGCTTATCCCTGTGGCGGTCCAACAGATCCAAAGCGTTGCCTATCAGGTTTGTCGTGGTCTCATGCCCGGCATTCAGAATGAAGATGCAGTTCTGGTACAGTTCAACCTCGGTCAGGCCGCCCTCGGTGTCATCCTGTATCAACCTGGTCAAAACATCGGTCTCCGGGTTGCCCGGGTTGGCCCTGCGGTCGTCGATGATATCGCGCAGAAAGGCTTTGAACTCGCGGACTGCGCGGTTGCCCCAATCTTCCTGCTCGGGCGTCAGCTGCGGTTCCAACGCCCCGAGAATGGCCAAGGACCACTCACGCAACGGCTCGCGCTCGGACCGAGGGATGCCCAGCAGGTTGCCGATGATCTCGATCGGGATCGCCCCGGCAAAATCCTCGATCAACTCAACTGTGCCCTTGGCCTGCATTTGATCCAACAGCCCGTCGACAAGTTCGATCAGACCCGGCTCCATCTGCGCCAAAGCGCGCGGGTTCATCGCGCCGACCATCACCTTGCGGACACGCGAGTGCAAGGGCGGATCATTGAACACAAGACTGGTGGTGTGATGTTCAAACAATGGGCTATCCACCCCGTATTTGGGGCCAAACACGGCCTTCTTGTCCGAAATGAACCTCGTTGTGTCCCGATAGATGATGTCCAGATCCTGATGTCGTGACAGGATCACCGACCCATCGGGTTGCAGGCAGACGGGCGTATCTTCACGCAGCGCCCTATAGGTAGGATAGGGATCATCCTGGAACCCGTCAGGCAGCTTGGTCAGCGCAAACATCAGTGGCCCATCGCCCCCATCTGTTCCGGCAGAACCAGCACAAGCCAGGGCACCAGAACGATCAGGGCCAGCCGAAAGATATCTGCGATCCAGAACGGAGTTACCCCTCTGAAGATCGTCCCAGTCGACACATCCCCGACCACACCCTTCAGAATGAACACGTTCAGCCCCACGGGCGGGGTGATCAGGCTGATTTCGGTGACGACGACCACAACAATGCCGAACCAGATCGGGTCATATCCCAGCGATGTGACCAGAGGAAAAAAGATCGGCACGGTCAGCAGTAGCATCGACAGGGATTCAAAAACACACCCCAAAATGATGTAGATGCCAAGGATCATCAGGATCACCACAAAGGGCGCAACGTCATACGCTGTGACCATGGCGATCAGCGCTTCGGGCAAACCGGCGAGGTTGATGAAGTTCGAAAATATCTGCGCCCCGATCAGGACCGAGAACAGGGCCGCAGCGGTCGCGGTGGTTTCCTTCAAAACCTCGAATGTTGAACCCAGGCTAAGCCCGCCGCGCGACAAGGCAATCAAAAAGGCGCCCATGGCCCCCATCCCTGCCGCCTCGGTCGGGCTGAAGGTCAGGTTCAGCGGTTGAAAATCGAAGGCACCATAAAGCCCGCCAATGACCAGAAAGAACAGCAGCAACACGGCCCAGACCGAGCGCAAGGCCCTCAGGCGCTCGACCCAACCGTGGCGTTCGCCTGCCGGTCCCGCCTCTGGTTTGCGCCAGACGGTCCAGCGCACCGCGAGAAGATAAAAAAGAATGCCAAGCACACCGGGGATAATGCCCGCAACAAACAGTTTGCCAATCGAGGTTTCCGTCAGCAGGCCATAAATGACCAGGATCACCGAGGGCGGGATCAGGATGCCAAGCGTGCCACCCGCTGCAATCGACGCAGTCGAAAGCTCATCCGCATAACCATACCGGCGCATTTCCGGCATCGCGACCTTGGACATGGTGGCCGCTGTCGCCAGAGACGACCCGCAAATTGCCGAGAACCCGCCGCAGGCCGCGACAGTCGCCATGGCGATGCCGCCCCGGAAATGGCCGAGAAATGCATTGGATACCGCATAAAGCTCGCGCGCGAGCCCGCCTTTGTTCACGAACAGGCCCATCAGGATGAACAGAGGCACCACCGACAATCCGTAATCCTGTGCCGTATCGGTGATCTGGCGACCCACCATCGACATCGCCGCCTTCAAGCCGCGCTCCGAAAAGATGCTGCCGCCACGTTCGTAGGCGAACCCAAGCGTACCAACCAGACCCATCGCGAAGACGATAGGCAGACGCACCAGTACAAGCACCAGAACAAGGGCAAAACCGATAAGTGCGGCGGTCATTGAGAGGTCTCCGACAAGGATTGGGGGGAGAAGATAGTAATCAGGCCCGTGACAATCATCGCCATGGCCGTGATCGCAGTGAACCCGGCGATGAACCAGCCGACATAGAATACCGGGATCGACAGGTATTCAGTCACATCGCCATAGTCCCGTGCGCGCTCGGCAAGAATCCAGACGCGTTTGATCGGCCAGATGAGCATCACGCCCGACACAATATATACAACAGCGTCACGCGCTCGGCTCAGCCGCAAGCGGGAAAATACTCCGTCCGTCAGGTCGACGGCGATCTGACCCTTTCCGGCTGAGATCATCGGCAGAACCGAAAACACCATGATCGCCATGAAAATACGTGTCAGCTCAGTCGCTGCCTCAATCGGGGCGTTGAAGACAGACCGCAGTATGACGTCAAAAAAGGTCATCACCATCAGGATGAACAGCGCTATACAGGCCAGCAGCGTCGGAGCGATGCTGACGCGACGCGCAAAAGTCACGAGAGATTGCATGATTGGGTCCCGGCTGGTGAATATGGCTGGCGAAGAGACCCCGCCAGCCGGACTGTGTTACTGGGCAGCCATTTCATTTACGATCATGTCATAGGCCGCCTGTGCGTCAACACCGGTGCCGTTAACCTCGTCAATCACCTTGGCGCGGACATCAACGGCGATCGCGTTGAATTTTTCCAGATCTTCCGCCGAGGCCGCGTTGATTGCGTTGCCCTCAGTGGCTTCGGTCGCCTCGCGGCCGATCCCGTCGATCTCGTCCCAGATCTTGCCGATTTCGCGGCTCAACGGTTCACCAAACACATTCTCCTCCAGCGCCTGCTGCAGCTCAGGGGGCAGGTCGGCAAACGTTTCTTCGTTCATGATGAAGGCAAACGACCCGCGATACAGACCGCCCGGAACCTCGTAAACGTTCTGGGCAACCTCGGTCAGCTTAAAACCCTTGCGGGATTCAAACGGCATGACAACGCCATCGGCTGCTTTCGAAGCAAGGGTCTCATAGACTTTCGGTGCAGGCACCTGGATGCCGGTCGCGCCAAGCGCTGTGCCGACGTCACCGCCAACCCCACCCGGGATACGGACCTTGAGGCCCGACACTTCATCCAGCGTGGTCACCGCGCTGCTGGAATGCAGCTGCGCCGGACCATGCGTATGCAGGGCGATCACTTTCACGCCGCGATGCTCGTCCGCGGCCTTGAGATGCGCGTCATAGGTGCGCCAATATGCAACCGATGCGGCCTCTGCCGAGCCTTCATATCCGGGCAGTTCTATCATCTTTGTGGTGACAAAGCGCCCCGGCTGGTAGCCGTGGAAAATGATCGAGGCATCCGCCGCGCCATCCATGATCAAATCCATCTGTGCTGGTGGCGGCGCGATGCCCAACTTCAGTTCGGCGGTGACCTGACCGTCTGTGGCCTCTTCAACCATTTCCACGAATTTTGGCCACATCTTCGCGTTGATACCGTGGGTCGGCGGTGCCCAGCTGGATATGGTCAGCGTATAATCTGCGGCCAGCGCCACGGTGCCCGAAACGGCCAAGGCGGCTGAGGCCAATAGCGTGCTCAAACTGTTGAATTTCATGGTTTTGTCTCCTCCCTCTGAAACATACATTGAATCTGCGTTAATAGTCCGTTTTGTAACCATCAATAGTCATGGTGATGTGGTCTGCCTCGCAATCCTCCAAGACCCGGGGCTTTCAGAGGCGACGGTCTCCATTACTTCCCGCGACAGCTGCGCCCCAATTTCATCTCGATAGTTCATCGGCCCCCCGCGCCAGCGCGGGAATCCGTAGCCATGGATCTGGACCATATCCACGGCCATCGCGTTTTCGGCGATACCCTCTTCGATGATCAATGCGCCCTCATTCGCAAGTACCGCCATCAAGCGCGACGAAATCTCGGTGCTCGCAAACGCGCGCCGGGTGATGCCATGTTCAGCCGAGTTGGCTTCGATCAAAGCCTCGACCTGTGTATCACGGATCGGCGTACGGTCGCCGTCATCATAACTATACCAGCCTTTTCCGGACCGCTGCCCGAAACGCTCCATCTCGCAAAGCTGGTCGGCCACAGAGACATAGCGCTCATCCGGTGGGCGTGTTGCGGCATTGCGCTTGCGATTGGCCCATGAGATCTGAAGACCGGTCAGATCCTGCAATTCGTACGGACCCATGGGCATACCAAAGTCGCGCATGGCCTGATCCACTTGATAAGGCAGCGCACCATCTGCCAGAAGATAATCAGCCTCGCGCCGATAGGCGGCCAGCATGCGATTGCCGATAAAGCCATCGCAAATACCTGATAGGACCGCCACTTTGCCCAGCTTTTTGCCAAACGCAAATCCGGTGGCGATGACCTCTGGGTCCGAATGCCCGGTATGTACGATTTCAAGCAGTTTCATGACATGGGCTGGGCTGAAGAAATGTAGACCTATACAGCGGGCCGGACTGTCGATACCGGCGAAAATCTGGTTTGGATCCAGATAAGATGTGTTGGTGGCAAGAATTGCGTTTGTGTCCATATGCCGGGTGAGTTCCGCGAAAACCTGCTGTTTGACAGATATGTCCTCAAACACCGCCTCAATGGCCAGTTGCGCATCCCGTGCGTCGGCATAGCTGTCAACGGCGCGAAAGGCGCTCAGACGGCTCTGCATCTGCGCCTCAGTCAGCTTTCCCCGTTTGGCAGCGCCTTCGAGCAGACCCTTAACACGCCCAAAGGCCGCCGCGGCGGCTTCGGCGTTCTGCTCAATCAACGTGACAGAAAACCCCCCATTCAGGGCGGCGGTTGCAATCCCGGCCCCCATCAGACCGCCGCCGACCACCGCGATACGGCTGATGTCGCGCGGGGTTACGCCTCTGATCAAAGAAGGTTTGGACACGCTCCGTTCGGCAAAGAAAGCATGGCGAAGGGCTCGGCTTTCGGCACCTTGGCGCAGGGCCAAATGGCGGACGCGCTCTTTTGGCAAGGCATCGGCAAAGGGTTCGGTCGCCCACCCCAATGCCGTCAGATTTTCCAGCGGAGACTGCTGACCCTTTGACCGTTTCAAAAGTTCCGCGCGCGAAACCTCGATCAGGTCCGGTGCAAAGCTGGTGAGGCTACGCTGACTGACTGGCACTGGTCGCTGCGGCAGTTCGGCCGCAAAGGCCTCAACGGCAGCCTCAGGCTGTTCAGCGACAAGATCAAGGCCACCCAGCCCTAGTAACGTTTCTGCAGTCAGGATCTCTCCCCGGCAGGCCATGTCAATCGCGGCCTCCATCCCCACAAGACGGGGAATACGCTGGGTGCCCCCTGCCCCGGGGATCAGGCCGACATTGACCTCTGGCAGACCAAATCTGGTGCCCGACGCGGCAATGCGCCAAGCGCAAGCCATGGCAATCTCGAACCCGCCGCCCAGAACAGTACCGTGCATGCAGGCGATAAAGGGAACTTCACTGTCTTCGATCATCTGTACTACGTCAGGCAGATGTGGCTCAACCGGTGGGGCGTCGAACTCTGACATATCGCCACCGGCAACAAAGGTTTTACCCGCACATCGCAGGACAGCCACGCGCGCGCCTTTGATGGCACCTACCGCGTCGGCCAACCCCTGACGCACCGCAGCGGATGTCGCGTTCACTGGCGGATTGTTGATCGTTACCCAGGCAACGTCACCCTTCCGCTCAACGCTCACCACCGGCGATTTTGCCATAACCCATCCCTTTGATTTGCTCAGATTCGGCTTGCGTTTATATATTGACCAACCGTTCGGTTAATGCAATCATAAAGTTGAAACGATACCGGCCGAGGCAGTGATGAGCGATACGATTCTTGTAGAAAATCACGGGAACTGGGTCGAGATTACGTTGAACCGTCCAGACAAGCTGAATTCGTTCAACGAAGACATGCATCATGCGCTTCAGGCTGCCTTGAATTCCGCGCGCGATACAGGCGCGCGGGCAGTGCTGCTGACGGGCGCCGGGCGTGGCTTTTGTGCCGGCCAGGACCTTGGCGACCGCGATCCGTCGAAAATGGACGGGCCGCCGGATCTGGGCAAGACCGTCCGCAGTTTCTATGCCCCTTTGGTGCGGCTGATCCGGTCGCTGAACTTCCCTATCATCTGCGCGGTGAATGGTGTCGCTGCCGGCGCCGGGGCCAATCTGGCACTGGCCTGCGACATGGTTCTGGCAGCGGAAAGCGCGAAATTCATCCAGAGCTTTTCTAAGGTCGGCCTGATACCGGACACTGGCGGCAGCTGGCACCTGCCCCGCCTTTTGGGCGAGGCGCGCGCCAAAGGGCTGGCCTTTACCGCACAGCCCCTGCCCGCCAAACAGGCCGAAGACTGGGGCCTGATCTGGAAAGCCATACCCGACGATCAGCTATTAGCAGAGGCTCGTACGCTGGCTGATCAACTGGCCAATGGCCCGACCCTTGGGTTGGGCAAGACCAAACACTGTATCCAAGCAGCGGCGACGACCTCTTTGTCTGATCATCTGGAACTCGAGGCTGATGCGATGAAAATCTGCGGCGAAAGCGCGGATTATGCCGAGGGCGTGTCCAGCTTTCTTGAAAAGCGCGCGCCCAATTTTCAGGGTAAATGACGATGACACCAAAGGAACGTGCCAGCAAATCAGCCGCTGCGATGTGGGCGAGTGACGAAGCCAGCAAATGGTTTGGCATGGAGCTTGTCGAGGTGGACGAAGGCTGCGCAGTTCTGGCGCTGACCGTCGTTGCGCATCACTGTAATGGGCACGGCATGTGCCATGGCGGCGTGACCCATGCCCTGGCCGACAGCGCCTTCGCCTTTGCCTGCAACAGCCGTAATCACGCGACCGTTGGCCAGCACACGATGATGAGCTATCTCGCCCCCGGCAAGCTGGGGGATCGCCTGACGGCCACCGCGACCGAGGTCTCGGTTACGGGTCGCAGCGGCATCTATGACGTGCGCGTCACCAATCAAGACAGCAACGTGGTCGCCGAATTCCGCGGCATGTCCCGCGCGATTGGTGGCACGAATTTTCAAGAATAGCTTCGCGACCGAAGGAGTAACGCGATGGAGGACCTGTCCCCTAACAAAGCTGACCTGGACCCGATCGAGATCGCCTCGGTTGACGAAATCCGCGCCACCCAGTTGGAGCGTCTGAAATGGTCCCTGCGTCACGCTTACGAAAATGTGCCAATATACACCCAGCGCTTCGACGATGCCGGCGTGCATCCGGATGACCTGCAACAGTTATCTGACCTTTCGAAATTTCCCTTCACCTACAAGAACGACCTGCGTGACAACTACCCGTTCGGCATGTTCGCCGTGCCGCGCAGCCAACTGGTTCGGCTGCATGCCTCATCCGGGACAACCGGCAAGCCAACCGTTGTGGGCTATACCAAAGGCGATATCGACAACTGGGCCGATCTGGGTGCTCGGTCGCTGCGGGCCGCAGGTCTGCGCAAGGGCGATATCGTGCATAACGCTTATGGCTATGGCCTGTTCACCGGGGGTCTGGGCGCGCATTACGGCATCGAACGTCTAGAGGCGACCGTGGTTCCGATGGGTGGCGGGCAAACCGAAAAACAAGTTGGTTTAATCACAGATTTTCAACCCGATGGGATCATGGTGACCCCATCCTACATGCTCAACATCCTCGAACAATTCCATAAGGTGGGCCTTGATCCGCGCGAAAGCTCTCTGAAGGTTGGTATCTTCGGCGCGGAGCCCTGGACCGACGCGATGCGCTCGGAAATCGAGGCTGCATTCGACATGCACGCGGTCGACATCTATGGCCTGTCGGAAATCATGGGGCCCGGCGTTGCCAGCGAATGCGTCGAAACCAAGGATGGCCCTGTGATCTGGGAAGATCACTTTCTGCCAGAAATCATCGACCCCGCCACCGGCGAAGTACTGCCTGACGGTGAAACTGGTGAGCTGGTCTTTACCACCCTGACCAAAGAAGGGCTGCCGATGATCCGCTATCGCACGCGCGATCTGACCTGCCTGCTGCCCGGAACGGCCCGTTCCATGCGTCGCATGGCCAAGATCACCGGCCGCAGCGACGACATGATGATCCTGCGCGGCGTCAATGTCTTTCCCAGCCAAATCGAGGAACAGGTCATGGCGACTGGAGGCCTTGCGCCTTATTACCAGGTCGAGCTGTATAAATCCGGCCGGATGGATGCCATGCGGGTCTTTGTCGAAGCCTCTCCGGGATCTACCGATGAAATGTCCAAGACGGCGGCCGCCCGGATGCTGACCAAACGCATCAAGGACATCGTTGGAGTTTCAACTGAAATTGTTGTAGGTGAGCCGGGCGACGTCGAACGCTCTCAGGGCAAGGCGAAGCGCGTCATCGACAACCGCGATAAGGATTAAGCCTTGGCCCGGACAATCGCAAAAGACCACGACCAAAAGCGGGAACAAATCCTGAAAACGGCAGCCAAAGTATTTGCCGACCAGGGGTTTGATCGCGCTTCGATGACCCTTTTGGCCAATGAGTGCGGAATCTCCAAGGCTAACATTTACCACTATTACGACAGTAAGGATGCCATCCTGTATGACATCCTCGAAACCTATCTGCGCGAGCTGCGCGACCGCATTTGCGAGGTCGATCTGACGGGTCTTACACCCGAGCAAAAGCTGCGAAAGACCGTTCGTGAGATCCTGTTCGCTTATCAGGGTGCGGATGATGAACACCGAGTGCAGATCAGCGGCATGAACGCCCTGCGCGACGATCAGCAAAAGCTCTTACGAGGGTATCAGCTGGATCTAGTGAATTTCGTCCGGGACATCCTGAAAGACCTGTCTCCGGACTCGTTTGGCGATGACAAGGACAAGCTGCGCGGTGCCACGATGTCAGTTTTTGGCATGCTGAACTGGTATTATATGTGGAACACAGGCGCAGGCACCAAAGCACGTGAGGATTACGCTGATCTGGTCAGCACCCTAACGCTCCACGGAATACGCAAACTCTAGACCCAGGACGGGCCGCTTCGCATGACAGTTGCCTAACAGAATAATTTTGGCTCACCCCCCAATTCCGATCCATACCATTGGGTCAGAAATAGGGGGATAAGCCTGCTTTCAATCTGTTACAGCTGGATGCGGAAGGCCGCAAAGCCATCTGCGCCCTCACCGGCATCCTCAATCGAAACACCTTTGACGTCACTCATATAGTCACGCGCCTTCGGGCCTGTTTCGAACAGGACCGTGGTGCCGTCCAGCGGCGCAAACGACCAGTTGGCATCTGCTTTGGGGTCAATCGTGCCCTGTTCGACGATATAGCGGACAATCACGTCGCGGTTGGTGTCCGGCGCCTCGAACACAACCGTGTCGCCCATCGCGCCGGGGAAAGATCCGCCACCGGACGCTCGGTAATTGTTGGTGGCGATAATGAACTCCATGTCATCCGTGACCGGAGAACCATTGAAGGCAAGGTCCACGATCCGGGCCGCGCCAGGGTTGACCTCTTCACCCTTGGGTCCAAACCGCGATGGCTGGGACAGGTCGATCTGATAGGTGACGCCGTCCATCACGTCGAAATTATAGGACGGAAACTCTGGGTTCAGCAGGACCGCGTCGCTTGCGCCCGGTTCGACCTGATTAAACATTCCGGCAGACCTCTCCAGCCAACCTCGGACCTGCGCTCCGTTCACCCGTACGGCGCGAACGGTGTTGGGATATAGATAAAGGTCGGCCACATTCTTGATGGCAACGTCACCCACCGGGACATCGGTGTAATACTCCGGGCCACCACGACCGCCGGCCTTGAAAGGCGCCGCGGCTGACAGAATGGGCAGGCCTTCATGTTCCGTGCCCTTCATCATTTCTTCGACGTACCATTTCTGCGCTATCGACACGATCTGTACAGATGGATCATCCGCTACCAGCGCAAAATAGCTGTGCAGCGGGGCCGACGTCTTGCCGACCGCACGGCGCACATAGGCTAGTGTTTCGTCGTGATCTTTCGCGACCGAGGCCAGCACGGCCTGATCGTCCTCGACCAGCGCCGTGATCGAGCGATCTTCGTTGCGAACCGAAATCGGGCGCGCCTCAGACGTTGTGGTCACCACACGCCACTCGTTCCCATCGCGCTCCAGCAGCAGGTCCAGAAGGCCAAGATGTGATCCCCAGAACCCGCCCATGACGGCGGGTTTGCCCATCAACGTCCCTTTTGCAACGTCAATACCGGGACGGTCGGCAAATGTCTCGGACGGGAAAACAAGGTGGTTGTGACCGGTCACCAGCGCGTCAATCCCGTCAACACCGGCCAGCACAACCGAGGCGTTTTCCATACCGTCGGAATGGTCGGCATCGCCAATCCCCGAATGCGAAAGCGCGATGATCAAGTCGCAGCCCTGCTCTTTCATCTCAGGCACATAGGCCTGCGCTGTCTCGACAATGTCGCGGGCCTGCACGTTGCCTTCGAGATGCTTGCGGTCCCAGTTCATGACCTGCGGCGGCGTAAACCCAATGACGCCGACCTTGATCGGGTGTTTGCTGCCATCGCCCATTTCAATCTGGCGGTCGAGAATCGCATAGGGTTTGACCAGCGTTTTATCCTCACGCGGGTTTGCCCCCTGTTCCTTTGCGACGTTGGCCAGTACAATCGGGAAATCCGCGCCAGCAAGCGCCTTTTCCAAAAAGTCCAAACCGTAGTTGAATTCGTGATTGCCCAATGTGGCGGCGTCATAACCGACTGTGTTGAAGGCGGTGATAATCGGGTGGCTGTCGCCCTCTTTCATCCCCCGCTCATAGGCGATGTAATCGCCCATTGGGTTGCCCTGCAGAAAGTCTCCGTTATCGACCAGCAGAGAATTCGTCGCCTCGGACCGGATGCCGTTGATGATCGAAGCGGTGCGGGAGAGGCCTACCGTGTCGCGAGGCTTGTCGGCGTAATAATCATAAGGGAAGACATGCACATGAATGTCCGTCGTCTCCATTATCCGTAAATGCGCCTGATTATTGGCAGCCGCCGCAGAAAAAGGGTGAAGTGTAATGGCCGCGGCGCTGGCGGTGGTGGTCGCAAGGAACTGACGGCGGGACATCAAGCTGGGGTTGGAAAATGGCATGTGACACCTTTCATTTTCGTTTGTCGACGCGACTTGTGCAGGCCCTGCGAAACAGTGGTGTGACACTGGCTGGCAGGTCCTGCCACGCGTCGAACTGGGCATGAACCAAGTCAGTTTGCCCACAAGTTTCAGGGCGCGTAAAGCAATCCCGGGGTCTCAATTCGATTTTTGTAAAATTTTGCCAATGCCCAAAGCCGCGTTCAGGCAATCAATCGGGCAACGCTTTCTGCTGTATCCAGCTAAGGATCGGCGATGAAAGGTCCAAGGCTGTCGCTGAACTGTTCTATGAATTCCAGCGTGACCAGCGATGGTTGCTTCAAAACCGGTCGCACCAGCGACAGCGTATGAGGCAGAAATGGCCTGAAAGACCGATAGCTCAACCCCCTGTTCTGATATTGTACTGCGTCCAGTTCGCTAACGACAGACACCCCAACGCCCTTCACCACCAATTCGCAAGCGGCCGTGAATTGCCGAACCTCGATATGCGAGTTCAGTTCGACATTCGAGTTTTGAAATGCACGCGACAGGCGTGCGAAAAAGTCGCTGTCGCGCCGGGTGTGGATGATCTTCTGATCGGCAATATCTGCCGGTGTCACGGTCGAAAGGTCTTCCAGCGCATGGCCTGCGGGAAAGACGCAAACTGTGCGGATATCAATATGGGTGCTTTCGACAGCCGGGTGGCCATTAAACCCATCTGTGATTCCGAAATCATATTGCTCGCCGATCATCCACTCCAGGATGCGCTCGGGCCGATCCGGCTCTATCGTCATGGTGACGCCAGGCCGGTCGCTCAGAAATCCGGCTACAACATCTGGTAAGTGACTGGTGGCGAAGCCAGGAAGGCAGGCGACGCGAATATGCCCGGCTTTGCGTTGCGTGATGTCCTGACTGACATCCGAGATCTGCCGCATCAATTCCAGCACGCGCTCTACGCTAGGTTGCAGATAGCGGACCTCTTGCGTCGGAACCAATCGACCTTCTCGGCGGTCGAACAGTTGAAACCCAAGCGATTTTTCCAAGTCTGAAAGCAACCTGCTGACCGCAGGCTGGCTGACCCCCAGATCAAAAGCGGCGGCAGTGACCGAGCCATTGACGGTCACCGCCATAAGTGCCTCAAGCTGCCTAATTCTCAGGGTTTGGCTCATGGAGCGTCCTGTTTTTGCTGCAAATCTCGGTCACTTCATAACATCGTATTATATTTTTTGCCAGAAAATCAGGCTTGAATTATATTTCTGTAACGTTAACGTCGTGAAATCGTCATGTGTGCCGATTACGCGTAGCGCTCGGTATTCAACGAAGCATCGCCTTTGATGCATGGGAGGAATCATGAAAACGAAATTGCTTGGCGCTCTTGCCGTATCGACAGCCTTGTCCCCGATCGCGGCAATGGCGCAAACCGAAGTTCAGTTCTGGCATGCCTTTACCGGCCGCCTAGGTGAGCTTGTGAAAGCTCAGGTTGAAGAATTCAACGCCAGCCAGGATGAATATGTCGTGGTTGAAAGCCACAAGGGCAACTATTCGGAAACCCTGAATGCAGGCATCGCCGCGTTCCGCGCCGGTGAACAACCGCAGATCCTGATGGTATTCGAGGTTGGCACCGCAACTATGATGTCGGCCCAGGGCGCGATCAAACCGGTCTATGAGGTGATGGCTGAAAGCGGTGCGTCATTTGATCCGGACGCCTATATCGGCTCGGTCAAAGGGTATTATACGACCACAGATGGCGACATGCTGTCCCTGCCCTTCAACTCGTCCACGCCGGTTCTATGGGTCAACCGCAACGCGTTCGAAGCGGCGGGCGTTGATCCCGACACCGATCTGTCGACCTGGGAAAAGGTCGGGGACACGCTGGATCAGCTCAAGGCCGGTGGTGAAGATTGCCCGTTAGTCACTGCATGGCAAAGCTGGATTCATCTTGAGAACCTGTCAGCCTATCACGACGTCCCCTTCGCCTCGCAGGATAACGGCTTTGCCGGTCTGGATACCGAGCTGATGCTGAACGGCCCGGCCCAGGTTGCGCACCTGACCGCGATGGGTGACTGGGCCAAGGACGGCAAATTCATCTACACGGGCCGCCGCAACGAAGGTGGCGCGAACTTCCGGTCCGGCGAATGCGCCCTGTTCACCGAAAGCTCGGCAGGATACGCCGGGATCAAAGCCGAAGCCGAGTTTGATTTCGACGTGCGCCCACTGCCCTATTGGGAAGCTGTCACGGCCGAGCCGCAGAACACCATCATCGGTGGTGCCTCACTGTGGGTCATGGAAGGTCATGAGGCCGATGAATACAAAGGCGTCGGCGAGTTCCTCAGCTTCCTGTCCTCGTCTGACGTTCAGGCGGCCTGGCACCAGAACACCGGCTATTTGCCCATCACTACTGAGGCAGGTGAGGCGACCCGAGCGTCTGGTTTTTATGACGAAAACCCGGGCACTGACATCGCCGTCATCCAGATGACCGCGAAAGAGCCGACGGCAAACTCGAAAGGTCTGCGTCTGGGATCATTCGACCAGATCCGTGGTATCATCGACGAAGAGCTTGAGGCCATCTGGGCCGGTGAAAAGACGGCTCAAGAGGCGATGGACAGTGCGAAGGAACGCGGCGACGCGCTGCTGCGCCGGTTCGAATCCGCCAATCAATAAGTCGTAATCTGATGCGGGCCTCGTTGGGCCCGCATTCTACTCTGGTGGGCCAATAGAATGGAAAAACGCGTCATTTTTCGCGGCTGGCTGCTGCCGCTTGCGCTGATCGCCCCGCAGGTCATCATTTCCGCCGTCTTTTTTTTCTATCCTGCTGGTCAGGCCGTTTGGCAATCGTTGTTCATTCCCGACCCGTTCGGGTTGTCGTCTCAGTTCGTCGGACTGGGCAATTTCGAATTCCTGCTGAGCGATAAATACTACCGCGCCTCATTCGTGACGACGGCGGTGTTTTCTACGCTTGTGACCCTGTGCTCGATGATCCCGGCCTTGTTTCTGGCGGTCATCGCAGACCGGCTGATCAAAGGATCAGGCGTGTATCGGACCCTGCTGATCTGGCCCTACGCCGTTGCCCCTGCCGTGGCCGGTGTGCTGTGGCTGTTCATGTTCAACACTCGCGTTGGTGTGGTCGCATGGTATCTGGGCCAGCTCGGCTATGACTGGAACCACGTCCTGAACGATGCCGAGGCCATGGGGCTGGTCGTTGTCGCCTCGGCCTGGGGTCGCATCAGCTATAACTTTCTGTTCTTCTTTGCCGCGCTGCAATCCGTGCCTCGCTCGGTCATCGAAGCGGCGGCGATTGATGGGGCCCATTTTTGGCGCCGGTTCTTTACCATCGTACTGCCGCTTTTGTCGCCAACCGCGTTCTTCCTGCTGGTCGTGAACATTGTCTATGCCTTCTTTGAAACTTTCGGCGTGATCCACACGATCACCGGAGGGGGTCCGCAACAAGCCACAACCATCCTGGTCTACAAAGTCTTTTCCGATGGGTTTGTGGGCCAAGATCTGGGGTCGTCTTCGGCCCAGTCGGTCATCCTGCTGGTGGTTGTCGGCCTGCTGACAGTGATCCAGTTCAAATATGTTGAGAAGAGGGTGCATTACTGATGGCGGCCCAACAACATGGAATGGTCGAGAAACGTGGTGCGGGCCTGTGGCTGACCCATGCGTTTATGATCCTTGGCATTCTGGTCATCTTCTTCCCGATCTGGCTGGCCTTTGTGGCCTCGACCGTTACTCAGGCCGACATAATCTCGCCCCCGATGCCGGTTGTGCCAGGTGATCAGTTCTGGGTGAATTACAAGGCGGCCCTGTTCTCAGGCGTGAACGTCCCGGTCGCAACGATGCTGTTCAACAGCCTGGTGATGGCGATCGGCATTGCCGTGGGCAAGATCGTCATCTCGCTCCTGTCAGCCTTTGCCATCGTCTACTTCCGCTTTCCCGGGCGGAACACGTTTTTCTGGCTGATCTTCCTGACCCTGATGCTGCCGGTTGAGGTGCGGATTGTCCCGACCTTCGAGGTGGTGGCCGGGTTTGGTATGCTCAACAGCTATTCGGGGCTGATCTTTCCGCTGATCGCCTCGGCCACCGCCACGTTCCTGTTCCGCCAGTTCTTTCTGACCATCCCGGACGAACTGGCCGAGGCCGCACGGGTGGATGGCGCCCGCCCGATGCGGTTCTTTATTGATATCGTGATCCCGATGAGCCGAACCAACATCGCGGCCCTGTTCGTGATCCTGTTCATCTATGGGTGGAACCAATATCTCTGGCCGCTGCTGATCACGACCGACCCCGAAATGAACACCATCGTGATGGGCATCAAACAGATGTTCCCCTCGGGCGATGATTTTGCCCATTGGCCGACGATCATGGCGACCTCGATCCTGGCAATGATCCCACCGGTCCTTGTGGTGGTGTCGATGCAAAAGCTTTTTGTCCGCGGCCTTGTCGATAGCGAGAAATAAGAAATGGCAACAGTATCCCTTGAGAACGTCAAAAAGAGCTTTGGCCCGACGGACGTCATTCATGGCATCGACGTCGATATCGCGGATGGCGAGTTTATCGTGATCGTGGGCCCCTCCGGCTGCGGCAAATCCACTTTGCTGCGGATGGTGGCCGGGCTTGAGACTGTGACATCCGGCGAAATCCGGATTGGCGAAGAGCGCGCCAATGACAAGGAGCCGATGGACCGGGACATTGCGATGGTGTTCCAGAACTATGCTCTGTACCCTCATATGTCGGTACGCCAGAACATGGGCTATGGTTTGAAAATCGCCGGATTGCCCAAGGCTCAGATTGACCAGAAGGTGACCGAGGCCGCTAAGCTGTTGCAGCTTGAGCCGCTGCTTGACCGCAAGCCCCGTCAGCTTTCAGGCGGTCAACGCCAGAGGGTTGCCATGGGCCGCGCTATTGTCCGTGAACCTGCCGTGTTCCTGTTTGATGAACCGCTCTCAAACCTGGATGCAAAGCTGCGTGTCCAGATGCGTCTGGAAATCCGCGAACTGCAAGAAAAGCTGGGTATCACCTCGCTATACGTGACCCATGATCAGGTCGAGGCCATGACCATGGCCGACAGAATGATCGTGATGAACGGTGGTGTTGCAGAACAGATCGGCACCCCGCTTGAGGTCTATGAGACGCCCCGGACGCTGTTCGCTGCGCAATTCATCGGCAGCCCGGCGATGAATACCTTTGATGCAGAGCGCCAGGGCGGAAAGATCAGGATCAACGATACCGAGATTGGCCCATCAGGCGGGCCCGATGGCCCGTTCAAATTGGGCATACGGCCAGAGCATCTGTTCCTTGATGAAAACGGGCCCTTTGATGTCATAGTTCAGATAGCCGAACCGCTGGGGGCGAATACTTTGTTGCACGGTCAGGTGTCAGGCTCTGGCGCGGCAATCACGATCAGCCTTCCGGGTGTTCATCCGATCGAAGGCCGTCATCCCAATATGCGTTTTTCTGTTGCGCCAGAGCATATGCATCTGTTTGACCCAGCCTCTGGCATAAGGCTCGAGGGCTGATGCCTTTCCCTCAGGTCGAGGCGTTTCGCGGCGGTAAAAACCTGATCCGTGTAGTAGGGCACCGGGGGGCACGCGGCGTCCTGCCCGAAAACAGCATGATCGGTTTCGATTTTACGCTGTCCATCGGGGTTCCACTTCTTGAGTTTGACGTGGTGCTGACGGCGGATGATGTGCCTGTCATAACCCATAACCATCGGCTGCATGCGCCGACCTTTCGGGATGCCAGCGGTCAGTTTTTGACCGGAAAAGAACCCAAAGTCTCGTCCCTGTCCTTCGACCAGATTCAACAGTTCGAAATCGGGCGCTTGGACGGACACTCGGATTATGGTCGACGGTTCCCCGATCAGGCCCAACTGGACGGCGTTCGCGTGCCAAAGCTGCAGGACCTGCTGGATCTGATCAATCGGCCGGAATACGGCGAAGCCAATCTGATGCTCGAACTGAAATCTGATCCGGATCTGGCCCATGACGCGGCCTATCTGGACCGCTTTGTCGAACGCGTGGTACAGCAGGTTCGGGCCGCTGGCCTATCCGATCGCGTGTTGCTGCACAGCTTTGACTGGACCCTGTTGGAAGTCTGTCAGCGGCAGGCACCTGACATGCCGTCATCTTACCTGACGCAGCTTCCCGAAAATGCCGATGACGTTGGCGAGGATTCCTCCAAGGCCGTTTGTCCGGACTTTCGAGGCCAAAGCGAAAAAATCCCGCAAATGGTCAAGCAAGCGGGCGGCGCGCTTTGGTGTCCGTATTTCGCAGATGTGATATCTGAGGACGTCGCGCTTGCCAAAGAACTTGGGCTTTGCGTAGCCGTATGGACGGTCAATGAACCGGCGGATATCAGCAGGATGATTGATCTGGGTGTCGATGCCATCGTCTCGGACTATCCTGGACGGGTTCAAAGGCATCTGTCGGATTTGGGCATGAGATGGGTGTGATCCAGCCGTGATTTCCGACACAATCGCCATCGCTAGTGACGGGTCTATTCAGGATCACATCGGCTCGCTGCCGGGTTAGCCTATGGCTGGGCCGCGCGGTTGTTGCCGCATTTACGTGCGCGAGGCTTCGAACGCCGCCCATGCTTGTTCAAAGGCCTCAAAATCGAACTCTGACGCGCGTGCTGGGCCAAGAATAAGCTTTTCGGTTTCAAGCAACTTGCGGATCGCCTGTTCCAGGCTGTCCACCACTTCGGGCGGGATCACCAAAGCGCCGTGCCGGTCCGCATGCACCAGGTCCCCGTCCTTGATCGAGAGGCTGAAGATGGTCACCGGAGTGCCCACATCTTTGACATGCACGAACCCGTGGCTTGGACCGACCGAGCCCGCCACAACCGGAAACCCATCCGGCAAATCGCCCAGATCCCGCATCACGCCGTTGGTCAACGCACCGCTGATGCCAAACCCTTTGTGGACCGTGGTATTGATCTCACCCCAGTAAGCACCGATGCAGTCCGGGAAATCCAGATCTTCGACAACCGTGACAGCCGGGCCTGTGCCCGTTGCCATGTGCCGGTAGTAACCCATCCGGCGCTGACGGATCACTTCGGGAAGGTCTTCGGGAGGGTTCACCGCCGCGATCTTTGCCGTTCTGGCATAACCGACCATTGCCCCCGCATCGGGATCCGAGCACAGCATTGTGCCCCGCGTGAAATTGTCGAACCCACGCTTGCCTTGCGCCACTTCAATCGCATTGCAAACGGTGGGGGTGTCGACGGATTTCAAAAGGTCCAGCAAGGGTTTTTTCATTGTGCCTCCAGCCAACGGCTCAGCGCCGCTGTCGTCAGTTCGGGTTGTTCAAGCGTAGGCAAATGCCCCGCCTGCTCGATGACCTCGAAACGGCTATTCGTGAGAAGTTCATGCATCGAGGCGTGTCGCGAAACCGGGCACAGAGCATCATCTTTCCCGCACAGGATCAGGGCCTGTCCGGTATAACCGCGCAAGGTATCGCTTTGGTCGGGGCGATCTCGCAATGCTTTGGACTGGTTGATAAAAACATCCGGTCCAAGACCCAAGGCCATATCCATGCACAGGTTCAGAATGGCCTCGCGGTTCGGGCCATCGGTCAGGTAATTCGGTTTCATCTCCTCGGCCATGACCCGGCCCAAGCCCCCACTGGACACGGAGGCGATTTGTGGACCACGCCTGGCTTTGACGTCATCCCGTTCGGCCAAGTGGTTGGTATCCATCAGCGCCACGCTGACGACGCGCTGCGGTTGCTGCCGGATTATTTCCATCGCAACGATGCCACCCATGGACAGACCCGCAAGGACAAAGCGCGGGGGCGCATAAGACAACACTTCGGCGGCCAAAGCCTGCACCGTGTCATGCTCCCCAATCGGCGCGTAGAGGACAGGATTGCTGCTCGAAAGCGCCGCGATCTGCGGGGCAAAAAGCCGGGCATCGCACATCATGCCGGGCAACATTACAAGTGGTTTCATGTGACCAATGCAGCCCCGTCGGCCAGAGAACCAAGCTTGGCAAAGGCGATATCAGGATCAACCGCACCAAATCCGGCAAAAGTGCCAAATCCGCAATCCGAGCCCGCGATCACTCTTTCGCCGCCAACAATATTCGAAAACCGTTCAATACGTTGGGCGACCAGTTCCGGATGTTCGACAAAATTTGTCGTGGTGTCGACAACGCCAGGTACAAGCACTTTGTCCTCTGGTATTTCGGCTTTGCGGTCACGGAACACTGTCCATTCATGCGCATGACGGGGGTTCGAGGTTTCGAACAGGACATAGCGGGATTTGGTCGACATCAGCGTGCCGAACACTTTGTCCATTCCAATGTCGCAACAATGCGGTCCTTCGTAATTGCCCCAGCAAATATGGACGCGCACCTTGTCAGCGGGAACGTCCTGCAATGCGTGGTTCAGGGCCTCAACATGCAAATTGGCGACTTTGACAAATTCCTCGTCCGAAAGGTCAGAGAACAGCATATGGCGAGACAAGGCCAGGTCGGGGCAATCCAGCTGTAGGTCCAGACCGGCCCCCACAATGGTTTCGTACTCTTGCTTCATCGCATCGGCGAGTGCAACCAGATAGGCTTCACGCGTGGGGTAGAAATCATTTTGCAGAAACAGCGAGATGACACCCGGGCTGGCCGCGTTCATAAAACCACGCTCGACACCATGCGCGGCCATGGCGGCCTTGAGGTTGTCGATGTCTTTTTGCAGTTCACCTTGCCCTTTTGACCGCACCTCACCCACACACATTGGGCGCGCATATTGTGGCGTACCGCCATCATCAGCCAGACGTTTCAGGAAGCCGGGAAACATCTTCAGATCCGCTGGCGCGTTGCGCGGGCTGTCCCCGTCAAAGCCGGTATAGCGGTCTTTGACATAGGTGGCGTATGAGATCTTCGATGTCTCGCCATCCGATACGATATCGACCCCGGCTTCGACCTGTTTGCGCACTGTCTCGGACACGGCCGAGGTCATACAGGCATCAAACGCATCCGCGTCAAATGGCTCTGCACGCTCGCGCGCAAAGATGAAATCCACGACCTCCTGACTACGCGGAAGGCTCCCTACATGTGTGGTTGAAATGCGGGTCATTCCTTCTTCTCCCTCTGCAAGTCTAATCTGCGCCGCCCGGAAGGCAGCGCAGTTTGTTTCATGCACCTGTCCAAGTTGTACCTGCCGGATCTTCGGTTGCGGTAACGCGATAGAGCCCCGCGTCACCGGTCATCGAAGGCGTGACGCCATAGCTTTCGCCGGGCAGAACCAGTGCGGTATCCCCATTTGTCAGGGTTGTTTCGACATCCTCAATCGTAATCCGCCAGTGGCCACTGGCCGGCATCAAGACCACAGGCTTTTCGGCTTTGACCGGATCAGACACGCACGAGCCGCGACCAAGGAAATCAACCTCGAAACCCGGCTTGTCTTTGATCAGGCCGTTTTCACCGATCACAACGGCAGGCTTGTTTGATGACAGCGCCATCAAATCCCAATAGCGGGCCACGTAATTGCCAATCACATTTTCGACGGGGACCTCGGGATAGGCTTTCAACTGCTCTTCAGTCAGCAAGGGCATGGGCTGTACGTTATGCGGCAGCGTTTCCCCTTTTTTGCTGTCGTAAAGAACCCCATTGTTTCCCAGCATCAAGCCATGGGCCTGCGCATCCTGAATAACCTGCGGCGCCCAGGTGACCCCGCCCCCGGCATCGTCACCACCAAGGACCGCCATGATCATCCCATAGTCCTGCCCCACATTTTCAAACCCGCGGAAGATACCGGTCGGGATGTTGAAGATGTCTCCTTCTTCGGCAATGAACTCACCAGCCGATCCGTATCTGCCCCAGAAGAACCGCCAACGGCCTTTGGCGACAAAGAACACTTCGGCCGTGGTGTGGCTATGCAGAGAGTTCCGGCATCTCGGCGGTTGGCCTGCGGCACCGATGTTGAAACCAATCTTGTCGGTGATGTGGACATGCTGGTCGGGGCTTTCAGATACGCCCCCGCCGATGATGGTGAAGTTTTCCTTTTGATCTGACCCCGGGGTATGGGCGTCGATGAACGCGGTTTTACAGGGTTTCAATTCGCCATAACGGACGATGCGGCTTTGGATGGTACTCATTTCAGTCTTCCTTTTGGTTGGAGTTCGCTGCGGTCAAACTCCGAAACCAGGCGGGCGGTTGTTCAGTCGCCGGGCACGCAGGCTGGCCCGGTGGGCGTGAAAAAGCCGCAGGGCCTGCCCAGCCTCCAGATTTGAGAGACGATGCGACATTTTACAGATCACCGGTTTTCAAAAGGATCTGTTTCCAGACCGACGTTTCATCAAACAGAGTGTATTCACGGCGCAGGCCCCAGGGGCCGAATTCGGCGTGGCTGATACCCAGCACAAAGACCTCGGCCCCCGTCGGCGTGCCGAACACACCCCATCCATCATGCTTGCCATGCAGCGACCAGCGGATCGCGGCGCGAGGCGGCATCATTGGGTCATCGCGACCGATCTGATGTTGAATTTTGAACTCGGCATTCGGGAAAGAGGCGCGAAGTCCCATCCAAAAGCGATCGACCGGAGCCCAGCTGTGACCAGTCGTGCCGCGCGGATATTCCGATTGCACGGCGCGGTCATACTCGGCACTGATCACGCTCAGGTCTGCAGACATGACCCGGTTCAGAATGTCGGCGTATTTCTGACCCCATTCATTGTCATTACCACGCCCTTTGTAAGGTCCAGGCTGATCATTCGCCGGCGTGTAAGGCTGGGCGCAAGCCTCTGGGCCGCCTTCGCGGGCGATCAGATCGCGGGCATATTCTTTTGGGTCCCAACCCATCTGTTGGACAATCGCACCCTGGTCGCGGATCAGCCATTCATCGTTGATCTGGTTGTTGATGGCGTGACAGTCAGCAAGGATACGGTAGACCAGCTTTTTCCCGGTAGCCTTCCCATAGACACCGTCGCCCAGATGGGTCGCAGTCGACAAAAGCCTGTGCGAGGACAGCATGCCATTTTCCGGTGTGCCGGACCAAATCACATCCTCACCCAGCAATGTGCGGTCGGGGAACTCGGCAAGCGTTGCCATGGTAGCGGCAATGACGCCCTGATTGCCAACGACAACTGACCCCGGGGATCGAACCACGATATCGGGTGCATAGTAATGGTGCAGCGTGGCAATGCCCCGATCTTCCCAGATTTCTTTTGTGATCCCAATAATATAGTCAGGGAAATCTTTGAATTTCGGGTCAAATCCCTTCATGTCTTCCATCCTTCAGGTATACGTGCAGAACCGCGAACAATCAGCGGTCCATCTATTTCCAATCGGTGCGGACCAACATCGGGCCCTTCGATTTTGCTCAGCAAAATGTCCACGGTTTCGGCAACCATACGGTTTGCAGGCTGTCGTACAGTGGTCAGGCTATAGGTTGGCCATGCTGCAACGGCCACATCGTCATATCCGACAACCGAAACATCTTCGGGAATCCTTAGGCCCAACTCGAATCTGAGGGTGTCCATCACTGCAATAGCCATGTGGTCATTGGCCACAAAAACGGCGTCGGGCGGGTCCGAAGCAAACATCTCAAGCGTTGCCGCCCGCGACTGTTCGCTGGTGAAGTTCCCAACGCCGCGCGCATGCAGTTCCGCCCCCGCATCATGCAAGGCGGCCCTGAAACCTGCTTCGCGGTCGCGCTGGGTCGACGCGCCTTCCCAACCGGCGATGTACCCGATCTTTTTATGCCCCCCGGCCAAAAGGAATTCGGCAGCCTTGCGCCCACCCGCGATATTGTCCGAGGTGACCGCCGACATGGCCGGGTCGTCCTGAACCCGGTTAAACAGCACCATCGGCACACCGGCAGCCAGACAACGATCCGACAGATCCGACGACAAAGCCACCGAAGCCGCGATAATCCCATCAACCTGAAAATCCAGTATTTCTTCGATCACGTTGTCTATGTTGCCGGCTTGATGCGACGCCATGAAGACCAGCACGTGGTAGCCGCGCTCTTGCAACTTGTTTGTCAGCTTTTCCAACGCTTCAGGATAGAACTGATTGTTCAGATAGGCGACCACAAGTCCAATGATCCGGCTTTTGCCCGAGACAACCGCACGGGCCAGAAAATTTGGCCGATATCCCAGCTCATCCGCTGCCTTGCGCACTTTCGCGACCGTTTTTTGCGAGGCAGATGCACCAGGCGTAAAGACCCGGCTAACGGCGGATTGGCTGACCCCGGCCAGCCGGGCAACGTCCAACGATGTAACCTTCTGAGTAACCATCAGTCTGCCGTCCAGCCTCCGTCCACCAACATTGCTGTTCCTGTAACCAAAGCCGACGCCTCTGATGCCAGGTACACTACCGCGCCCATAATATCCTCAATCTCTCCCGGGCGGCCCAGCTTGATCTTGTCCAAAATCCAGGCCCGTTTGGTCGGGTCCGCGAATGTAGGCCGGGACAAATCCGTCAGGATGAAAGTCGGGCAAATCGTGTTGACACGGATCTTTGCGGGCCCGAATTCCAGCGCCATCGCCTTGGTAAAGCCCTCGACCGCAAACTTGGAGGCGCAATAGACCGCGCGTTCCTGCCCGCCGACATGGCCCATCTGGCTTGAGATATTTATCAGCGATCCGGGACGCCCGGCCTCAAGCAACCCTTTGGCAACGGCTTGGGTTAGGAAATAGGCCCCCCGGACATTGACGTTCATGACCAAGTCAAAATCTTCGGGCACCGTTTCGACCGCCTTGCTATGACGTGCAAACCCTGCCGAGTTCAAAAGGATGTCAAACGGCCCGTTTTCGGCGACAGCCGCGGCAGTTCCTGCGACATCGGTGACATCCATCTCAAGCACCTTGGCAGACCATCCCCTGGCAGTCATCTGATCGGCTATCTCTTGTAACGCACTTGCGCGGCGCGCCGCCAATGTGACCTCGGCCCCATGCTCTGCCAGCGCTACGGCGCAGGCCAGACCTATGCCCGACGATGCCCCGGCGACTAGCGCACGTTTGCCACCTAGACTAAAACTGGGGGTGCTGGGAAAATTGAGCATATCAGACCTCGCCGACTGGGTATGGAATTTCACCCGCGACACGCGCTTTGTTGAATTCGCGCAGGCGGGCAAAGACATCTACGCCCAGTTGCCGGTACACGTCCAGCAGGTCGACCAACACCCAGTTCTCCCGGATCAGGCCATCTTCCAATCGCCAAAAATCCAACGATCTCATAGTGATGGGCTGGCCAGAAGGGGCGATACCCATCCAGCCGTCATGAGTGATGGTCTGGATCATGTCCGGCCAGCCGGTAACAGCTGCATAATCACCGTCACCAAAGAAATGAAAGGTGATCTCGTCGGCGTATTTGCCTCGGTCCGGCATGCCACCCAGGAAAGGGATCTGGTGCCAGTTGCGAAACCCTGCAATGCCGCGCCCGGTGCCGATCCCAGCGGGGCCGTACCAGTTCATGCGCGGATGCCAGAACCTTTCCATCTCCATCACTTCGGGGCCACCCTGACTGGGATGCTTTTCCAGATGTTCAAGCATGGAAACGATATGGTCGCAGGAGGCCTTCGATTTTGCCTCATCCCAGGGGCCCCGCACGATACCGTCCAGCGTCGCCGGGCCGGGAATACAGAACTCCTGCCCCAAAGACGGGGCCATCGGCCAGGCCTTCGCCTGCATCATCACTTCGGGAATGTCCCAGAGTGCCTGGATTTCGACAACTTTGCGATTTTCAAAGCGGTAGAATTCGTGGAACCGCATATGGGTCAGATGCCCGGTCGGCGGGATGTCCAACCAAGGGGCGACGAAGGTGCCTACGTAGTGGCCGCCACAGCAGACCCAATCATCACCATGTTGCGTCGGCCCGCCCATCACAATCCAATCCCGGCGTTCCAGATCGGGCATGGATTTCAAAAGCGGTGTGTAGCAGGCATCATAGAGTTCCTGCGGCCCGGTCAGGTCGCCGAATGGATGGGGCATGTGGATGACGGCATCGGGCGCAATCACCGCCTGCAGTGCAGCTCGGACGCCGGTTTCGTCAAAGTTATACATGGCTTCGCGCAATGGCGCGATCAGGGCCTTATGGGTAGAATGTGTGTCCATTGCGAAATCTCGCATTGTGTTATCTGCTTTTCTTTCAAAACCCGTGGTGCCCGGGCAAACCCCAAGCGCAAGTTCTGCAGCAATGACCTCACTCTTATGAGGACGCGTCTGCAGCCTCGCGATAAGCCGCACCTTCGCCGTAAGGTACGTTGATGCCCCCATAACGCCGGACGCGAATATTGCATTGCTCGGCATGGCCGACAAAGCCTTCCAGCATACACAGGCGTGAGCCGTATTCGCCGATCATTGCCGCAGCCTCGTCAGTAACAACCTTCTGGTAGCTGTGAGTTTTCATGAACTTGCCGACCCACAAGCCGCCGGTATAACGTCCGGCCTTTTTGGTCGGCAGCGTGTGGTTCGTGCCGATCACCTTATCACCGTTTGCAACATTGGTCCGCGCCCCAAGAAACAGCGCGCCATAGCTGGTCATGTTTTCCAGGAACCAGTCGTCACGGTCGGTCATCACCTGCACATGCTCAGAGGCGATATCATCGGCAACTTGCAGCATTTCGTCATAAGTGTCGCAGACAATGACTTCCCCATACTCCTCCCAGCTGACTTTTGCGGTTCCGGCGGTAGGCAGGATACCGAGGATACGGTCGATCTCGCTCAGCGTTTCTTCGGCCAGCTTGCGCGAGTTGGTGACCAGAACACAGGGGCTGTTGTAGCCATGCTCGGCCTGCCCCAACAAGTCGGTCGCACAAAGTTCGGCATCGGCAGCGGTTTCGTCGGCAATGACCATGGTCTCGGTCGGGCCCGCAAAAAGGTCGATGCCAACGCGACCAAAGAGCTGCCGTTTGGCTTCTGCCACAAAGGCGTTCCCGGGGCCGACCAGCATGTGGACCGGATCAATGGTTTCCGTTCCGATCGCCATGGCACCAATCGCTTGGATACCACCCATGACATAGATCTCATGCGCCCCACCCAGATACATGGCAGCGATCACGGCCGCATTGGGCTTGCCCTGAAACGGCGGCGTGCAGGCGATGATGCGAGGCACACCCGCGACTTTAGCGGTCGCAACCGACATATGCGCCGACGCAACCATCGGGAATTTACCGCCAGGAACATAACAGCCAACAGACTGCACCGGAATGTTCTTGTGGCCGAGGATGACGCCCGGCAAGGTTTCAACCTCGATATCCAGCATTGAGTCGCGCTGCGCCTGGGCGAAGTTTATCACCTGTTTCTGAGCGAACTTGATGTCGGCCAGCTCGCGTTCGGTCAATGAGGCGATCAGCTCGTCGATCTGTTTCTGGCTCAGGCGGAAGCTTTCCGGCGAGTAATTATCAAACTTTTCCGACAGATCACGCACTGCCGCATCACCTCGGGTTTCGATGTCTTTCAGCGTCGCTTCAACGACAGCGCGGGTTTTGGCGTCATCTTCGGCCCGGTCGGCCTCGGGTTTGCCGCTTTTCAGATATTCGATAGCCATTGTCCTAATCCTCAATTTTCGGGCCGGGGCGGAATTTCTTCTCCCCGGTCAAATGTTTCCCACCCTTTGCCCTGGAACAGATCGACTCCAAGCTGCGAGGCGACATGGGCAAAATCGACATTCACCCAGTTGTCGACGATCTTGCCGTCGACAACTTTCCAGAAATCCATGTAACGGATCTCGACGCGCTTGCCGGTGGGCGCAATCCCCAGAAATTCGCCAGAATGGGTTGCTTCCTGGCGGCCAAAAGCTGCCGCCCACTCGCCCATATAAAGCCGGGCCTCGTCGATGCAGGTCTTGTCGGAAAACGCAGCCTGGAACGGGCGTTGCCAGTTTTCCTGGAATTCCTTCAGGCCCATCTTGGTGCCGCAACCCTGGTTGCCAAGCCAGCGGAACCCTTCGGCGAAGAATTCGCCGATGTCTTCGATACGGTGGTCGTTCAAACCATCGACCATCCCCTCGATCACGGCGCGGGTCTCGTCGGTTTTGCTCATGTCCGTGTCACGTGTCAGCACGGCCTGTTCGGGGCGGGAGCCCTTCATGTTTCTCTTCCTTTTATGGTTACCAAGGGGTCTTCTGTGTGGAGGGCGAGGATTAATCCGCCGTCAGAAAATCCCTTGGCATCCGGTTGAGCGCCGGATGGCGCGCAACGGCGTTATGTCTGGCAGAGCAGCTCATGCAGCCTGCTCGGCGATTTCAGCAAAGAGGTCATAGCCCAGTTGCAACAGCACATGCGGGACATCGACAAAAACCCAGTTTTCGACCAGCAGATCGTCCTCGCGGCGCCACCAGTCGCAGACCCGCATGAAGACGCGTTTGCCACTTGCGGACTGGCCGAGGAAAGGTTTCACCTGGACGCCAGTTAACGAGGGCCAACCGCCCGAGCATACGTAGTTACCTTCGCCATAGCGGGTGAAATGCGCCGTCATACCGTTGCCCGCAGTGCCGCCGGACCAGCCTTCAAAGGTGGCTTCGAAAGGCACCTGGAAGCTGGCAAAACTCTCGATCCCGACGAAAGAACCGAAGGCGCCGGGGCCGTACCAGACCATGTTGTCATGCCAGTAGGGGCGCCAAGCCTCGTTCTCGGTAGCAAGCCCGGCCAGCATTTCTGTGACCATATGATAGCTCTTGGCACCCTCGGCAGGATCCTGCGGAGTGGTCAAGATGCCATCATGGCTGGCAGGGCCCTGAATCATGCCGGTGAAGCCGCGGGTCTTGCCCGGGCTGTCGGGGATCGGCCATTGTCCAGCGGCCAGCATCAGCTCTGGAATATCGAAGAAGATATAGCTTTCCACCGCCTTGCCGTCCTGCATCCGGTGGAACTCGCCGAAGCGCAGATAGGCAAGCTCGCCTGTGGCCCGGATGCCGAGCCAGTCGCGCGAGAACCGACCAACGAAATAGCCGGTGGCGCTGATCCAGTCCTGCCCGTCAAATTCGCCGGCCATGACGATGTCATCGCGCCGAAAAAGCCCGTCGAAGGCAGCGGCGAGCGGGGCGATGACGTGATCGTGCAGCCCGAGGCCGCCCGCGACCTCATTGAAGGGATGCACCACGTTGACATGTGCACCGGGGGCGAAGAAGGCGTCAAATGCCGGCCGGAAGTTGCCAGGATGGCGTTGTGCTTCGGTGAATTTCAGAAAGGGTTTACGGTCGAGGTTTTTCATCTTCTCTGTCTCAATGGGGTCTGTTCGGGGCGTGTTCGGAGAAGCGCCCCGCAAGGTCCCGCGCGCATCAAAGCAAATGGAATTCGTCCCGGCCGCCGGGTCCTGCGCGCAGCCACATTCAGTCTGGCTGTATGCGCATGGGCAGATACGGACTGAGGATGAGTGCGTCCCATCAGAGTTAGCCTTTCACAGCCCCGGCCGTCAGACCGCCTACAATCTGTCGCTGGAAGAACATGACCAGAATGAACAGTGGAACTGTGGCTGAAACCACAGCCGCAACCGCGAACATCACGTTACCTTCAGTCTGCGTTGTACCAAGAAACGCGGCAATGGCAGGCACCATCGTGCGGTTGCTTTCGGACAGAAGCATCGCCCCGACAGCAAAATCGTTATAGGCCAGCAGGAACGAGAACAGCCCGGTGGTGATCACCCCTGGCCACATAACCGGAATGATCACGCGACGAAATGCCTGGAACTGGTTGCATCCGTCGACCTTGGCACTTTCATCCAGCTCGCTTGGGATATTCTTAAAGAAAGAATGCAGCATCCACAGAGTGAACGGCTGGTTTATCGCCACAAGCACGATGATCGTGGTTGGAAGGATCCCCCAGATGTTCCATTCGAAGAAAGGCAGCAAATATCCCGAGACCAGCGTAATCGGTGGCATAGCCCGGAAGATAAGTGCCGTGATCAATAGCCAGAACGTATAGTTGTAGGTCGACCGGGACAGAGCATAGCCCCCCAGCGTTCCGATTGTGAGCGAGATGGTGACAACAAAGAAACAGACGATCCCTGTGTTGAGAACATTCCGCCAGAATTCTTCCTGTATCCAGGCGCCCTCGTACCCTGTGGTTGTGAAAGGCGAGCCATAGACGGCTTTGGTCCGTGCTCCGGTGATGGCATTGGTCCAGTCGGCGATCGAAAAGAAATCCAACTCTACTTTGAACGAACCCCAGACCGTCCAGAGGAACGGGAAAGCGGCCAGAACGAACCATAGGATCACAAATAAGGACGAGGCGATCCGGAGACTTCTAGGCATTCTTTGTGCGCGGCTGGCCATATTATCTTGCTCCTTTGAAGTCGCGCCAGGTGCGGACAAGCACCGGTGACAGCAGAATGGCGACTCCGATTATCGTGATCACAGAGGTCGCGGCCGCGGAAGAAAGCTGCCGGGTTTCACCGCCTAAGTCGTTGAAGATGAATGTACTAAGGGATTGTGCGTGCGCACCTGCGCTGAACCCGATTATCGGTTCAAACACCTTGAAGTTGTCCATCAACTGAATCAACGCAACAAATGTGACCAGTGGCATGAGATGAGGAACGACCACGAACTTAACCTGTTGCCAGCGGGTTGCCCCGTCTATCTGGGCGGCCTCGATTTGATCCTGGGGCAATGTTTGCAACCCCGCATAGAACACGACAAATGCAAATGGAGCGGCGTGCCAAACTCCATAAACCATCAGCGCCACCCACATCAGCCCGGTTGAGGCCTTCAGGCTAAAATCCGGATCCCCGGCAAGATATACTAGGGCGTTGCCGATGACCCCGCGGCTGTCAATCATCCAGAACAGGATAAGCGAGCCAATCAACGGAGTGACGATCATCGGCAGAAGCGAAAAGAAGATCAGCAGCCCTTTGAGATTTCGGTGCAGGGAGTTGATTGCCAGCGCAATCACCAGCCCCAAAATGATTGTGAGCGGCGTCACAACAAACGTGAAGGTCAGCGTAAAAGCCATTGCCCTGTAAAAGGGCAAATTACCGATCTTTGAGAAGAAACCGCCCCAGGTTTCATTCGCAGCCCAGATCTGTCCAATTTCCTGGATCGCCAGGTGGCCACGGTCCAGGTAAATGTCCAATCCGACAAATCGGCCCAGTGGTTTCTCGGCGCGAAGGGCGGCTGTTGCCTCTTGATCAATCGTGGTCTCTGTCGTGCAGCCAATCAGGGGGGTGCAGCTTTCGACCTCTAACAAAACGGCCGGATGAGGCGCGAAAATGGATTGGGTCACCACCGAGACTATCGGCATCGCGATGAACAGCAGCATCGCAAGCCCGGTGGGCAGGAAGAACCACAGGAAGGTCTTATGGCGCATGTCGCAATCCCCACGTGAATTGGTTTGTGCGGGCGGTCCTTACAGACGCCCGCACGAGTCAGGCCCTACTGGAGGAAACCTTGTTCGATGGCAGCCGCGCGATATGCGGCTTCGACATCGGCCAGCGCCTGCTCAGCGCTTTCCTTGCCTTGCATGAAGTCTGAAAGTTCATTGCCTAGCGCGCTGTGCATCAGGCCCATGTAAGGCAACATCGGATAAGGCGGTGTGCCCATTTTGGCCGCCTCAAACACGCCTTCGGCGTCCGCACCAGGCTCGTAGCCTTCGATCAACCATACCGCCAGCGGCGTGGTTTCATCGTTCAGCATGTCAGGACGGATACCGTGTTTCATCGCGATGAACGTAGCCTCGGCTTCTTCATCCGAGATGTTCTTGCCGACGGTCCAGCCGTCCCACCACAGGGTCGATGCCGGCGTCGAGCCGCCGCCGACTGTCAGTGGTGCGCCGATCGCATGACCGTCGATCACTTCCTGAAGCACGCCTTCGGTCGTGGTTTGCTGCGATGCGCGTGAACCCCACATGTTCATGAGTGCAACGTTTCCAGCGCGGTATTCGGCATTAGTGGCATTGGAATCGTGGGTCAGAAAGTCGGGGTTCATGTATTCCGACAAAGCCTTCATCATGTTCAGCGCATTGACACCAGCCTCAGAATTCACGTTGGGCTCAGCTGTTCCGGCTTTGAAGTGGCTGCCGCCATAGCCAAGAAAAATGTTGTTGAATTCCTGTGCCAGATTCCAACCCGACGCATAGGCGCCGCCAACCGGGTTTTGCATGATGCCCTGCTCGCGAATGGCTTTGGCCGCTTCGAGCAATTCTTCATAGGTTGTCGGCACTTCGACACCGGCCTGTTCCAACACGTCCTTGCGATACATCAGGTGCTGAGCATTCGCCATGAACGCCACGGCCATAATGTCATCACCAATCTTGATCAACTGACCTGGCTGCAGGTCCTGACCATGCTGTTCCACCAGATCGTTGAGCGGCCGAATAACATCTTCGTTCATCAACGCCACGATCGAGCTGTTGGCGATGATGGCACTGGTGTATTCAGACGGGTTTCCGGACAGACCAGCCACGTTGATGGTCTGGTGCTCGGAGGTCAGGTTTGAATCGACCGATGCGCCTGTGCATTCTTTCGCGCCGGTTGCGACGGCCTGAATGGCCGCAAATTCGTTACCAACGATATTCACGCGCCCGCTAATTTCACAGGCATAACCTGCGCTGGCGGCAAAGGCGGCCAAGGACCCAGCCAATGCAATTTTCTTCAGAAACATTTGTATTCCTCCCTAGGTAGATGGGTGCATCTTCGAAGTCTGCACCTGCGTTAAACCCGGCAATGCGGGTTTGGATTTTCTGTTCAGCGCTCCAAACGCGTTCCGGTTTGCGCATCAAACAAGTGGCAGTGATCGGTGTGGATATGGATTGAAACCTGATCATCGATTTCAGCGCGATAGGTTTTGTCGGCTTTGACCGAAACCAGCGCGCCACCGATCCGAACCGAGACCATCGTGCTGTCGCCCAAAAGCTCCTGCGTGTAGATGGGCCCGTTAATCTCGCCGCCGCTTTCCACGACATTGGCGTCCTCGGCGCGAAAGCCCAGCGTAATCGGGCCGTCCGACGCATTCAGCCCATGCACCTCAGTGTTCTGAGCCCGAAACACCCCATCCTGAACCTGACCATCGATAAGGTTCATTGCCGGATTGCCAATAAAGCTGGCCACAAAAGTGTTTGCGGGTGCATCGTAAATATCGGTCGGAGAGCCAACCTGCTGCACGATACCCTGCTTCATGATCACCACACGATCTGCAAGAGTCATCGCTTCGATCTGGTCATGAGTCACGTAGATCGTGGTCACGGCAAGCTCGTGGCTGAGGTTCTTGATCTGCGCGCGCGTCGAAACACGCAGCTTGGCGTCAAGGTTTGACAGCGGTTCGTCCATCAGAAAGACATTTGGCTCGCGAACAATGGCGCGGGCCAAAGCGACGCGCTGACGCTGGCCGCCCGACAGCTCTGCCGGTTTGCGATGCAGAAAGTCATCCAGTTCGACCATGGCCGAAGCGCGGCGCACTTTTTCGTCATGTGTGGAAGGGTCGATGCCGCGCACCTTCAGCGGGAACCGGATATTCTCATAAACATTCATGTTCGGATAGAGCGCGTAGGACTGAAACACCATGGCAACATCGCGGTCCTTGGGCTCCATGTCATTGACACGCTCGCCATCTATCAGAATGTCGCCCTCGCTGGCGTCTTCCAAACCCGCAATCATGCGCATGGTCGTCGTCTTGCCACAGCCTGATGGGCCAAGAAGAACCAGAAACTCTTTATCGGCAATAGTCAGGTCGAAATTATCCACCCCCACAAACGATCCCCAACGTTTCCCAACACTGCGAAGTTGAATTTCGGCCATTCTGTCCTCCCATGTGCACTTGTCGTGCATACGTTTGCAAGAGCATAGACATCTGATGGAACATCAGGCAAGCTTTTTTTGCATGCGTTTGCAAATATACGTTTCACTATACAGAAAACCTGTGCTCAATTCCTGGTAAAGCACTGAAAGAAAAGAATATGCCTTACGAAGCCGAGAAAAATATTGTTCTGGATCTTTATGAAGCTCTGAGCCGAGCTGAAGAATCAGCGGTCCCTGACGTGATCTCGAAATATTGCGCCGATGACTATCTGTGGCGCGGATTCCATCCCTTTGACGAACTGCATGGCCCCAGTGACGTAGGTGCCCAGTTCTGGCTTCCGCTGAAACAAAGCCTGACCCGAATGCAGCGCCGTATGGACGTATTCATGGCCGGAGAAAACGAGATGGACGGTTTCACCTCGGTCTGGGTTGTATCAATGGGCCATCTCATGGGGCTGTTCGACAAAGATTGGCTAGGTATCTCGCCAAACGGCAAAATGACATTTCTGCGCTATTGCGAATTCAACAAGGTCGAAAACGGAAAAATCACTGAAACGGCGATGTATTTCGACATACCTCATTTCATGATGCAGGCCGGATTGCAGCCGTTCCCGCCTCAGACAGCCGCGCAGCTCGTGCAGCCGGGGCCCATGACCCATGACGGCCTGATGGTCGGTCCGCAACCTGCGGCGGAAGGAGAGCGGACTCTGGCGGCCATCAACTCTATGATCTCCGATCTGGGCCAATGGAACAGCGGCCTCAGCCTTGAGGACGAACTACGGCGCACATGGTCCGAAGACATGATCTGGTGGGGGCCATCCGGGATCGGGGCGACCTACACGATCGAACGCTACGCCCAACAGCATGCAGGCCCTTTCCGTGCTGGTTTCACTGACCGGTCGAAAACCAAACACATATGCCGCCTGGCAGAGGGTCACTATGGCGGTTTTTTTGGCTGGCCGAACTTCACAGCCCGTCCAACTGGCGGGTTCATGGGAATGCCTGCAACTGACAAAGCCGGTGAATTTCGGGTGATAGATATCTATCGGCGAGACGGGGATAAGTTGGCCGAGAACTGGATATTCATCGACCTTTTGCATTTCTGGAAACAGCAGGGTGTGGACATCCTTGCCAGAATGTCCGAGCTACCGCGAACATAACCGGCAGGATTGACGCACATCAGACCTTGGCTCTGTGCACTACCCCTGGCTCATGGCGCGCAGGGTCAAAAGGTTCTTTGGCGACCCAGCGCCGATTCACCGGGAATACATGCTGAACGAGTTCCGGTCCGACGCCACCCCAATCGGGGCGGCATTTTTTTGTTTGCAAACGGAGCAAGCGCTGGCTCATATCCCAAGCCTCACATGGGCCCGGCGCCTGAGCGGGATTGCGTATCTGAGCGAACGAGAATGGGCCAAGCGGCGGCGTTCAGGGCGTCCCATTGGCCGGGGTCAACCTCAATCCCCTGTTCCAAAGCTTGGTTATAGTTGGCTGCTAGCTGCGCCGCCGAAATTTCAAACCGCTGAAGTTCGGGTTGCTCCACCTGACGTGTCACCGCGTCCGCCAGCAATGCAGGCTGATTTGTGCAGATGATAGTGACGGTCGAGATTTCTTTTCTGTCATCTGCATTATCCAATCGCCAGTAATGCGGGAAAGTCGCGCCGCTTTCAAAGCTCGCTCCGTGTGATCCAACCTGATCTTTCCGATAGGCTGAGATATACACGCCCAACTGCGCGACCATCGACAGGCTTCGCAGGATTAGACCAGGATAGCGGCAGTTGGCCAGTTCGATGATCGCAAAGCCCGACTTGTTGGCCTTGGAGTGCATCAGATAGGCCGCCAATGAGCCGTGCTCGCAGACATCCGCGCCACCTGCATCAAGAACGGCGATGTCGTCATTTTCGAACACCAACCGCGGAGTCGCTCCACCCTTGGGGGCCCGTGGTGGCAGGCTGATACGGTCGAACCCGCTCAGACCCGCCATTTGCAACCAAGTGACCAATTGGCCAGCGTCCTCATAGTCACCGATCTCGTGCCCGGCTCCTTCGTAGGCGCGGGACAGCGCGGTGATCATTTTGTTACGGGATACTTTCATGCCTGTGCCTCCTCAATCTGCGGTTTCAGTGGCAGGCACCAGCTTTCATAGGTCTGGCCGATGTCATCAATCAGCGGTGCCCCCTGATACATTGTGTTACGTACCCATAGCTTCGAACGAGGGTCGAACTTGCTGACGCCAAAGAAGGCAAGCTTGCAGCGCAACAGATCCATGGGGCGTACGTTCCGGTCCGCAAGGTTGGCTCGGATTTCGGCGTATTTGTGCCTGCTCATGGTTTGGATGCGGCGCACGATGCTTTTCAGAGCTGGGAGGCGCAACAGGAAATGAATGACGTCACTGCCTGGATGCTCTTCAAGGTCTTCCAACAACACGTCATAGCAGGCGCGAACACGGCGCCCGATGGGCAGCGGCATTTGTTTCTCAATCCCCGGATCAGCACCGGCAAAACCCAGCCGCTGAGCCTCCCCAACTGAACTGGTCCCCCTTTATGTTTAGGAAACGGAGGACCTAGAATGGCAAACAAGAGACCGAAG